>CAYQNV010000136.1:0-49763 GCA_964418975.1 uncultured bacterium | reverse complement strand
TCGTCACGCACGACGGGGCCCGCGGCTTTCTTGCTCGGGCACGCAGCGTACGGATGGCTGCTACTTGCGAACGATCACGACCTGGCGCACGCCGGCGCGCATGCGGAAGTAGATTCCGCTCTGCAACGGTTGCTCGACACGGCGCCCCGCCACATCGAAGAACACGTCCTCGCGGATAGTCGGGGGCTTCGGTTGGTCGCCCACACCCACGGGCTCGCCGACGAAGAACGACCAGTGGTCGAGCACGGTGCCCGGCGTGCAGTTGTCGTCGCAGCCACTGGCACCGCTCGGCCCGCAGATCGCCCAGCCCTCGATGAAATCGAGACCCACGTGGATCTTGAGATGATGCGCCTCGTTGGCTCGCGCCGCCGACCACGCGGGCTGCGTGCTCGAGATGCCGCCGCAGGCGGAGCCCCCGCCGCCCGTCACCGTGCTCAGGACGCCGTTGGTCGCGAACGGATTCGTGCGCTCGTAGTGGTGGCTGTGACCGTGGAACGACACGAAGAACTTGGGATAGCTCGCACGCAATGACGTGAGCGTGGCCTGGAGCCCCTCGTCGTCGGAATGGTCGCTGCCGGAGTGCCAGGCCGGAAAATGCCCGTACACCACGATGAACGTGATCGACGGATCGGCCTGCGCCT
This sequence comes from uncultured bacterium, assembly GCA_964418975.1. GTDB lineage: Bacteria > Eisenbacteria > RBG-16-71-46 > RBG-16-71-46 > RBG-16-71-46 > JAIOPA01. The sequence continues at coordinate 49,122 of CAYQNV010000136.1, read as the reverse complement.
CGGCCATGATGGGGGCCACTGCGGTCGCCCATTCGGGGCGGGAGCCCGCCATATCCAGCGCGGGCATGGAGATGAACCGGGCGTTCCCGTAATCGAACCAGCCCCAGTCGTCCGCGGGCCCGTTGCCGCCGGCCGCGTTCGCTCCCGAGATGCTCTGGCTGTTCGGCAGCACGAAGCGACCTTCGTAGTTGTTCAAGTTGTCGGGTCTGGAGCAGTCGGGCGGGGGACACTGCCACTCGTGGTTTCCCCACGACGGCATGTAGGCCGCGTCCTGCGACCAGACCTGGACGTCATTGAAATGCGCGTCCACATCGTCGGCGCCATTCTGGTCGCCGTAGGTCAGGTCACCGGGCACCAGCACGAACCGGGGGCGATCATCACCCGGGATGGCCGCTTCGTTCGCCGCGATCTGAGCTTGCGTCGGCGCGATCACCGAGTAGGCCAGGCTGCTGCCGATGTCGGCTTGCACGGCGAACCAGAAATCGCTGCTCCCGGCGGGCGGCGGCGTCCGAAACGTGTGCTCGGGGCCGTCGCCGATCCGGTAGTAGTAGAGCGTGTTCGAGACGAGCCCCTCGAGGATCGTCTCCTGATACGGGCCCGGCGACGAGTCGGGAGTTGGCTGCGGAGTCAGCGCGAGCGCCGTCTTCGTGTAAGTCCCGGCCGACGTGCCGCACTCCAACATCGTCTCGGGACCGCGCCAATCGAACGCGACCGAAGTCGGACCCACGATCGTCCAGTGGATGCCGTCAGCCGCCAGCGCTGCGCGGCTACTGACCGTGAGTAGGACCGCCCACAAGGATGCTCGCATTGTTTAGTGTCGCCCTCCGAGAATCGATGCGGGGGGCATCGCAAGCTTCCTGCGCGCGGAGACAAGCCCTTCGCTCTCCCGCAATTATGTCAATTTGACCCCCGTTAATCAATAGCTGATTCAACGTGCTCCCCGACGCATCAGAGCGCGAATCCCCGGCCCGGTGGGCCGGTCAAACGCAGGCGCGGCAGGGCTTTCCCGCGGCGCTCCCCCCGCTCGACGTATACCGTATGCTGGGCTGATGAGCCCCACCCCCGAGCCCTCCGAACCCCGCGTCCACGGCGAGGCCATCGTCTACCGGCTGTTCGACGTGGGCTACGCCATCGCGCTCGACCGGGCGTTCGACCTGCTCGCCACGAGCGCGCCCGAGCGCCGGCGACCGTCGCGTGGCGAGGCGCAGACCATCCAGATCCCGAACCCGCCGGTCACCGCGAGCCTGGGCAACGATAGCGTGGTGATCGCCGGCCGACCGGTAGAAGTGGAGTATTCGGCGCGCGTGTTCGACTTCGGCGTGGTGTCGCTGCGCGCCCGCGTGGGCGCCCACCCGGGGCTCGGCTGGAACGCATTCGCCGCCTGGGGCGCCGAGCTGGCAGCCGTGCCCTGGCACGAGCTGCTGGTGCAGGCACGTGACCGGTTGCTCGCGCGCATCGCGCCCGCGATCGAGCAACCCGGCGTGTCGCACCTCACCGAGGACTACACGGTCTTCCGCGTGCATCAGCTGCTCACCGCCGACGGCACTCCGTTTTCGCCCGCGGAGCTCCAGGACGGCGACATCTCGCGGTTGCTGCTCGGCGAGTCGCGCCCGCTCGCCGCGTCAGCGCGCAAGGACCTGCTCTCGGCGAGGCTCTCTTACTTCGAGGACGACCTCGCGGTGCTCACCTGGGCGACGGCGCTGGTGGTGGAACCCGTGCGCGAAGACACCGACGTGCAGTACGTGCTGGAGTTCGCGAACGCGCAACTGTTGGAGTTGCGCTGGTACGACGCCATCCTCGACACGGAGGTGCCCGCGATCCAGACCCGGTTTCTCCAAGCCAGGCAGGGCTATCACTTGATCGGCCGGCGCTACAGCCGGCTGCTCGAGATGCTGCAGCAGCGCGTGGCCGACTCCGTGGAGCTGATCGAGCGCGTGGAGAACTCGCTCAAGGTGACGGATGACGTGTACCTCGCCCGGGTGTACGCTCAGGCGCTGCTGGATTTCCGCGAACGGACCTGGCGGAGCGGCATCGAACGGAAGATCGCTATCGTGCGTGGCACCTACGACATGCTGAACGCCGAGTCACTGGCGAGACGCGGCGAGATGCTCGAGTTGATCATCGTGATCCTGATCGCGTTCGAGATCGGGCTCACCCTGCTGCGGAGGTGACCGGGCGGGCCTTGGCCCGCTGGAAGTTTCACGGCCGACACACGGACGTCACCGGCACGTGCCCCGAACACGGGCATCCTGTTGCTGCCGGGACCTCATCCCCCGGCCCGCCAAGCGGCCCCGCGGGCGGAACGCACAGGAGGCCTCGTGGTCTTCGAGATGCAGTTCGTTCGGAAGGCGTACACACAAGTTCTGGCGCACGAGATGAAGAAGCTGGTACGAATGCTGCGAATGTTCCCGGTCGAACGGTTCGACCATCGCGATACCGGCTGCGGCCACACCGCCCGGGAGCTCGCCGAGAGCTGCGTGGCCCACCTCCGGCGCATCGGCGCCATCGCCTCCGGAGAGCCCATGCTCGCCCTGGCCAGCGGCCCGCGAACGCGCGGTTCGATCCTGCTGGAGCTCGAGACCACCTACCTCGGCGCGCATGTCGCTCTCACCACCCTGCCCGCGGCCCGCTGGGGGGACCTGGTGCGCACGCCGCCGGGGCTCAAGTCCCTGAGCCAGGCGCGTCGCGGCGAGTTGCTGTGGCTCGCGCTGCGCGAGCTGGGACGGCACGATCAGCACTTCTCGATGCACTTGCACAGCGAGTGCCGGGGCGACGGGAACACCAGCGGCGGGCGGCGTGTCCCGGTGGACGCCGAACGGCGGGAAGCGATCGCCGTCAGCGCCTGATTCAGCCGTAGCGACGAAGCCCTCGCGGGGAGCCCGCGAGGGCTTCCGTCTTTCCGAGCGGGCAGGCGGCGGGCGGAAAGCGCGAAGGGCGGCGAGTCCGAGACGCAAACGGCGAGACGCCGAGTTCCGACCTGGTGGCGGGCCCCGGCGTTGCCTGCGGCAGTCCGGCCGACGAGGCCGGGGCTCGTGGCCCGTGAACGGCGCTCGCGCACCAGCATGCCGCGTCATTGGGTGGGGAACTACGCCGCCCGTCTTCGCCGGCCCGGGACCCGGTCTGCCGACCGTTTCGATCCTCTGCCGGAGGGTGGCTTCGCATCCCCTTGCGCCAGGAACGATAGCTGCGGGCATGTCTCGGGCATGTGACGGAGGCGTTGCCCGGCGGGAAATAACGGGTCGGTGGGACCGAGGCGCGCTGACCCCGCGGAGCGCCGATAGGAGTGACGGGGTCATGCTATCGTCGCGGTCCTATGCCTGACCACGTTCCCAAGATCACCGGGACGCGCAAGCTGCGGCTCGGCCCCGAGAGCGACCGCGCCGACCGCGAGTTCTGGGCTTCCCTGTCGCCCGCCGAACGAGTGCTCGAGACGTGGCGGCTGAGTCTGGAACTCTGGGAACTCAAAGGATGGGACACGGGTGAACCCGGACTTCGTAGCCCGGTCCGGAAGCTCCGATTGGGAACCGATGCGAGTAAGTCTGTAGAAGAGCCCTTGCCATGACCCCGCGCCCCTTGCTCCACACGCTGGTCCTCGCCATCGCCATCGTCGTCGCGGGCGGGGCAATCGGTGGCGGGGTGCAGCGCTTTCGGCTCGCGGACCGCTCGGTGACGGTCAAGGGCGTGGCCGAACGCGCGGTCAAGGCCGACATCGCGCTGTGGCCCATGCGCATCGTCGCCTCGGGCATGGAGCTTGGGCCCACGCAGGACAAGATCGCCACCGACCAGCGCGCCGTGCGCCGGTTCTTCGCCACCTACGGCATCGACTCGGCCAAGGTCGAGCTGCTCTCGCTCGAGGTCACCGACAAGCGATCGAACCCGTACGAGGGCAGCCCCGGCGCGGCACGTTTCGCCATCAACGCCACGCTCGTCGCGCGCACGGATGAGCCCGAGCGCATCCGCGAGGCGAGCCAGCGCGTGGGAGAGTTGGTGGCCTCGGGCGTCGCGCTGTCGAGCGGTGGCGGCTGGGGAACGGGACCCACTTACCTGTTCACCCGCTTGAACGAGCTCAAGCCTGCCATGCTCGCCGAGGCCACCGCCAGCGCGCGCGAGGCGGCGTCCGAGTTCGCCAAGCGTTCCGGCGCGCGTGTCGGCACCATCCGCCGCGCCACGCAGGGGCAGTTCGAGATCCTGCCGCGCGATCAGGCCCCTGGCATCCCGGAGGGAAGCCAACTGGAAAAGGTCCTGCGCGTCGTGGCCACGCTGGAGTACGAGCTCAAGTAGGTAGCAGGCCCGCGCGCGCCCTTGCAAACCCAGCACCGCCGCCGTGCTTGTGACGCCCGGGCCCGCTCCGGCACACTGCGCGCTCGCTTGCCTGCCCCTTCCCCGGAGGAATCCATGCGCTCGCTCCCACTAGCTGCGGCCGCCGCAGCTCTGGCGATCTCCCAGCTTTCAGCCCCCGCCGCACACGCCGATCGCTTCGCCGTGCGCGCGGCGCACTTCGTGGACGTGCGCGCGAACGCCGTGCGGGGCCCGGTCTGGGTGGTGGTGTCGGGCGACACGGTGGAATCGGTGCTCGCCGCCGCGCCCTCGGATCTTCCGGTCAAGGACCTGGGCGACGCCACGCTGCTCCCCGGGCTGATCGATGCGCACACTCACCTCGGCAATCGCGTCGGCGTGGATCGCATGTCGCGGCTCAAGAGCCCGGCGGCGCGCAGCGCCATCGCGGGTGTCAACAACGTGCGCGCCACACTCGAGGCGGGCTTCACCACCTGTCGCGACGTGGGCGGCGACGAACTGGTGGACGTGTCGTTGCGCGACGCCATCAACGCCGGCGAGATCCCCGGCCCGCGGCTGCAAGTGGCCACGTGGTCGCTGTCCATGACCGGCGGTCACGGCGACGACCGCAACGCGCTCGACTACCACTGGTGCAATGACCTCGCGAACGGCGTGGCCGACGGCGTGGACGAGGTGCGGAAGAAGGTGCGCTTCGACGTGCAGCAAGGTGCGGATGTCATCAAGATCCTCGCCACCGGCGGCGTGCTGTCGGCCAACGACGACCCGCGCCACACCACGTACACGCGCGACGAGATGCGCGCCGCGTGCGACGAGGCGAACCGGCTGGGGCGCTTCGTGGCCGCGCATTGCCATGGCAAGGAGGGCATGATCTGGGTGAGCAACGCCGGCGCCCGCTCCATCGAGCACGGCACCTACATGGACGCCGAGGTCGTCGCGGCGCTCAAGAAGAACGGTACATGGTACGTGCCCACGCTGTACGTGGTCGAGCCCATCATCGCACCGGGCAATCCGCTCAAGATCCCCGAGCAGAGCCTCGAGAAGGCGCGCGCGGTACACGGCCACATGCATGCGGCATTCCGGCTAGCAGTGAAGCACGGCGTGAAGATCGCGTTCGGCACCGACGCGGGCGTATTCGCGCACGGCACGCAGGCCAAGGAGTTCAAGGTCTACACTGACCTGGGCATGACGCCGATCCAGGCGATCGGCTCAGCCACGCTCTCGGCCGCCGAGTTGATGGGCTGGTCGGGCAAGGTGGGCGTGGTGGCGAAGGGTGCTTACGCCGACATGATCGCGGTGAGCGGCGACCCCACGCGCGACGTGACCGAGCTGGAGCGCGTGCGCTGGGTGATGAAAGGCGGCAAGGTGTACAAGGACGAACTCTCGCGCTGAGCCGGGACGCAACCCGGCCGGTGACGGCCGCGTAGTCCCCGCCCACGGACGTCGCACCCATCGGAGAAGCCGACTTGCCTGCCATTGTCGTCGAGGAGTTGGTCAAGAGCTACGCGCGCGGCCTCCGTGGCATGGGCGGGCGCACGGTTGCACTGGCTGGAGTGTCGCTCTCGATCAAGCCAGGCGAGACCGTGGGCATCATCGGCCCCAACGGCGCCGGCAAGACCACGCTGCTCGGCTGCCTGTTGGGGTTCCTGCTCCCCGACTCCGGGCGCATCACGATCGACGGTCGCGAGGTGGACGACCTGGCGGTGCGCGCCGCGACGGGCTACCTGCCCGAGCGTCTCGTGCTGGACCGCTGGATGAGTGGCATGGAGTTCATGCGCTACCACTGCTCGCTCGCGGGTCTGCCGGAGGCAGACCGGCGCGAAGCCTGCGTGCGCCTGCTCGACCGCGTGGGTCTCGACACCGAGGCTCACTCGCGCCGAGTGGGCCGCTATTCGCGAGGCATGTTGCAGCGGCTGGCGCTCGCCCAGAGCCTCATCGGGAACCCGCGCTTCCTTTACCTGGACGAACCCGTCTCGGGCGTGGATCCCGCCGGCATCGTCGTGTTCCGCGACATACTTTCCGAGTTGTCGGCCTCCGGCGCGACGATACTAATCAATTCGCACCAGTTGGCGGAGGTGGAGCGCGTCTGCCATCGCGTGGTGTTCGTGAAGCAGGGCCGAGTCGAGGCCATGGAGACCATGCGCGCCGGCGCGCAGCACGCTCGCGTGCTGCGCGTGAGGCTCTCGACCGAGCATCCGGCGCCGACCAGCGAGCGGCTGGCGGCGGTGGCCGCGGCTGCCGGGGCTGCGTTCCGCGCCTGGTCCGCGCCGGACGCTCGCTTCGCCGTGACCGATGACGCGGGCGCCACGCGGCTGATCGCCGCACTCCTGCACGAGGGCTGCGCGGTGATCGAGGCGCTGCCCGAGGAGGGCCGCCTCGAGCGGCTGTTCACGGGAGGTGCCGCATGAACCCCACGCTCGTCCTGGCGTTCCTGCGCCAGCGCTTCACGAGCCCGATGCGGCTGGGACTCCTGGCGCTCGTCACGCTGTTCCCACTGGGCGGCGTGGCCATCACCGGCCAGCTCTCGCTGCTGGGCGGCATCGCCGCGCCGATCGCGCTGATCCTCGCCGCCGGCGCGGTGGGCCAGGACGTGTCGTCCGGCACGCTGCAGTTGCTGCTCGTGCGCCCGGTCACGCGCCCTGCCTATCTGATCAATCGTTGGTTCGCCGCCAGCCTCGGAGCGTTCGGACTGACCGCGCTCATATTCGCGCTCGGCACACTCGTGCTGTTGCTGCGCGGCGCGCCCCCGGCGCCACTCGAGGTGGTGCGCATGCTGCTCGAGGCCGCCACGACCATCGCCGGACATGCCGCCATCCTGGTGATGCTGTCCACGCTCGCCGGCGGGCTCGGCGACCTGGGGATCTACGTGGGCACGTTCTTCGTCATCCAGATGCTCTCGGGGCTCGCCCTGCTCAAGCAGTGGGGCTGGCTCCAGCGCCTGAGCACCGAGCTGCAGGGCGTGCTCGGGCCGCAGCTCTCGTGGGCGTGGCTCGTGACACAGGCGCCGCCGTCGTGGTTCGCCATCGCGTCGTGGGCCTCCACCGTGGCCCTGGCACTCGCCGTGGGCATCGCGAGGTTCAATCGCCGGGAACTCTCGTATGCCGCCGACTGACGCCATGCACCCGGCCGGACCCACGCGCCGCGACCCCGCGTGGTTGTGGATCGTGGCCGGCGTGCTGCTCGTGGCGCGCGTCGTGCTGGGCATTTACGAGGAGCGCCACCCGCCCCGTCGCCCCGACTTGGTGTCGTGGGTGCCGGCCGCCGCGGCTCCCGCGCGGGCACAGGCCACGGGCAAGCCCATCTTCTACGACTTCACTGCCGAGTGGTGCGCGCCGTGCGTGCAGATGCAGGAGGAGGTGTTCGCCGACGAGAAGCTGGCGAACACGCTGTCGCAACTGGTGGTGCCCGTGCGGGTGGTGGACCGGCAGCGCGAGGACGGCCGCAACTCGGCGCTCGTGGATTCGCTTCAACGCGCGCACGGCGCGACCGCGTTCCCGACGCTCGTGGTGGTGGGCGCGGACGGCAAGGCGCTCGACCGGCTCGAGGGCTTTCCCGGCTCGCGCGAGTTCATGCAGTGGCTGGCGCGGGCGGGCATGAAGCAGCGCCTGTCCGGCAAGAGCGGCGCTTCGTTCACGTTTCCTTGAGTAGCGCGCGTCAGCGCAACGCCACCATCGGTTCGCCGGTCGCGGCGGCGATGCGGCGGATCGCGCGGGCGAGCACGCGTGGCTGGTCGAGCATGATGAAATGCCCGCAGCCCTCCACGCGCTCGCCTTCGAGTCGCGGGATGCGCTGGTAGCCGAGCGCGCGCGCGGCGTGCTCCCACGTCTCGCCGGCTTCCCAGGAATGCGGCGCGAGCATCGCCAGCACCGGCATGGCGAGTGCCGCCACTTCGCTGGACAGGTCGGTGGACAGCGCCACCGGGAGCCACGCGCGCATCCCGGCGCGCTCCACTTGCGTGGCCTCGGCCCACAGCACCTCGCCCTGGCTCGAATCGCGCCCGAAACTCGAATAGACCGAGCGGAGCGTGCCCTCCCAGTCGCGATCGAACATCGCCATGAGTGTGTCGCGTTCCGCGAACGTCATCTGGGGTCGAAGTGCGGTCTCGACCAGAACGAGCGCACGCACGCGCGTGGGCGCGCGCAGCGCCTCGGTGGCGGCCACCAATCCCCCGACCGAGTGCCCGACCAGTACCACCGGCGACGGCGACTGCTCGAGGATGGCGCGGTCCAACGCGAGTGTCGCCTGCTCGAGTGAGAACGGCGTGGCCATGGGCGCGAGGCCGTGCCCGGGAAGTTCCACCAACACCACGCGATGGTCGCGCGCGAGCTCGCGAGCGACCGGAAGCCAGTGGTTGGCATTCGAACCGAGCCCGTGCACGAGCACCACGACGGGCCCGCGCCCCATGGCCCCAAGGACCGACGAGCTGGGCGGCGGCGTGGGTGCAGCGCGCAACACCAGCACGATAGCCGTCAGAACGGCCGCGGCGATGACGAAGCGACGGAACACGAGGGATCCCCCAAACGAGTCCTCCCTGTCATCGGCGGGGCGGGGCATGGACTTGGGGGCGATTCACGGGCGGGCCGAATCGGCGAACCCTTGCGGTTTCAGTCAGATGTTATTACAGTAATCACATGGCAATCGTGAAGCTGAAGGTGGCGCGAATCGGGAACTCGCGCGGCGTGCGACTGCCGGCAGCGTCGCTGCGGCGTTATCGCATCGGCGAGATCGTGCTGATGGAGGAGCGGAGCGAGGGCATCCTTTTGCGACCGACCGGTCCGGCAGTGGAAAAACTGTCTTGGGAAGCGACGGCGCGTGAGATGGCGGCAAGTCGTGAGGACTGGCGCGCCTGGGACACGACGGCAGCCGACGGGTTGGAGGACATCCCCTGGCAAGCGGACCTGAAGGGCCGCGTCGCGGAACCCACGGCCCGCTACCGGGCCAAACCGCGGTCGCGTAAGCGCCGATGAGACGCTACGAGATCCGTTGGACGGCACTTGATCCGATCCAGGGCGCCGAGATGGCCAAGACCCGCCCCGCAGTGATCGTCAGTCTCGACGCGCTCAATCGAGTCCTGCCCACGGTAACGGTCTGTCCCTTGACCAGTCAGTTGCACGCCGCTTGGCGCTCCCGGCTACAGATCCGGTGTGCCGGTCGCCCGGCAGAGGTCGCCGTGGACCAGATCCGCACCGTCAGCAAGGTGCGTCTCGGTGACAAGATCGGTTCGCTCAACAAGCGCGATGCAGCCGCCCTACGCCGCGTCATCACGGAGATGTACGGCGAGTAGTCAGGTACGAGCATCGCTCCCAGCAAGGAAGGAGGACCATGCTGCGCACCATCGCATCCACGTGCCTGCTGCTGGCGCTGGCCGTCGGAGTACACGCTCAGACCGCGCCCGATGCCGCCGAACTCACCCGACTACTTCGGGAGTTCCTCGCCGGCGCTTCTCGCAACGACGCCGCGGTGCATGATCGCTTCTGGGCCGAGGACTTGATCTACACCGGTTCCTCGGGACGGCGGGTCCGCAAGGCTGACATCCTGCGCGATGTGCGTTCGGCGCCCGCGCCCAAGCCCGGCGACGCCGCGACGACCTACTCCGCCGAGGACGTCCGTATCCAGCAGTACGGGAGCACCGCCATCGTCGCGTTCCGCCTGGTCGGCGCCACCGTGAAGGAGGGCAAGACCGAGATCGCGAATTACCTGAACAGCGGCACCTTCCTCAAACGGCGCGGGAAATGGCAGGTGGTGAATTGGCAGGCGACGAAGCTGCCCGCGCCTGCCGACACGACGCGGAAGACCGGCGACGCGGCGGCGGACTCCACTCGACATTGAGTGGCCTTCGGCGGCGGCGAACCTAGATCTCCACCTCCTTCTCGACGTCGCGATGCACCAGCCGGTAGAGCACCGGCAGCACCAGCAGCGTGAGCAGCGTCGAGGACACGATCCCGCCGATCACCACGGTGGCCAGCGGCCGCTGGACCTCGGCCCCGGTGCCGGTGGCGAGCGCCATCGGCACGAACCCCAGCGAAGCCACCAGCGCCGTCATGAGCACCGGCCGCAAGCGCGTGGAACAGCCTTCAATGAGTGCGGTCTCGAGCGGCCGGCCCTCGGCCCGCAGTTGCCGGATGAACGACAGCAGCATGACGCCGTTCAGCACCGCGACCCCCGAGAGCGCGATGAAGCCCACGCCGGCGGTGATCGAGAACGCGAGGCCGCGGAGCACCAGTGCCAACACGCCGCCGGTGAGCGCCATCGGTACACCGCTGAACACCAGCAGCGCGTCCTTGAGCGACCCGAACGCCCCGAACAGCAGCAGGAAGATGAGCAGCAGCGCCACCGGCACAACGATGGTGAGGCGAGTGCGCGCGGCGATCATGTTCTCGAACTGCCCACCCCACACGAGCCAGTTCCCCGTGGCCACGGTCACCTCCCGAGTCACGGCCTGCTGCGCATCGCGCACGAATCCGCCGATGTCGCGACCTCGGACGTTCGCCTGCACCACCACGCGGCGCTTGCCGTTCTCGCGGCTGACCTGGTTGGGTCCCTCCTCGAGCCGCAGCTTCGCCACGACCCCCAACGGGATGAACTCCGTCGTGGCCGCGGCGTGCGCCGAAGGCAGAGCCCCCGGCAGCAACGAGCGTGCCGAAGCCACCACCGGGATGGGCAGCATCTCCAACCGGCGGAGATCGCTGCGCACGGCTTCCGGGAGCCGCACGACGATGTCGAACCGTCGGTCGCCCTCGAACACCTGCCCCGCCACGCTCCCCGCGAGCGCGGTGCGGATAACGCCCTGGACGTCGGCGACGTTCAGCCCGTAGCGAGCCGTGGCATCGCGATCCACCTCGATGGTGAGGATGGGAAGCCCGCTCACCTGCTCCACCTTCACGTCGGCGGCTCCCGGGATGCCTCGCAACACGCGCGCGATGTCGTTCGCCGAAGCGAGCATGGCGTCGAGGTCGTCGCCGAACACCTTCACCGCCACGTCGGCGCGGACTCCCGCGATGAGTTCGTTGAAGCGCATCTGGATGGGCTGCGTGTACTCGTAGACGTTGCCCGGGAGCAGGTTGAGCTTTTGCTCCATGGCGGCGATCAAGTCGGGCTTGGCGCGACGTGGGTTCGGCCACTCCTCTCGAGGTTTGAGGATGACGAACACGTCCGCCACGCTGGGGGGCATGGGGTCGGTCGCGATCTCGGCTGTGCCGATCTTGGCGAACACACGCTCCACCTCGGGGAAGCTGCTCAGGGTCTGCTCGACCCCACCCTGCATCCTCACCGCCTGCTCGAGGCTCGTACCGGGAATGCGCAACGCGTGGATTGCGATGTCGCGTTCGTCCAGCGTGGGCACGAACTCGCTGCCCATGCGAGCCGCGAGCGCCGCGCATCCCGCCACCAGCACGACGGCCGCGACGACCACCTGAACGCGAAAGCGCATCGCCCACCGGAGCGCGGGCAGGTACGCTCCTCGCGTGGCACGGATGACCGGGCTCTCGACCTCGGAGATCTTGCCGCGCAGCAGCATGGCCACCAATGCGGGAACCAGCGTGAACGACAACACCAGCGCGCCGCCCAGTGCCAGCAACACGACCTGGGCCATGGGGCGGAACATCTTGCCCTCGATCCCGGTGAGCGTGAGGATCGGCAGGTAGACGATCATGATGATGCCCACGCCGAACAGCGTGGGCCGCGCCACCTCGACTGCGCTCACGAGGCTCTCATGCAGGCGCTCCGTGAGCGTGAGCAACCGTCCCACCTGGTGTTGCCTCGCCCCCAAGCGTCGTAGCATGTTCTCCACGATCACCACGGCGCCATCCACGATGATGCCGAAGTCAATGGCCCCGAGGCTCAGCAGGTTGGCACTGATGCGGCCCGCCACCATGCCGGAAACGGCGAACAGCATGGAGAGCGGGATGACCAGCGCCACGATGAGCGCGGCGGTGAAGTTCCCGAGCAACAGGAACAGCACCACGATCACCAGCACCGCGCCCTCGAGCAGGTTCTTTTTGACCGTCTCGAGCGTCGCGTCCACGAGCTTGGTGCGGTCGTAGACCGTGCGCGCGAGCACTCCGGCGGGAAGACTGCGTTGCACCTGCTCCAGTCGAGCGGCAAGCCGCTGGGACACCGTGCGGCTGTTCTCGCCGATCAGCATGAACGCCGTGCCGAGCACCACCTCCTGGCCGTTCTCGGTGGCGGCGCCGGTGCGCAGTTCGCGTCCCTCGCCCACGTGCGCCACCTCGTGCACGTGGATCGGAACGCCGTCGCGCGTGGCGACGACGATGCGGCGGATGTCCGCGGGGCTCGCGATGCGCCCGCTGGCCGTGACCAGGTACTGTTCGCCCTTGTGATCGATGTAGCCACCGCCGGCGCTGCTGTTGTTGTTCGTGATCGCCAGCTCCACGTCGCGGAGCGTGAGTCCATAGGCGATGAGTCGCGAGGGGTCTGGCGTGACGTGGTATTGCTTGCGGTAACCGCCGATGGTGTTGACTTCGGTCACGCCCGGCACGGTGCGAAGCTGCGGCTTGATGATCCAGTCTTGGATCTCGCGCAGGTCCGTGGCGGTGTACGACGTGCCGTCGGGTCGCAGGGCGCTTGGCTCCGCCTCGACCGTCCACATGAAGATCTCGCCGAGTCCGGTGGCGATGGGCCCCATCTGCGGGTCGGCGCCTTCGGGCAATCCGGCCCGCGCCTCCTGCAGCCGCTCGTTCACCAGCTGGCGCGCGAAGTAGATGCTGGTGCCGTCGCGGAACACGATCGTCACCTGCGACAGGCCATAGCGCGAGAGCGACCGTGACTCGGAGAGGCCGGGCAGCCCGGCCATGGCGGTCTCGATCGGGAACGTGATGCGCCGCTCGACCTCGACCGGCGACATGCCTTCGACGACCGTGTTGACCTGCACCTGCACCGTGGTGATGTCGGGCACGGCGTCAATGGGCAGTCGCGTGAACTGAAAGAGTCCCAGCACCGCGATGCCCACGGCCCCCAGCACGACCAGCGAGCGCTGGAGGATGGCGAACCTGAGGACGCGCTCAAGCATCGGGCGCCTCCTTGCGTACGCGGAAGCGATCAGTGGTCATGGGTCGCCTCCGACTTGCCGAGCTCGGCCTTGAGCAGGAACGCGTTGCGAGTGACGTAGCGGTCGCCGGCCGCGAGACCGGAGAGGATCTCGGTCCACTCTCCGTCCGTCCGCCCGGTCTCGACCGGCTGCAGCTCGAACGTCGTCCCGTCAGCACGGAACACCGCCGGGCCTCGGGTCGTGCGCACGATCGCCATCTCCGGCACCGCGAGCGCGGCAGGCACAGTCTCCACCGTGATCGCGGCCGTCACGAACAGCCCAGGCGCCCAGCGGCCGTTTGGATTCGCGAGCACGACCCGGCCGTAGGAGATGCGCGTGTCTTGCTCGAGCAGCGGGCCGACGTATTTCACCCTGCCCTCGGTCTGCTGCGGAGGAGGTCCCTCGGCGCGGATGGTGACCTTCTGGCCGGTCCGCACCCGCGTCGCGAGCTGCGGATAGAGTGCGAAGTCCGCCCACACGCTCGACAGGTCGGCAATCGTGAACAGGATGCTCTCCTGGTTCACGGCCTCGCCCAGGGCCGCGCCCCGCGCCACGATCGTGCCCGCCAGGGGAGCCACGATCTCGTAGTCCGCCAGGCTCTCGTTGCTGTGGACGACCGCGAGCAGCTCGCCCGCGCGGACGCGGTCACCAAGTTGGCGCGGCAGCCGCTGGATGACGCCCGCGAACCGGGGCCGGGCCTGCACCACGCGATCGGCGTTCAGGCGGATCTCGCCAGTCGTCTCGATCCGCACGTCGATGCGGCGCGCGCTCGCGGTGGCCGTTTCGATGCCGCCGGCCGCGACCGCCTCCGGCGACAACTCGACGCGGCCTTCCTCCTGTTCGTACGACCACGTCTGCCGGCGTCCCTCGCGATCGAGATGGATGCGCGCGAGGAACGAGTGTGGCTCGTCCACCGTGCCCACGCTGCGGAGGTGATCCCCCTTGTGACTGAACAGCAGGCTGTCGCGGCGGCCGGCGAAGCGGTCGAGCGCCACCGAGAGCGTGGCGCCGCGAGGATCGAGCGGCTGGCCCTTGTCGTCGGTGAGATAGGCGCGGTACTCGGGCGGCACGTCCTGCTCGAAGATCTGCAGCTCGAGTCGGACTCCGTCGCCTTCGAACAGTCGGCCGCCGTGCGATCCGCGTTCGGCGGCGTGCGCGGCTTCATCGGCATGGCCGTCGGCGTGCTCGCCGTCCGTCGCGGCCTTCTGGCGCCCGCAACCGGCGAGTAGTAGCAGGCCCAGCAATGCCAGCCACTTCACTGGGAGCGGGCCGCGTGCGCTTCGTGTCTGGGTCCTCGCGTTCATCGGATCTCCTGTTCACCGGCGCCGCGCTCGACGAGCGGCACTCCGATCCAGCGTTCGAGTTCGAGGCGTGCACGCCAGACTTCGGCGGTGGTCTCGATGTACAAGGTCTGGGCTTCGAGCAGGCCGCGCTGACCCTCCTGGATCTCGAGGTACGAGAACCGCCCGGACCGAAAGCTCGCGGTGAGCGTTCGCAGTGCCTCCTCGGCCGCCGGCAGCACGCGCGAGCGCACCTCGCGGTTCGCGGTCATCGCGGCGGACAGTCGCTCGTGCGCGGCGCGCAACTCGGCGAGCGCACGCGCACGCACGGCGCTCGTGCGCGCTTCGGTCGCGGAGCGCATCGCGAGCGCCGCGCCAACCGCACCCGCGCCCGGGCCGCGGATCGGCAGCGGCAGCGAGAGCGTCACGAGGAAGCCCGCACCCGGCACCTCCGCCAGCCGGCGGTAACCGGCTCCGAGCGTGACGTCGGGCACGCGCTGGGCGCGCGCCAACCGCAGTTGCTCGCTCTCGCGCTGCCGCTCGGCCTCGCCTCGTCGTGTCTCGGGGTGTAGTGCCAGGCGCGCCGCGAGCGTGTCCCATGGCGGCACGGCCGGCGCGCCCACCGGCGCGAGCGCCAGCGAGTCGAACGCGGATGCGTCGTCGCTCCACTGGAGCGCCAGACGTCGCCGGGCCGCCGCCAGGTCTCGTTCGGTGCGATCCCGCTCGATCTCGCGCATCGCGAGAAACGCACGGGCGCGCGACTCCTCGTGAGCGGGTGCCGCGCCCGAGCGGAGTCGCTCGGCGGCCGCGGTCGCCGCGACGGTCGCGAAGCGCGCCGCCTCGCGCAGGCGGACCAGGCGCTCCTGTTGTACCCAAGCGTCGCAGAATCGCTCGACGGTGACCGCCTCGAGTTCCAGCGCGAACACGTCGCGGTCCGCGGCCGCAACCGCCGATGCCGCCGCGGCCAGGTTCCCGCGCGCCGGGCGATCACCGCCCAGCTCGATCGTCTGCTCGAGCGTGACGGCGGCTTCCGAGCGGTCGCTGCCCAGATCGCCGCCGAAGTTCTCGAGCGCCCCCGAGAGCGCGGGGTTCGGTGCGCGCCGGGCGTCCTGCTGGCGCGCGCGTGCCGCGGCCACGTCGTGTCCCGCCGCGCGCAGTGACGGGTTGCCCGCGCGCGTGCGGCGTAGGGCCTCGTCGAGTGTCAACGTCGCGGCGTGCGAGACGCCGCCCATGAGCAACGGGGCGCTCAGCAGCAGCCCCAGCATGAATCGTGTAGGCGCGAACAAGCAAAGCCTCCTGGTCATGGGCCGGTGTGCGGGCATCCGCACACGGCCGCGCGGCACGCGCGGCGGATCAGCTCAACGACGAGGAGGCTTCAGCGCCTGAGGACGGAGACGAGATGGGGAGCGCGGGAGGGTGGGATCGAAGCGACGGCGCCGCGGGCGACGACGTCGGTGAGACGCGGTTCGAGGAACGCCGCAAGCGCGACAGGTGCCAGCTCCAGAGCCGGCACCGCCACGTCGCGACGTGAACACGCCTGGTCGGAACTCGCGAGCGAGACGTCGTTGCATGCGCGGCACTCGTCCGGAGGGCACTCCTCCCCGCACCGGGCGGCGGCTTCGGCCGAGAGCTCGCCGGTCACGATCACGCCCGCGAGCTCCACGGCCAAGTGCCCGTCGGGGCCGACGCAAAGCGCCCATCCCGGCCCCGGGAGCAGCGAGGTCGTGGCGAGCCACAGCAGGCAGGCGAGGCGGAGGGTCTTGAGTCTCATGACGGATTATCCTGCGGGGTAATCACGACGGAGGTCAAGCGCAGGAGCGCGAACGTCTTCGAAATTGACCGGCGCTTTCCGTTTGCCATTACTTCTTCCCCGACGCGAACCGCGCCGCGGCGAACTCGCCGATCCAGGTGGCGAGCGTGTCGGGCTGGTCCTTCATGGCCCAGTAGGCCGACTCCGGCACGCGGCGCACGGCGGCGGTGGTGTCCTCCCAGCCCATCAGCTTGAGCATCGCACCCGGGCTGGCGTCCGCCTTCCACACGCGGCTTGTCGCCAGCAGCTGCACCGGGATCTTCAGCGCTCTCGCGTCCTTGTTGCCGTCGCTATAGAAGCCCTCGCGCACGAACGCCTTGACCGTGGCTGGCGACGTCTGTGTGAACATGGCGTAGATGCCGCTGCTCTGCGTGGTGTCGCGGCCGAGGTTCGAGAACATCATCTTGGTCACCGCTTCGTACGAGCGGTCCATGAACTCGAGGAACTGCTTCTTCTGCTGGTCGTCGATCTGCATCGGGATCCCCACCGGCACGTCCAGCAGCATCAGGCCCTTGGCCCGGCCCGGGTGCGCGGCCAGCGCGGCGAGTGCGGCGCGCCCGCCCATCTGGTGCGCCACGATGATCGTGCTGTCGGGGTTCAGCCGGGCGAGCACGCCGTCCAGCGCCTCGCCCACCGAGGCGAACGAGAACGGGTCGGGCAGCGCGCTTTCGCCGTGGCCGGGCAGGTCCACGAGCACGACTCGGTAGCGGCCGAGGAGCTTCCGCGCGGTCGGCATCCAGTCGCTGCGGCTCGCCCCCAGCCCATGCACAAACACGATGGTGGGGCCGCGGCCGAGTTCGGTGGTCTTGAGCGGTACCGCCGCCTCGGCGTGCACCCGGGCTGTCAGCGCCAGCGATGCGGCGAGTTCCACCAGGGCGAAGAGCGCGGCGATGCGGCGGGAACTCGGCGTCACGAGCGTGCCTCCTTGTGGGGTCGGGGCGGGAGTCGTTTCTACACTGCGCGTGGTCACACGCCAAGCACCGTACTCGCCACGACCGTCGGGATCTCGTTCCCTCCACTATCGGCCGGCTTCCCGGTGCGCCCCATTTTCGTCCTTGCCTTACTGCACATCTGTGCAGTAAGGTCGTTTTGCGCTTGGATGGCGGCCGCGGGCCGCGCCGGGCTTCGCCAGAGGGCGACCCGCGCGTCCCTTCGTCCCGCACGAGCCAGGCGTCTCAGGACGAAGTGCCAGCGAAATGCCAGGGCTCGAATGCCGGGGCCGATCCGGCCCGGCCGGACCGGCCCCGGAGACTCACCTCAGGATGCGCAGCGAAGCTCTCGACGAAGCCGTGTCCGTGCGCGCCGACTTCCATGGCGGCTCGGTCACTCCGCTGGCGTTCAGGCGGCGGGGACGCGAACACCGCGTCGCCCGCGTGAACGCCCGCTGGGTGGACCGCGCCGGCAAGCACCCACGGTTCTACTTCTCGGTCACCGACGAGAACGGCGACGTCTACCAACTGCAACTCCAGGGCGGCGACCTGTTGTGGTGGCTCGACACCGTCACATTGGAAGGCTGACCAGAGAAGGCTGACTCGCATGCACCCCACACCCGCTGCCTCCGCCGCGGCGCCGGGCACCGCGCAGGACGCGCGGGCCCGCCCGGTCACGAACCACACGGCACCCGTGGACGCCGGGTCGTGCGCCGCGGTGGAGACAGCGGGTGGCGCATGCAGCTCCACACGGATAACGGGCGGTCCCGCGTCCGACGCCGGCGTCGCGGGGATGGCCGGGCCTGCCGGCGCGGGCCGCCCGGGAACATTCGAGGTGCCGAGCCCATGACCCCGAGAACGAATCGCCGTGCCCCCATGAAAGGGGCCGTCATGACGCAGCCGAAGCTTCGCTTCGACGAGATCGGCTACTGGTCCGAACTCAAGCTCGAGATCGTGAGCAAGTACGCGAGCGCCTATTCGCACATCCTCAGCAGGCAACCGGGACTCGCCCACTACTACATCGATGGTTTCGCCGGGCCCGACGTGCACATCTCAAAGCGAACAGGCGAGTTCGTGCCCGGCAGTCCGCTCAACGCACTGCTCGTCAGCCCTCCGTTCCGGCACCACTACCTCGTTGACCTCGACGGCGACCGCGTTGACGCGTTGCGAGCGCTCACCGGAGACCGCGAGGACGTCACGCTGCTCCGGGGTGACTGCAACCAGATCCTGCTCGAAGAGATCCTCCCCCGGGTCCGCTACGAGGACTACCGCCGAGCGCTCTGCCTGCTGGACCCCTGCGGCCTCAAGCTCGACTGGCGGGTCATCGGGGCCGCGGGTCGGCTCGGCACCATCGACCTGTTCCTCCACCTCCCCACCGTTGACGCGAATGGCACCCCGCTCTGGATCGCATCGAAGCGCGGCGCGGCGAACGAGACCGAGCGCATGACCCGGTTCTGGGGCGACGAGTCGTGGCGCGAGGCGACGAACCCGCCGGGCCCCAGGAACGGGCCGTCCGGCGAGCCGGGGCCCGAGGCGACTCACGGCGCCGCCGTGGCCCGGGCGTTCCGGCGCCAGCTCCGGGAAGTGGCGAGGTTCGCCAACGTCCCCGAGCCGCTCGCGCTGCGGAACAGCACGAATGCCGTGGCCGGCTTCCTGTTCTTCGCCTCGCGCAACGATACGGCGAACTGGATCATCGAGGACGTCTTCGCGCGCTACCGCGATGGCGCTCCGGGAAAGCCGGCATGAACGACCGCTCCCTGATCAAGTTGCGGTGGCTCGACATCGTCGAGTCGGAGGATCGGCGCATGCGCTTCGCACGCGCTCGTTTCGTCTCGGCGCTGGACGCCTCGCAGAACGCGCGAGCCCGCCCGAGAAGTGCGCTGAAACGCCTACCGTGGCAGCATGGGCGAGAGTTAGACAGTCTGCTCGCGGTGCGACACGTTTGGCCAGTCATGGAACCGTCTGCTGGCCGGTTTGCCGGAGCATGCGAATGAGCTATACCAAGAAACTCGTCTGCCTAGCGAACTCTCGAAAGCCGCCGTCAGGTCGGTGTGTGGCTGGCCGAGAGATGACCGCGGAAGGCTTTGGGGCTTGGATTCGCCCGGTCAGCACACGTTCCACTCGTGAGGTCTCTGAGGAAGAACGTCGTTACAAGGACGGGCGGGATCCTCGAATTCTTGACGTTATCCAGGTCCCCCTAGTTCGGCCCGAGCCTGAGCATCACCAACAAGAAAATCATGTCATTGATGCCGACTCCTACTGGGAGTTCGCTGGGCGGGCTACCTGGCTCGATATCCACAAGGCAGTCGAGAGTCCAGCTGATCAGCTGTGGCTCAATGGCTACTCGAGCTCGAATGGGCTGAACGATCGCGTTCCGGAGCATGAAGCAACGCGGTTGGAGCGCTCTCTTTGGCTCGTTCGCCCTGATAACCTCGTGTTGGAGGTTGCCGGCGAAGGAGGAGACTTCGGGCCACCCAGGCGTCGCGTCCGGGCTCGCTTCGCACTGTGCGGGCACCGTTATCGCATCGTTGTCACGGATCCATGGGTCGAACGCAAATACCTGTCGGGCGGCGAAGGAGTGACACCATTGCCAGATGCGCTCTTGTGCGTTTCACTTGGCGAGGCGTTTCACGGGTACGCATACAAGCTGGCTGCCGCCGTCATCACCTCAAACCGCGCGGATACCTACTAAAAGATGAAAGACGTGCTCTATTCGATCGGCCACTCAACGCACGCTGCCAGCAGGTTGCTCGAGCTTCTGCGCGAGCACGGTGTCACGGCGGTTGCAGACGTCCGCTCGCGCCCGTATAGCCGCATGAACCCGCAATTCAATCGCGAATCATTCTCCTCGTGGCTGAAGGAAGGCGGAATCACGTACGTTTTTCTCGGGCGTGAGCTTGGAGCGCGCTCCGAGGACCCAAATTGCTACGTTGGTGGAAGGGTCCAGTACGACCTGCTTGCCCGAACGGCCCTTTTCCAATCCGGCCTCGAGCGTGTGGTTCAAGGCATGTTCAGTCACCGCTTGGCGCTCATGTGCGCCGAGAAGGACCCTCTCATCTGTCATCGTGCGATTCTGGTGTGTCGGCACCTCGTCGCCCGCGGAGTGAAGGTGGAGCATATCCTCGAGGACGGCCGGCTCGAGAGCCACGAACGCGCACTCTCGCGACTGTCTGCGGAACTCGACCTTGCCGAACGCGACTTCTTCAGGAGTCAGAACGAAACCCTTGAAGAAGCATACGCAAGGCGAGGCCGCCAGATCGCCTATGCGGAGTCAGGGTCATCAGAGGACGACGCGGTGCGAGGAGTTGGGCCGTGAAGCTCTACACAATCGGTTTCACGATGACGACAGCAGAGTCGTTCTTTTCACGCCTTTCGAAGGCAGGTGTCAAGAAGGTCGTCGACGTGCGCCTGAACAACGTCTCCCAGCTCGCTGGCTTCGCGAAGAAGAAGGATCTTCAGTACTTCCTGAAGGCGATATGCGGAATCGGCTACGAGCACCGACCCGAACTGGCCCCGACCCAAGAGATGCTCGATGCGTACAAGAAACATCGCGGCGACTGGGCCATCTACGAGCAAGGATTTCTCGAGTTGATGGCCAAACGCAAGATTGAGGATGCCATCCCACGCTCAGCAGTCGACGAAGCCTGCCTTCTGTGCAGTGAAGACAGGCCACATCACTGCCATCGCCGTCTCGTCGCGGAGTATCTGCGGATGAAGTGGGGCGACATTGATGTCGTTCACCTCTAGTTCCTCTGAAGTCCCGGTAGTGAATCGGGAGCTAGGCCGAGAAGGTCTCCAGCGGACGACCATGCGCATCTCCTTTCGGGTCCCGCGTTGGACTAGCTCTGAGCAAACGACCGAACAATGATGATCGCATGTCTGGGCTGGGGGTCGCTCATCTGGGATCAGCGCGAGCTGCCCGTTCGGGGTCGGTGGTTTGAGGATGGCCCCCTGCTGTCGGTGGAGTTCGCACGCCAGTCGTCGGACGGCAGGCTGACCCTCGTTCTCGTGCCTCCGACCACGTCCATCAGAGCGCTTTGGGCGCCCTTCTCTGTCGACACAATCGCGGCCGCTCAAGGGGCGCTTGGGAAGCGCGAAGGTGTTCCCACGAAGAATCTCGAAAGGGACATCGCGGTGTGGCAGGCCGTAAATCACAATGATTCTGCTCCGACCAACATCTCAGCCTGGGCGCGCCGCCTCGCGATTGATGCGGTCGTTTGGACCGCGTTGTCCCCTTGCTTCAACGGGGAGGTGAATCGAGTACCGACTGCGGATGAGGCCGTCGCCTATCTACGACGGTTGCCCCACGGGCAACGCCAACATGCCGAGAGGTACATTCGGATGGCGCCTCGCCAAGTCGATACACCTCACCGCCGCCGGTTTGAGCTTGAGTTCGGATGGACGCCGCTAGACGAGCGATGAGCACATGTTCGATGGAACAGTCGAGCGCCCCGCCCGCCTGTGCGCTCTCGCGCCGGTTGATGGCACCGCCAAGGGAGACTGCGTGAGCCGCAGGGCGACTCGACTCGACAGAATCAATGAGTGGTCTGAGGTAAAGCTGGAAATCGTGCGCAAGTATGCGGCCGCATACTCGACGATTCTCTCCAAGCAACCGGGGTTCACGCACTTCTACATCGATGGCTTCGCGGGTGCCGGCGAGCACGTCTCCAAGACAACCGGCAAGGTCATCCCAGGGAGCCCGCTGAGTGTCCTGAGCGTACGACCACCCTTTGACCGCTACTTTCTGGTTGATCGCAATCGTCGTCGTGTTTCCCACCTGCGAGAGCTGATAGGGACACGAGACAACGTGGAGTTTCGTCAGGGCGACTGCAATGAGCTTCTGCTCAAGGAGATTCTGCCGCAGGTTCGTTGGAACCTAAGGCGCAGGGCTCTCTGCCTGCTCGATCCGTACGGTGTCCACTTGACCTGGAATGTCCTCGCCAAGGCTGGCCAGATTGGAACCGTTGATCTGCTGCTGAACTTCCCCATCATGGACATGAACATGAATGCACTGCTGAACAACCCCGCCAAGGTCAAGCCTCGAGAAGCGGCGAGAATGACCGCATTCTGGGGAGACGATTCTTGGAAGGACATCACGTACAGGCCCAGTCCACAGGGCAATCTCTTCGGAGAGCATCGGGTCCAGAAGCTTTCAAATGACGCAGTCGTCGAAGCCTTCTGCCGTCGTCTCCGAACTGTCGCCGGGTTTCGATGTGTCGCGCAGCCCGTCGCAATGCGAAACAGCACGAATGCCGTCGTTTACTATCTTGTCTTCGCCTCTGGGAACGAAACTGCCTGCAGGGTCGTTCGCGATATCTTTCGTCACTACCGCGAGGGCTACACGCGTCGACGGACGGTCACACCATGAGCGACCGCTCCTCCATCGAGTGGACCGACGCCACGTGGAACCCGGTCACCGGCTGCAACAAGGTGAGTCCGGGGTGCAAGCACTGCTATGCGCAGACGTTCTCCGAGCGCTTCCGTGGCGTTCCGGGGCACCCGTTCGAACAGGGCTTCGATCTGCGGCTGTGGCCCGAGCGCATCGGCCTCCCGCTCCGGTGGCGCACGCCTCGGCGCATCTTCGTCAACTCGATGAGCGATCTGTTCCATGAACGCATCCCCGATCTTTTCATCGAGTCCGTTTTCGAGACGATGCGGCGGGCGCACTGGCACCAGTTCCAAGTGCTCACCAAGCGTCCCGAACGCATGGCGCGTTTCCTGGCCGCTGGGGCATGCAAGGGCGGCCTGGTGCGAGACACGCACCCGAATGTCTGGCTCGGGACCAGCGTCGAGAGCCAGCGCTACGTCGGCCGAGCCGAGATCGTGGCTTCGATTCCCGCTGCCGTGCGCTTCCTGTCGTGCGAACCGCTGCTGGGCCCACTCGATCTCAAGGGCGTGCTCGGCCCGACCGGTATCAACTGGGTCATCGCCGGCGGAGAGAGCGGCCACCACGCACGCACGATGGACGCCGATTGGGTACGCATGATCCGGGACCAGTGCCGCAAGGCTCGCGTGCCCTTCTTCTTCAAGCAATGGGGTGGCAAGCGCAAGCACGTCACGGGACGCACGCTCGACCGTCGCACCTGGGACGAGATGCCCGAGATGCGTCACCTGATTCGCTGACCACTCCGCACGACATCCGAAAGACGACATCGTGAATCCGACCTCCGAACGCACCGTCCTGCACGTGGACATCGACGCGTTCTTCGCCGCCATCGAGCAGCAGCGCGATCCGCGGTTGAAGGGCAAGCCGGTCATCGTGGGCGCGGGCGTGATCGCGTCGTGCTCCTACGAAGCGCGGCGCTTCGGGTTGAAGGCCGGCATGCCGCTGTCCGAGGCGAAGCGCCTGTGCCCGCGCGCCATCGTCCTCGAGGGCCACGCGCAGGTGTATCGCTGCTACGCCGAGCGGCTGTTCGACCGCTGTCGCGAGTTGTCGCCCGACGTGGAGACCTACCTCGACGAGGCCTACCTGGAGTTGACCGGCACCGAGCGCCTGCATGGCGACTTCCTGCGGGCGACCGAGGGCCTGAAGCGCGCCATCCTGGACGACACCGGGCTCACGGTGACGTGTGGCCTGGGCCCCAATCGTATGCTGGCGAAACTCGTCGGCAAGACCAAGAAGCCGGACGGCCTGGTGCGAGTGCACGCCCACGAAGCCGAGGCGTTCCTGATGGAGCGGCCCATCGAGCAGTTGGCGGGCGTTGGCCACGCGCACGCCAGGACGCTCCGCGGCATGAACCTGCGCACCATCGGCGAGCTGCGCGTGCTGCCGGTGGGCACGCTCGAGGCACTGTTCGGCGCACCGGGGCGGCTGCTCTACGAGCGCTGCCGCGGGCGCGACACGGCGCCGGTGACGGCGCGCGAGGTGCCGCTGTCGCTGTCGCGCGAGACATCGTTCCACCGCGACACTGCCGACCCGCGCGAGATCGAGGGCATGCTCGAGTACCTGGTGGGCCGCGCCTGCCGCGCGGCACGCGAACTGTCGCTGACGGCGCGCACCGTGAGTGTGCGGCTCCGTTACAGTGACGGCGAGTCCGCTGATCAGGCGCGCTCGCTCAAGCAGCCGTCCGCGGTGGACCCAGTGGTGCTGGCGCTGGCGCTGGCGTTGCACGCGCGGCTCTTCACGCGCCGCGTGTCGCTGCACGCCATCGGCGTCACGCTCTCCAACTTCGCGCAGGACGCCGCGGAGCAGGGCGCGCTGTTCGACGAGCGCGAGGCCGGCCGGCGCGCGGCGCTGTGCGAAGCACTCGACCGCGTGCGCGGCAGCTACGGCCACGGCGCGGTGGTGTCCGGGCGCGCGCTGCACCTGAAAGGTCGCGTGGGCGAGGACCGCTACGGCTTCGTGCTGCGCACACCGTCGCTCACCAAGTGAATCCACCCCCCACCCCGAAGGGTCCGCCATGCCGCCGCTCGCCAAAGCCCTCATGACCGCGATCTATCCCGTCAGCGACATCGCCGCAGCCAAGAGCTGGTACGCCCAAGTGTTCGGCGTCGAGCCCTACTTCGACGAGTCGTTCTACGTGGGCTTCAACGTGGCGGGCTACGAACTGGGCCTGGTGCCGGGCGAAGCGCCGGTCCACGAGCCGGGCAACCGCGGTGTCGTGGCCTACTGGGGCGTGGACAACGCGGATGCTGCGTGGAAGCGCGTCACAGCGGCGGGCGCCAAGCCACTCGATGCTGTAAAGGACGTCGGGGGCGGGATCCGCGTGGGCATCGTCACGGATCCGTATGGGAATGCGATCGGGTTGATCGAGAATCCGCACTTCGGCGTTCAGAGCTGAGAAGGGCTGTACCGCTCCGCGGACGGGGCGAGGGGGGACGCGAATGAGGGCATCGCTCGGGCTGGCCCTCCTGGCCAGCCCGTCGCTGTCGTTCGCAACGGCCCTCGCCGTTCCATGGCTCGGGCCTGCTCTCGACTGCCCTCATTCGCGTCCCCCCTCGCCCCGCCCTCCGTTGGATAACCCTCGGGTCCGTCATGTCGCCATTCACTCCGCTTCGGGTTCGGTCGCACGGGTCGTTGTTGGCGGGGGTGGCTTCGCCGGAAGCGCTGTGTGAGCGGGCGGCGGAGTTGGGGTACGCCGCGCTCGGGCTGACGGATCGCGACAACCTCTATCTGGCGGTGCGGTTCCTGAACGCGGCGAAGGGTGCGGGGCTGGCGCCGGTCATCGGGGCGGAGGTGTCGGCGCTGTCGGGAGACGCGCGCGTGCTGCTCGTGCCGTTCGACCGCCGCGGGTGGGCCAACTTGTGCGCGGTGCTCACGGCACGGCACCTGGACGACGCGTTCGACTTGGTGCGCTCGGTCGGGGCGCAGCACGCGGGGCTGCACGTGATCGTGGAGTCGCCGGGGCTCGCCACGGCGCTGCTCGCGGCAGGCGTGCCGCCGGCGGTGTCGGCCTCGGACGAGGTGGCGCGCGGGCTGCCGCGCACGGGCGGACTGTGGCTCGGCGTGCGCGGCATCGCGGCCGAGCGGCCGCGCCTGCGCGCACGGCTCGCCGAGAGCTGGCGGCTGGGCGTGCCGGCGGTGGCCACGGGCGACGTGTGGATGCTGGAGCCGCGCGACCACGAGGTGCATCGCGCGGCGATCACCGCGGCAGCCGGTGAACTGCTCGAACGCATGCCGCCGGGCTCGTTCTGCGCGCGCGAGGCGTGGCTCGCGTCGCCCGCCGAATGGGAACACCGCGTGCGCGCCACGTGCGCGGGCGCGGGCTGCGCCGAGCAGGCGGAACTACTGCTCGAGAACAACGCCGCCCTCGTGGCGCGCTGCCACCTGACGCTCGAGATGGGCACGCCCATCTTCCCGCGCGCGCCGCTGCCGGAGGGCGTGACGGGTGCCCGGCAACTGCGCGAGCTGGCGTCCGCGGGACTTGCGCGTCGCTACCCCGTCGCCGGCGCGCGACGCGCGGGTGGCGCGGCGCGCGCCGAAGCCCGCGTGCGGCTCGCGAGCGAACTGACGCTGATCGAGCGCATGGGCTTCACCGACTACTTCCTGCTCGTGGCGAACATCGTGGGCTTCGCGCGCGAGCGCGGCATCCCCACCGTGGGCCGCGGCTCGGGCGCCAGCTCCATCGTGTCGTACGCGCTGGGTGTGACGAGCGTGGATCCGGTGCGCTACGGGCTCTGCTTCGAGCGCTTCCTGCACCCGCAGCGACGCGATTGCCCCGACTTGGACGTGGACCTGTGCTGGCGTCGCCGCGACGAGGTGATCGCGCACGTGTACGAAGCCTACGGACACGACCGCGTGGCCATGATCAGCACGCACGCCACGCTGGGCCCGCGCTCGGCGTTCCGCGAAGCGGCCAAGGTGCTGGGGATGCCGCTGCCGCGCGTGAACGCGCTCGCCAAGCGTGTGCCGCGCCACCTGGACGCGTCGGCGCTGGAACAGGTGCTTGAGCACGGCGTGCCGGGGGCCTCCAAGCCACGCGGCGACGACGCTGCGACCGAACGCGCGCGCACCGCCGGTGCAGGCCCGGGCGCGGGGCCCGGCCTCGGCCCGCACGACTTCGGTCCCGAGTTCGCCGAGCCGCGCATCGCCGAGGCGCTGCGCCTGGCCGCGCGATTGGCGGGCGCGCCGCGGCACCTGTCGGTCCACTGCGGCGGCCTCGTCATCGGCGACCGGCCACTCACCCACTACCTGCCGCTCGAGCGCGCGAGCAAGGGTGTGGTGGTCTCGCAGTTCGAGATGCGGGCAGTCGAGGCGATCGGTCTCGTGAAGATGGACCTGCTCGGCAATCGCGCGATCACGACGATCGGGGAATGCGTGGCGTTGGCAGCCCGCGACGCCTCCGGCATCGCACCCGACCCCGACGCGATCCCGGGAGACGATCCGATCGCCGCTGCCGCGATAGCGGCGGGCGATACGTTGAACTGCTTCCAACTCGAGTCGCCCGCCATGCGCAACCTGTTGCGCATGCTCAAGGCGTGCACGTTGGACGACACGGTGGCGGCGGTGGCGCTGGTGCGGCCCGGGCCGGCGGAGTCGGGGATGAAGGAAGCGTTCTGCCGGCGGCGGCGCGGGCTCGAGCCCGTGACGTTCCCGCACGAGCGGCTGCGCGCCACGCTCGCCGAGACACAGGGGATCCTGCTCTACGAGGAAGATGTCATGCGCGTGGCGTCGGCGTTGTGCGGACTGCCGCTCGCCGAGGGCGAGACGCTGCGCCGGGCCATCGCCCAGGCGCGCGGCGACGAGGAGTTTCGATTTCTCGAGCGCGGGTTCGTGGCGCAGGCCACGCGCGCCGGCATCACCGACGCCGAGGCGCACGCCGTGTGGCGCGAGTTGGCGAGGTTCGCGGGTTACGCCTTCTGCAAAGCACACGCGGCGGGTTACGGGCAGCTGGCGTGGCAGAGTGCGGCGCTCAAGTGCCGCTATCCCGTCGAGTGGGCGGTGGGCGTGTTGAACCACCACGCCGGCATGTACCCGACGTGGGTGCACGTCGAGGACCTGCGGCGCGGGGGGCTGAATCGGGCACCGGTCACGTTCCTGGCGCCGTGCGTGGTGCGGTCCGCGTGGGACACGACGTTAGAGCCTCTAGTGGCCTCCGGCCACGATGCTCGCGACGCGTGCGTGGCCGGAAGCCACGCTCTTCGAAAAGTCCGTGTGGGGCTGCATCGCGTGCAGGGGCTATCGCACGCGACCGGCGAGCGCATTGTGACCGCGCGGCCGTTCGCGAGCCTCGCCGACTTCGCCGACCGAGTGCGGCCCACGCCGCCTGAACTCGACGCGCTCATCCTCGCAGGCGCGCTCGATGCGATCGCGGGCCATGGCCGCACTCGCGCGGCCATGCGACTCGAGGCGCGCGTGCACGAGGCGATGTCGCATGCGGTGTCCGGGGGCACCCGCCGGAAGGGCGGGTCCGCTCGTCACACGGTGAATCCGCGCGCGGTCGGTTTGCTGGCGCCGGACGGCTCGCCGCTGGCACCCGCTGCGACCGCGCCGAAGCCGGGTGGCGACGCGTTGCCCGAGCTGCTTGAACTACCGCTCGCCGACCTCGTGCGCGGCGAGTTCGCGGCCACCGGGCTGTGGTTCTCGGCGCATCCGCTGGACGTGCTCGTTCCGGCTGCCGCGCTCGAGGGCTGCACGACCGCTCATGCACTCGAACGCCACGTGGGCCAGCGCGTGCGCGTGTGCGGCATCCCGTGCGCCGCGCGCAGAGTGGAGGCCAAGTCGGGAGGTGTGGTGCTGTTCAGCACGCTCGCCGACCGCACCGGGCTCGTGGAGTGCGTGCTTTTCCCCGACACCTACCGCCGCTGGGGCACTCACATGCGCGGCGAGGTCATCCGCGCCGAGGGCCGCGTGGACGAGATGCTCGGCGCGCTCACCGTGGTCGTGGAGCGCGCCGAACCGCTGGGTGCGCGCAGCGGCCCCGGCCTGCCGGTGTGGATCGACGCGGGGCCGCCGAGCCGCAATCGCGTGGCGTGAAGGTGCTTCACACCTCTCGCGCCGCCCGCCCCCACGCGCGCACGATCTCGCCTGCGGGCTCGAGACTGTGGATCGTCGCCACGCTCTTCCCCGCCTGCCAGAACTGCGACGCGTCCACGCGCGCGCCGCGCCGAAGGCTCCACACTGAGCGCAACGCAAGCAGCGTGCGCATCATGTGCTTGGTGCGCGGGTGCTTGAGCAGCCAGCGTTCGAGCGCGTTCGCGTGCAGGCCCATGCGGCGCATGACCGGCGTGTCGATCACTGCCACCGGCACGCCGGTGATCCGCTCGGTCAGCACGATGGCTTCTTCCTCGGCGGCGAGGATCGCCGCCTTGTACGAGTCGCTCGCATCACATTCGTTCGTGGCGATGAATCGCGTGCCGCACTGCACACCGGCGTGGCCCATGCGAAGCGCCTCCACAAAGCCGGCCGCGCTCCCCACCCCGCCCGCGCACACGACCGGCAGGCCGAACGGAAGCAATTCGTCGAGCAGCGCACGCGGATCTCGCGGGCCCGCGTGGCCACCGGCGCGGCGGTTGACGGCGATCAGCCCGTCGGCGCCGCCGTCGCGTGCCTTCTTCGCCCACTTGGCCTCGGTCACGTCGTGGTAGACCACGCCGCCCACGGCGTGCGCCCGCTCCACCACCCAGCGCGGGTCGCCGAGCGACGTGACGAAGAAGCGAACGCCCTCCTCGATCGCCTCGTCCACCCAGCGCTTCATGCGCTCCAGGTAGCGCCGCGACGACTTCTCGATCAGCGCGTTCATGCCGATGGGCTTGCGCGTGAGCGCGCGCACGCGGCGAAGCCCTTCGCGAAACTCGAGACCGTGCACGAACGTGAGCGTCACGGGTTGCACGATGCCGATGCCGCCGGCTTCCGACACCGCGGCCACCAGCTCCACGTTGCTGCACGGATACATGGCGCCGCAGATGAGCGGCACTTCGATGCGCGCGTGTCGTGTGAGCGGTGTGTCGAGCGGCTCGCCACCCGTGCGCCCGGAGGGCGCAATCAGCTCCATGCGGGCGCGATCATCATGAAACCACCAGCCCCAGCCGCCAGTGCACGCGCACCGCGGCCACGCGGTCGCCGCCGACGTCGTGGATGTCGGCGCGCACCTCGAAGTCGGTGTCGCCGCGGACCTCGGGCACCACCACACGGCTCTCGGCCACCAGCGTGCCGCGCGCCTTCTTCAGGTACTCGGACTCGATCCGCAGCACGATGCCGCGCACGCCCGGAGGCAGCGCGGTGGTCATGGCCAGGCCGCTCGCGAGCTCGCCCAGGTTGGTGAGCGCCACGGCGTGTACCGAGCCCAGGTGATTCCGCACGGCGCGACGGTCGCGCAACGCCAACTTCACGTGCCCCGGCGACAGCGCCAGCACGGTGGCGCCGATGCTGCCGCTGTAGGGCACCAGACGTCCGAAGATCGCGCCGAAGATGGCGCGGCCGAACGGCAGGCCCTCGCAACGCCGCCACAGCGACAGCAGCCGGGCGCCGGGCGCGGCGGCCGCCCGCGCAGCACGGCTCATCCGGACCGGCCCACGCGTTTGTTCTTGGCGATCTGTACGAGCAACTCCCACGACGTCCCGGCCGCGTTGCCGAGGATCATGCAGATCGCGCCGGTCATCATGTAGAGCATCTCGGGGATGCCCAGGAACAGGCCCAGCGCGGTCAGCAGCATCATGAGGTAGGCGATGATGGGAATCAGGAGGCGCCGGCGGATCTGCCGCCGCGTGAACCCCGCTTCGTCGTGGTGGCGGGCGGCGCGCGAGAGCGTCGTGGTGAACCACAGCCCGGCCACGCTTGCCCCGGCCAACATGATCGCGGTCTGGCGAGCGCCCGTGGGCGGCACCAGCATGAACAGCGAGGCGAACATCACGAACGTGAACGAGAGGAGCGTCACCCGCGACAGGGCGAGCAGGTGCTCGTGCGACTCCTCCACCAGGCGGTCGAGGTGCAGCGACAGCGCGACGAACAGCAATCCGGCGAGCGTCACGGCCGCGGTCCCGGACATCAGGTAGAAGTCGTGCCAGCGTTCAATCAACTCCCGGGCGGTCAGCACGTGTGGCACGGCACCCGCGGTGGTCTCGGCGAGTAGCAGCAGCGCGGTCACAGCCCCAGCTCGCCGGCGATGCCGATCATGGCGTCGCGCACGAACGTGACGTGACCGTCCAGCTCGACACCCAGCTCGGCGGCGCCATTCACGATGTCGTCACGGTTGACGTTCCGGGCGAAGCCGGCGCTCTTCATCTTCTTCTGCACGGACTCCACCTGAACGGCGGCCAGCTTCTTCTCGGGGTTCACCAGCGCGCACGCCACCAGGAATCCGGACAGCTCGTCGCAGGCGAACAACGCCCGTGCCATGAGCGTGTCGCGAGGTACGCCGGAGTAGCTGGCGTGCCCCAGCACGGCGCGACACACGTCCTCGGGCCAGCCGGCGGCGCGCAACACCTCGACGCCCGCCATGGGGTGGAGCTCGGCCGACGGGTGGCGCTCCCAGTCGAAGTCGTGGATCAGGCCGGTCAGCCCCCAGCGTTCGGCGTCTTCGCCGTACTTCCCGGCGTAAGCGCGCATGGCGGCTTCGACGGCATAGCAGTGCTTGCGCAGGTTCGGGTTCTGCACCCATTCGTGGAGCAGCGTCACGGCCTGCTCGCGTGCGGGCAAGGCACCGACCGTCATGTCCTGCCTCCCGAGACGACCCCTAACGCAGGAAGGCGGCGCCGCGCGCCGCCTCCGGGACGTCCGCTGTGCGAACCGCTCACTTGTTCTCGAAGTGCGTCTTGTTCTTTTCGATGAACGGTTGCCACTTCTCGGGCACGCCGTTGTCCGGGAAGATCGCCTGCACCGGGCAGGCGGCTTCGCACGCCTGGCAATCGATGCACTCATCCGGATGGATATAGAACTGGTCCTCGCCCTCGTAGATGCAATTGACGGGGCACACCTCGACACACGACTTGTCCTTCACCCCGATGCAGGGCTCGGCGATGATGAACGGCATGACGGAACCTCCGAACGGACACGGGCACGCCGCAGGGCGCGCACGAGGAAGAGCGGTTTCACAGGAACACGGACGAGTCTAGAGGCCGCCGCGGGGCGCTGGCAAGACACCTCGGCTCGACCTCCCGCCGCGCGCACACGACCGTTCGTCGCGCCGCACGAACCACGCGCCGGACTTACCTGTGCGAATCGAATGAGCGCGTGCAGCATCCGCCCCAGCATCCCGCCCGGCGCGGTCGCGAGCACGCCGGTCGCGGGCTCGCGAGCCTTGACCGCATCGCTGGCGCTGACCGAGACTCGCCAGCTTCGACACGCCCACTCCCGCCTCGATCCCCGGAAGCCCATTCCGACATGGACAGCAAGCCCGACCTCTCGTCGCTCCGCATCGATCGCTCGCCCGCACCGGCCCGCCGGGGTGCCGCGCCCGCCCTGCTCATCGTGCTCGCGCTGGCCGTGGTGGCCGTGGCCGTGTACTTCGGCATGCGGCTCGCAAGCAACGGCGGTGCGCTCACGGTGACCGTGGGCACGGCCGAGGCGACGGGCGGCGGCAGCGTGTCCGGCCAGGGCATCAGCGCCAACGGCTACGTTGTGGCCCGCACCAAGGCGAGCGTCTCGAGCAAGATCCTCGGCCGGCTGGCGTGGGTGGGCATCACCGAGGGCTCGCGGGTGCGAACGGGCGAGGTCATCGCACGGCTCGAGAGCGCCGACTACGAGGCGGCGCTCAATGCCGCGAAAGCCACGGTGGCGCAGCTCGAGGCGCAGACCGTGCAGGCGCAGCGCGACTTGAAGCGCGCTCAGGCGCTGCGCACCCAGGATCTCCTGTCGGACGCGGATCTCGAAGGCACCCAGACGCGGCTCGAGGTGGCCACCGCCCAGGCGAACGCCGCGCGCGCCCAGTCGCGGCTGTCCGAGGCGAACCTCGAAAACACGCGCGTGCGCGCGCCGTTCGCCGGCACCGTGTTGCGCAAGGACGCCGAGGTCGGCGAGATCGTGGCGCCGTCTTCCGCGGGCGGCGGGCTCACGCGCACCGCCATCTTGACCATGGCGGACCTCACCACGCTTGAGGTGGAGGTGGACGTGAACGAGGCGTACATCGCGCAGATCCGCAACGCGCAGCCGGCGCGCATCACGCTTGACGCCTACCCCGACACGTCGTTCACGGGCCGAGTGCGCCAGGTGGTGCCCACCGCCGATCGGCAGAAGGCCACGGTGCTGGTGAAGGTGTCCATCCTCGATCGCGATCCGCGCATCCTGCCCGAAATGGGCGCCAAGGTGGTGTTCGAGCCGGGCGGCTCGCCCGCGCAGGCCGCGCCACGGCGCGTGTTCGTGCCGCAGGCGGCAATCACGCAGGCGGACGGCAAGGCCTCGGTGTGGGTGGTCGAGAATGGCGCCGCGCGGCTGCAAGGCGTGGACGTTGGCCCCGTGCGCGGTGATCGCATCGAGGTGCGGCAGGGACTTTCCGGGGGCGAGAGCCTGGTGCTCTCCCCACCGGCCGGATTGAAGAACGGCAGCAAAGTGAAACTCGACGGGCGCTGAGCGCTCGCATCGGAGGGTAACCATGGCATCGGTGGACGTGCGCAATGTGGTCAAGGTGTATCGCCGGGATGCCGAGGAGGTGCGCGTGCTCGACGGGCTGTCGCTGACCATTCCCGACGGCTCGTTCGTGGCACTCATGGGCCCGTCCGGCTCGGGCAAGACCACGCTCTTGAACTTGATCGGCGGCGTGGACCAGCCCACCTCGGGCGACCTCGACGTGGCGGGTACGAACATCGCCCGCATGCGCGGCAACGACCTGGCGCGCTGGCGGTCGGTCTCGATCGGCTACATCTTCCAGCTCTACAACTTGATCCCGGTGCTGACGGCGCTCGAGAACGTGGAGCTGCCGCTGCTGCTGGTGAAGATGAGCGGCGCCGAGCGGCGCAAGCGTGCCGAGACCGTGCTCAACCTGGTTGGCCTGGGCGACCGGCTGAAGCACTACCCGCGCCAGCTCTCGGGCGGCCAGGAGCAGCGCGTGGCGATCGCGCGCGCTGTCGTCTCCGACCCCAAGGTGCTGCTCGCCGACGAGCCCACCGGCGATCTCGACCGCAAGTCGGCCGAGGAGGTGCTGCAGCTGCTCGAGCGCCTCAACAAGGAGTTTCACAAGACCATCGTCATGGTGACGCACGACCCGCACGCCGCGGAGCGTGCCACGAGCCGGTACCACCTCGACAAGGGCGTCCTGTCCAACTGAGGGGAGGGGTACGGTGTTCAAGCTGGTGATGGTGAATCTGTTCCGGAATCCCCTGCGCACGTTCCTCACCATGGCGAGCGTGACGGTGGCGCTGTTTCTCTACTGCACGCTGGGTGGAGTGCTCGACACGCTGCAGGAAGCCATCAAGGTGGGCAGCGAGTCGCGGTTGGTGACGCGCAACAAGATCTCGCTCGTTCAATGGATCCCGATGGCGTATCGCCAGCGCATCGAAGCGGTGCCGGGCGTGAAGCGCGTGGCGGTGCAGAACTGGTTCGGCGGCCAGGATCCCGCCGACACGCGTGGCTTCTTCGCCCAGTTCGGCGTGGACGATCCGTACTGGGCCATCTATGGGAAAGACATCGACATCGTGCAGTCGTCGCCGGCCATGGCGCCGGTGGCCGTGCCCGAGGGCGCCGACCCCAAGCTGGCGGCCTACCTGGTCGAGCGCACCGCGTGCGTCGTGGGCGAGAAGCTCCTGCTCAACAAAGGCTGGAAACTGGGCCAGACCGTCACCGTGGCGGGCACGATTTTCCCCGGCAATTGGCCGTTCACCATTCGTGCGGTGTACCGGGCCAAGAACAAGTCGTTCGGTGACGAGACCATGTTCTTCCACTACGCCTACCTGAACGAGCGGGGCATGGGCGGCCAGAGCGCCGCCGGCACGTTCATTCTGGAGTTGACCGATCCGACGCAGGCCAGCGCGATCACGCGCGCGGTGGACTCGCAGTTCGAGAACGCCGCGCCCGCCACGCTGACCGAGACGGAGCAGGCGTTCCAGGCCGGGTTTGTGAGCATGTACGGCAACATCCCGTTCGTGCTGCGCGTGATCGGGCTGGCGATCGTGTTCAGCATCCTGTTGATCGCCGCCAACACCATGATGACCTCGATCCGGGAGCGCACCGGCGAGATCGGCGTGCTGAAGACGCTGGGCTTCAGCGACGGCGCCGTGTTCGGCATGGTGGTCATCGAGGCCGCCGTCATCACACTGGGTGGCGGGTTGCTGGGTGCGATCGGCGCCAAGTTCTTGGTCGAGGGGCGTGCGATCTTCGGCGGCTTCCTGCCGCCCATGTCCGTGTATTGGGGCACCGTGCTCACCGGCGTCTCGATCGCGCTCGTCATCGGCGCGGTCAGTGGACTCGTTCCCGCGATGCAGGCCTCGCGCCTCCGCATCGTCGACGCGCTGCGGCGCGTCGAATAGAGGGCCCCATGGCCATCCCGTTCTCGTACAACCTGCGCAGCGTGCTGCACCGGCCCGTGTCCACCGCCACCACGGCGCTCGGCATCGGGCTCACCGTGGCCATCTACATCGGGGCGCTGGCGCTCGCCGCCGGCTTCCGCGCCTCGCTCGTCACCACCGGTTCGCCCGACAACATCCTGGTGCTCCGCAAGGGCGCCGACAGCGAGATCTCGAGCGGCATCTCGCTGGAGCACGCCAACATCATCAAGGCGATTCCCGCCGTGGCCGTGGGGCCGGACGGCCGTCCGCGCGCCAGCGCCGAAATGGTGATCGTCGTGAACAAGGACCGCGTCGGGCAGAAAGGTTCCTCGAACGTCATGGTGCGCGGCGTGGACCCGGCGGCGCCGGACCTGCGCGGCGGCATCACGATGGTGGCGGGCCGCATGTTCACGCCCGGCACCGACGAGGTGATCGTGGCCAAGCGCATCGCCGGCCGGTTCGCCAACTGCAACGTGGGCGACAAGCTGCGCTTCGAGCAACGCGACTTCACCGTGGTCGGGCAGTTCACGGCCAAGGGCTCGGCGTTCGAATCCGAGATCTGGGGCGACGCGAACGTGCTCATGCCCTCGCTGCACCGTGAGGGCTACTACCAGACGCTGGTGTTCCGCATGAAGGACCCCTCCCAGTACGCGCAGGTCAAGAAGGAGCTGGAATCGGACCCGCGGCTGCAAGTTCAGGTGCGGCACGAACGTGAGTTCTACGCCGAGCAGAGCAACATGTTCTCGGGGCTCATCACCGCCATCGGCACGTTCATCACAGTGATCATGGCCGTGGGCGCGGTGTTCGGCGCGGCGAATACGATGTACGCCGCGATCGGGGCACGCACGCGCGAGATCGCCACGCTGCTGGTGCTGGGCTTTCGCCCGAGCGCGGTGATGGCGTCGTTCGTGCTGGAGTCGGTGATCATCTCGATCATCGGCGGGCTGGTGGGCTGCGTGCTGTCGCTACCGATGAACGGCATCACCTCGAGTACGACGAACTTCCAGTCGTTCTCGGAGATGGCGTTCCAGTTCCGCATCACGCCGCAGATCCTCATCCAGGGCGTGATCTTCTCGGCCCTGCTCGGGCTAGTTGGCGGGTTCTTCCCGGCTTTGAAAGCTGCTCGCCAATCTTTGTCGCGGTCGTTGCGAGGCTGAGCAATCCGGGAGCCGCGCCGGCCGGGGGCGGCTGGGGGGAGCGCGAGGCCGGCTACAGGTCGCCTGATTCCGGAACGGGCTGAAACCATCTAAAGTGACCCGGTTCCGAATCACCACACCTGCCCGTCCGAGGAGGCAGCATTGTCCGGCATCCGTGAGGTCATCATCCTGGGCTCCGGCCCGGCGGGTTACACGGCCGCTCTGTACGCCGCGCGCGCGAACCTGAAACCCCTGCTGTTCACCGGGCTCCAACCCGGCGGCCAGCTCACCATCACCACCGACGTCGAGAACTACCCCGGCTTCCCGCAGGGCATCCAGGGTCCCGAGTTGATGGACCTCATGCGCGCGCAGGTCGCGCGCTTCGGCACCGACATCGTGGACACGCTCGTGGACAAGGTGGACTTCTCGCGCCGCCCGTTCACCGTGTGGGCCGACGGCCAGGCCTACTCGTCGAACAGCGTCATCGTCGCCACCGGCGCCTCCGCGTTGCTGCTGGGGCTTCCGAGCGAGCAGAAGTTCATGGGCTTCGGCGTGTCGGCGTGCGCCACCTGCGACGGGTTCTTCTACAAGGACAAGCGCGTCATCGTGGTGGGCGGCGGGGACACCGCCATGGAAGAGGCCACCTATCTCACCCGCTTCGCCCCCGAGGTCCTCGTGGTGCATCGCCGCGACAGCCTGCGCGCCAGCAAGATCATGCAGGAGCGCGCCCTCGCGAACCCGCGCATCCGCTTCCTGTGGAACACCGAGATCGTCGAGGTGATGGGCGAGGAGAATCGCAAGGTCACCGGCGTGAAGCTGCGCGACACGGTCACCGGTGCTGTCACCGAGATGACCATCGACGGCGTGTTCATGGCCATCGGGCACAAGCCCAACACCGAGTTCCTGGGTGGCCAGCTGCCGCTCGATGCGAAGGGCTACGTTGTCGTGAGGCCAGGCTCGTCGCATACGTCCGTCGAAGGAGTGTTCGCGGCCGGCGACGTGCATGACAGCGTGTATCGGCAGGCCGTCACGGCGGCCGGCACCGGTTGCATGGCCGCCATGGACGCGGAGCGCTGGCTCGAGGCGCAGGCCCATGCGCCAGTCCCGGGGCACGCGTCCGAGCAGCGGGTCGCGGGTGCCCCGGCCTCGGCCGCCGGTACTCACTGACGCGGAGGTCCCAGGTGGAGCGAGAAGTCCTCGAGTTCGACGTGCAGTTCGTGGGGGCCGGACCCGCGGGGCTGGCCGGCGCCATCCACCTGGCGAACCTGGTGGCCGCGCACAACTCGAGCGCCTCCGCCTCCGGCGTCGCTGCGCTCCCCGAGCTCAACATCGCGGTGCTCGAGAAGTCCACCGAGGTCGGCGCCCATGGCATCTCGGGCGCGGTCATGGACCCTCGCGCGCTGCGAGAGCTGCTGCCCGACTACGCCAGCAACGGCTGCCCCATCGAAGCCGAGGTCACGGGCGACGACGTCTACATCCTGTTCGAGAAGTCGTCGTTCCGGCTGCCGGTGGTGCCGCCGGCACTGCACAACCACGGCAATGTCATCGTCAGCCTGGGCGAACTCAGCAAGTGGCTCGCGGCGCAGGCCGAGGAGCGCGGCGTCCTGATCGCCACCGAGACCCCGGCGCAGGCTCCGCTGCTCGACGGCGATAAGGTGCTCGGCGTGCGCACGGGCGACAAGGGTGTAGACAAACACGGGCAGCGAAAGCCCACCTACCAGCCCGGCGCCGACTGTCGCGCCCGCGTGACGGTGTTGTGCGAGGGCCCGCGCGGCACGGTGGGCAAGCAGG
This sequence comes from uncultured bacterium, assembly GCA_964418975.1. GTDB lineage: Bacteria > Eisenbacteria > RBG-16-71-46 > RBG-16-71-46 > RBG-16-71-46 > JAIOPA01. The sequence continues at coordinate 10,981 of CAYQNV010000136.1, read as the reverse complement.
TCGAGGGCAAGCTCGGGCTCACGCAGGGCAAGCAACCCCAGGTCTACGCCGCCGGTGTGAAGGAGCTGTGGGAGGTCCCGGCTGGCCACGCGCAGCAGGGCCGCGTCATCCACACCATGAACTGGCCGCTGCCGGCCAGCACATTTGGCGGCGGGTTCATCTACGGGCTCTCGGACTCGCTCTGGTATGTGGGCTTCGTCACGGGACTCGATGCGCAGGATCCCACCAGCGATCCGCACGGCAACCTGCAGCGCTTCAAGCAGCATCCGCTCGTGAGCAGCCTGCTCGAGGGCGGCAAGCCGGTGAGTTACGGCGCCAAGGCGATCCCCGAGGGCGGCTGGTACGCCATGCCGCGGCTCTACGCCGACGGGCTGCTGCTGGCCGGCGACACGGCTGGATTCCTGAATGGCGGGCGCCTGAAGGGCATCCACCTGGCCATCAAGAGCGGCATGCTGGCCGCCGAGCAGGTGTTCGAGTGCCTACTCGCGGATGACTTCTCGGCCGCACGACTTTCCGGTTACGAGAAGCGCGTAGCCGAATCCTGGGCCGGCGCGGAAATGAAGGGCATGCGAAACTTTCACCAGGCGTTCGACGGCGGCCTGTGGAGCGCGCTCCCGCGCACCGGATTCCAGATGTTCATGGGCGGCCTGGACCCGCTGGGCGACCAGCTCAAGGGCCACGCCGGGCACGAGCGCATGAAGAAACTGCGCGACGTACACCCGGGCGGCAAGCCCGCGCCGCTCAAGGCCGACGGCAAGCTCACGTTCGACAAGCTCGCCGACGTGTACCTGTCCGGCACGATGCACGACGAGGACCAGCCCGTGCACCTGCTGGTGGCCGACACCAGCGTGTGCGCCACCCAGTGCCGGGAGGAGTACGGCAATCCCTGCCAGCACTTCTGTCCCGCGAGTGTGTACGAGATGGTGCCGGATCCCGCTCGGGAAGGCGCGCTCAAGTTGCAGATCAACGCATCGAACTGCGTCCACTGCAAGACATGCGACATCGCCGACCCCTACCAGATCATCACCTGGACCACGCCCGAAGGGGGCGGTGGACCCAGCTACAAGCGCCTGTAGCGCGGCACGCGACGCGTCAAGCACCCATAAGAACGGCGCCCTCGCGAGCGCCGTTGTGGATTGCTGCCGGGTCGCGTTCGGCTTAGCGATACATCCGCTTCACCGCGCTCCATGTGCTGGGTTTGACCGCCGTGACGACGTGGCAGCCGACGTCGCCGGTCTGCTCGGTGTTGAACACCTCGAGATCGTCGTTCAGTTGGCTGGTGGCGCTCGGCGCCAGGAAACCCGAGCCGACCGGCGGGACAATGCGGGTGCCGATGAGCGCGTCGGCCGTGGCGATGGCGGTGGTGACGCTCGAGGGCGGAATGGCGCCCCCGATGATGTTGAGCTTGGCCGCCATGAGCTGGTGCGCCAGCGAGATCAGGCCGTTGCCGGCCGCAGGCGTGTTCCAGATCGCCAGTAGCTGTGTCTTGGTGTAGATGATGTTGCCCAGTCGCAAGTTGCTCACCGGCCAGGCGTCGGGGTGTTCCTTCCAGTAGCCCTGCGAGTGCACGCAGTCGTTCTGCCCGTCATTGTCCCGGGTCCAGGCGTAGTAGGTGCCGCTGTAGGGGCTCGGCGAGATCAGGCCGTTGCCGCCGCCGGTGAGGCCGCCGTCGCCGTTGGCGTTCACGCGGATCGCGTATTCCGTACCCACGGCCATCTCGCCCGCATGAGTCGCGAGCACGCCGGTCTCATCGAAGATGTCGCCGATCTCGATCGAGGCCGTCTGGCCGGGCCCGAGCAGGAACGAGGTGGTGCCTTCGACGGTATTGAGGGAAGGCGAGCCGAGGTAGATGGCGGAATGGATCACCGGATCGAGCGGATCCGCTGGCCAGCCGCCAAGCGCGTCGAACGTCGAGCGCGGCATCCATTCGATGGTGAAGCCGCTCGGCGCACCGCTCACGCCGGCAGTCACGCCAAGTTGAATCAGCGTCGTGGCTTCCACGCCGGGAGCGAGGTCGGGTGCATCCAGCTCGACGGGCGTCGCGCCCAGCGTCGGGGCCAAACTGATAACTCCGACGCAGGCGAGCAGTAACACTCGATTCGACAACCGCATAGAGCTGGTGGCTCCTCGTTCAAGGATGTCTTACAGGTCGGAAAACGCCGCTGATGAAGGCAGGGAGCCTGATGCAGTAGGCACTTATATATAATCCTATTAGGTGACAAGCGAGTCGCACAACGGTATTTTTCGGCCACCTGCCGGAGATGATCCGTCGCGAGGCTGGAAGGAGCGCAACAACGTGATGCGCCACAACATGTTAAGTACAAGATTCGCGTTGCTGCTGGGAATTGCGCTCATGTCGAGCTCGTGCGCGGTGCAAGGCGAGATGGGGGAAGCAGGCTACGCCCCCACCCCACCCCAGACCTCCGCGGCGCGTATGGGGCTGCCCGCGCCGCTGCGACCCTTCCACGATGAGCTGGAACAGTACGGCGACTGGGTACTGGTCGAACCGCAGGGGTGGGTGTTCCGTCCGCGCGTGAACACGGTGGCCTGGCGGCCCTACCAGGACGGGCATTGGGAGCCGTCCTACGCGTACGGCTGGGTGTGGGAATCCAACGAACCGTTCGGCTGGATCACGGACCACTACGGCTTCTGGTTCCATGACGACTTCCAGGGTTGGCTGTGGCAGCCATACGGCGCGTGGGCGCCCTCGTGGGTCGCGTGGGTGGAGGTGGGTGAGTTCGTAGGCTGGGCCCCGCTGCCTCCCTCCGGGGTGCCGAGCTACGACCAGGTGCCCGGCGGCCTGTTCACCTACGTTTCCGCCCGCGCGCTCGCATCGGCCAGCCCCAGCACGCGAGCCAGCTTCGTGAGCGACATTCCCGACGACACCAACGGTGTGCGCCCCATCGACCGGATCGCATCGCATCATGGGGTGTACTGGAACGCCGGCCCCGACCCGAGCGAGATCCTCGGTGCGGCGGCCGCCGACCAACTGCGCACCGAGGAGCGGGACGGCCGGGCAGTGCTCCCGGCGCCGCCTCGCAACCTGGTGGCGTCGGCCCCTGACGTCGACCTGCGGTTACTCGAGGCGCGCACCACCCGGGCGTGGAGTGAAGCGAGGCGCGAACTCGAGGCCATGCGCGCACGGCGCTCGAGCGTGCGACGTGATCGGGTCCAGCCTCCCGCGACCACTCCGCCCACTCCCGACCCTCCGCCTGTGGTTCCTACGCGCATCAAGCCGGGGGCGCCCGCGAACGATAGCCTGACCACGGAGTCGGCCGCGGATTCCCTCAAGCGCAAGCGCGCGCCGCGGCCAGGCGTACCGCGGCCGCCGCGGCGGGCACCGCGCTGAGTCGCGAAGCCACCGCGGCCAGTGAGGCCACCGCCCGGCTCAAGGCGCGTACATTCGAGCTGGGTTTCGACGCGGTGGGCGTGGCTCGCGTCGGCCCGCTCGAGGCACAGGCTCACTACGAAGCATGGCTCGCCGCTGGACGCCACGGGGACATGCGCTGGCTGGCCTCGGACAAGCATCGCGAGCGGCGCGCCGACCCCGACCGGATCGTTCCGGGCATCCGCTCGGTCGTGTGCGTGGCGCTTTGTCATCCGCCCGACCGTAACCGGGGGCGGGACGAGCGCGTGGGACGCATCGCCCGCTATGCGGCGGGCGAGGACTACCACCGAATCATGAAGGACAAGTTGCTCTCGCTCGAGCGCTGGATCCAACGCGAGCTATTCCCCGGCTCGGGCTCGCTCTGGTACGCCGACACCGGTGCCATCCTCGAGCGAGGCTGGGCCGAACGCGCTGGACTCGGATGGGTCGGCAAGCACGCGGGCGTGCTGTCGGAGACGCTCGGCTCGTGGTTCCTGCTGGGCGAAGTGCTCGTGGATCGCGAGCTGCTCCCCGACGCGCCCGTGCCCGAGCGCTGCGGCACGTGCGCGCGCTGTCTCGAGGGCTGTCCCACGGGCGCGATCGTCGCGCCCTACCAAGTGGACGCGCGCCGCTGCATCTCGTACCTGACCATCGAACTCAAAGGTCCCATTCCGCGCGAGTTGCGAGCACTCATTGGCGATTGGGTGTTCGGCTGCGATGTGTGCCAGGAGGTATGTCCGTGGAACCGCTTCGCGCCGCCGGCGCGCGAAGCACGGCTGCACGCCGCCACACTCGATGGCTGGACACTCGAACGCTTCCTGACGATCGACGAAGCCACGTTTCACGAGCTGTTCGCCACCAGCCCGATCCGGCGAGCCGATCGTGCCGGCTTCGTGCGCAACGTGTGCGTGGCGATGGGCAACCGCGCCGAGCCACGCTACCTGCAGCCGCTCGAGCACGCGCTCGCCGCCGACCGCGACGCGCTCGTACGCGGCCATGCGGCGTGGGCGCTGGGCCGTGTGGCGGCGACTCTGGCTTCGCATACACCCGGGCGAGCCCGGGTGTGCGAGGCGTTGCTCACGTCGGCCCGGACCGACGCGGACGAGTGGGTGCGCGAAGAGGCCCGGCTCGCCGCGAGTGCACGCGACTGAAGCTGCCGCTCGGCTGCGTCAGCCGCCCGCGAGCGGGTGGCCCTTCACCCACTCGGCCCCGCCCTCGGCGAAGAACTCCTTCTTCCAGATGGGCACGCTGCGCTTGAGCTCGTCCATGATCCAACGAGCGGCGTCGAACGCCGCGCTGCGGTGCGCGGCGCTCACCACGACCGCGACGCTCGCCTCGGTCACCGGCACCTCGCCCAGGCGATGGACGATCGCGCAGTGGGCGAGCCCGAAGCGCTCGCACGCGGTGCGTTCGAGTGCGGTGAGCGTGTCGAGCGCCATGCGCTCGTAAGCCTCGTACTCGAGCCGCACGACGCGGCGGCCTTGGTGGTGGTCGCGCGTGGTGCCGAGGAACAGGTTGACGGCGCCGCACGCGGGATGCGCCGCCGCGGCGAGCAGCGGCGTGGGGTCGATGGGCGCGTGCGTGAGGTCAGCCATGGCGGGGAGTCCGTCGAGTAGGCGAGCGGCGAGTCGTATGCGCGCTCGTCGTGCGCGCGGCGGAGGCACCCGCGAACGTGCGGCGCAGGATGGGTCGGGTGGGCGAGCGGCGGGCGATCTCTTGAAAGCCCGCGTGCCGGAACGTGGACTCGAACCCGGTCCACACGAACGCCGCGGGCTGGCGCTCGCTGCGATTCACGCTGGGGTAGCCCTCGAGTGCCCCCGCGCCGTGTTTCGCCGCGTACGCCGCGGCGGCCTCGAGTAACGCGAGCGAGAGCCCCGCGCCCCGGTGCGACGCCCTCACGTAGAAGCATGGCGACGACCACACGCGCTCGCCCTCGACCGGTGCCAGCACGCGCGAGTTGGCGAGACGCGCATACTCCTCGCGCGGGGCCACGGCCACCCACGCCACGGGTTCGTCTCCGGCGTAGGCCAGCAGTCCCGGAGGGCGCTCCGCCACGCGCGCGCGCAACGCGCGGCGATTGCCGTCACCCTTCCCGCGCCTGAACTCGGCGAGTGGCAGCCGCATGAACATGCACCAGCAGCCCGCGCACGCGCCCTTGGGGCCGAACAACCGCTCGAGATCGTGCCAGCGTTCCGGCGTCACCGGCACGATGCGCCAGCGCCGGGCCACGGCGAGCGCCCGCTTGGGCGCGCGGGCGGTCATCTCAGCCGCCGCTCACCGGAGGCAGCAGCGCCAGCTCGCAACCGGCGGTGAGCGGATCGCCGATGCGCGCCAGCGTGCCGTCCACCGCCACCGCGAGATGCGGACGAAGTTCCCCCAACGCGGGGTAGGCGCGCTCGAGTGCCGTGAGCGCGTCGGACACGCGACTGCCTTCGGGCAGCTCGAGCCGCGCGAGCCCACTGCCCACCCGCTCGCGCGCCTGCGCGAACAACCTCACCTCGATCCGCATGGTTGGTCCTCCGGGATTGAGCGCCTATGCTCGCCCGATGACGGATTCGAATCAAGACGAACCACGAGACGGCGGGGCCGGCGCGCTCCCGGACCCGGGGGCGGCCTCCGAAGACGTTGCGGAGCGAGCCGTGGCGGCGACCGGCGAGCCGGAAGCACGGGAGGCGGCGGAAGCGCTGGCCGTGCGTGCCGCGGCCATGCACGCGGCCGAGGCCATCGCCGGCACCGCGCGCGTGGGACTTCTCCGCTGGACGGCGCTGGTGTTTGTGGGCGCGCTCGTGGGACTGCTGTTCGGGCGCCCCGACGCCGCGCTGTTCCTGGCCATCGCCGCGCTGTTCGCGTTGACGCAGGCGTGGGACGCGCGCGACCGCGCGCGCACCGGGGACCCGTTAAGCGACGCGGTGCTCGCCCCCGGCGACGTGGGCCAAGTGCTGCGTCTGTTGGTGCCGCTGCTGGCGCCCGCGGGTGGCGCGGCGTTCTACCTGGCGCTCGCCGTCTACGCCGGCTCGCTCACCAAGACGGCCGCGAACGTGGCCGCCATGCAGTGGTGCATCGCGGCCGCGGCGGTGTGCCTGTTGCTGGCGTTCCGGCCCGTGGCGCAGCTCGTGGCCAACGCACTCCTGCGCGGCACGCCGCCGTCCTTCACCGCACGCCTCACCGCCTCGATCGCGCTGGTCCTGTTGCTGCTGCCGGTGCCGATTCGGCTCATGTTCGACGAGTTCATGACCGCGCTCACGAGCAGCGGACGTCCGCTCGTCGACATCGGTGGGCTCGTCGCGCAACTGGCGGGCGAGGTGGTGTTCGCACTGGCCGCGGTGGGCCTGTGGGTGGCGCGCGACCTGCGCGCCGTGCGCGACCGCCTGGGCTTGGGCCGCATGGGTGCGCGCGAATGGCTCGTGGCGGCGGTCGGGCTCGCAGCGGTGATCGGGGTGAACTCCGGCATGGAGTGGCTCGAGCGCGAGCGCTTCCACGATCTGTGGCTCGCGGACCAGGCCATGGGCAAGCTTATCGTCGAGAACCTGAGCCTGGTGGGCGCACTGGTGCTGGGCGTGAGCGCGGGCGTCGGCGAGGAACTGGTGGTGCGCGGGGCGCTCCAGCCGCGCACCGGGCTGGTGTGGGCGTCGCTGCTGTTCGCGGCGGGGCACGCGCAGTACACATGGTTCGGCATGCTCACGATCCTGCTGCTCGGCTTGGCACTCGGGCTGGTGCGAAATCGCGCCAACACCACCACCGCGATCGTCGTGCACGTGCTCTACGACATCTTCGCGGTGGCGGCGACGCCTGCCTGACGCGCGTGCGAGGCGACGCTCAGCTTGCCGGGCGCACCGCGCGCGTTGCCATGTACGTGGCCATGTATCGCCCGAGCGTGCTGTCCTCCCAGCGGTCCTCGAACATCGCGGTGAGCACGAAGCCGGCGTCCAGCTGGCCGCCGAGCTGGTCCTCGAGCGTGTGCCCGAACGACAGCGGCTCGCCCGAGGATTCGCGCTGGGCGCGCTCCTCGGGCGTGGGACTGGTGAGGTCCGAGTAGGGCAACGCGTGCCGCACGATCAAATCCCCGCGTTCGTAGGCCACGGCGTCGAACAGGTATTCCACCGGGTTGGTGAAGCCTGCCAGCAACACGCCGCCGGGCCGCAGCACGCGATACGCCTCGCGCCACACCGGGCGCACGTCCGGCACGAACGAGTTGGCGCACGGGTGGAACACCAGCGCGAACGAGTGGTCGGCGAACGCCGAGAGATCGCGCATGTCGCCCAGCACGCTGGTGATCTCGAGCCCCTCGCGCCGCGCCACCACCTGGTCCTGTTCGAGCTGGCGCGGCGAGTTGTCGAGCACGGCGACGCGCGCGCCGGCCGCGGCCAGGATGGGTGCTTGCTGCCCGCCCGCGCCCGCCAGGCACAGCACCGGCTCGCCCGCCAGCGGCGGGTACCACGCGCGCGGCACTGGTCGAGTGGGCGTGAGCACGATCTCCCACTCGCCGCGTCGCGCCGCGGCGATGGCGGCGGCATCCACCGGGACGGTCCAGCGGTTGGCGCGTTCGACCTGCGCGTCCCAGGCGCCGCGGTTGAAGCGCGCCACGTCGTCGCGGGCGTCACTGGGGGCCACTACCGCACGCTCTCGCCCGGCTTGGGTGCGACCACCTGCGCCTCGACGCCCAGCTTCTCCAGTTCGGCGCGCAGGGCCTCGGGCGTGCCGGTCAACAACGGGAACGTGCCGTAGTGACACGGCACGATCCAGCGGGAACGCAACAGCCGAGCCACGTAGGCCGCCTCGCGCGGGCCCATGGTGAAGTGGTCGCCGATCGGCAGTACCGACACGTCGGGTCGGTAGAGGTCGCCGACGATCTGCATGTCCATCGTCGGGCCGGTATCACCTGCGAAATACAGCGTGGCGTCGTTCTCGAGCGTGACCACGAAGCCCGCCGCCTCGCCGCCATAGCTGTAGTCGTCGCTTGCGTCGAAACTGCTGGAATGGGTGGCGTGCGTCATGGTGACCTTGAGGCCGGCCACGTGCGCGGTGCCGCCCTTGCCCATGCCCACGCAGCCCTCGACGCCCTGACGACCAAACCACATCGACGCCTCGTGGCTGCACACCACCGTGCTGCGGAACTTCTTCGCCAGGCGCACCACGTCGCCGGCGTGATCGTTGTGCGCGTGCGTGATCAGAATGACATCCACCTGGCCGATGGGCGTACCGCCCACCGGGGCCATGGGGTTGCCCTCGAGCCAGGGGTCCACGAGCACGTGCTTGCCGCGCGGGGAGACCAAGTGGAACGCGCTGTGTCCGAGCCACGTGAGCGTGAACCCCTTGTCGAACACCTTCATCGCTGCCCTCCGTTGAGAGCGGACAAGTTGAAGGTAACTCTAATGCCGCCGATAATGAGCGTCGAGCTTGGGCGCTTGGCGACGATCAGTTGAGGTTCGGCGGCGGTGGCGGTGGTGGGGCGACGGGGCCCAGCCGACGCAACTGCTCTCGCAGGAGCCGCGCACGCTGCACCACGTCGTCCTCGGCGAGGAGTGACAGCTTGTCATCCGTGGGCAGGCGAGCCGCGGTGGCGAGCGTGCCCGCCACGGTCGCGAGCGGCGCCGTGGCGTCGAACGTCGGCGGCGACAGCCACGCCTCGGTCCCGAGCGGCGCGAGCCGCGTGCGCTCATCGATCAGTGCTTGGCGCGCCATCTGGGCGAGCGGGTCGGTCTCCGTGTACGGCGCCTCCGGCACCGTCTCCACCTCGCACGCCCGATACGGGTACTCGCGCACGACGCGGCCGAAGCGCACGCGCATGAAACCACGCACGCGCAGGTCGTAGTAGTCGTTCGGCAGCCACACCACGTCCTCGAAGCGCGCGATACAGCCCAAGGGGTGGAACGCGGGGCTGCCTTGGTAATCGCGCTCCCAGCCCGGCGCCAGCGTGGCCAACGCGATCAAGCGCTCCGCGGACAGCGCGTCACGCACCATCGTGCGATAGCGCAGCTCGAACACGTGCAGGCCCATCTCGGCGTGCGGGAACAGCACCACGTCGGGAAGCGGGAACACCGGCACCGGCTGCAGGGGCGCCCAATCCATGTGCGGGGCCTTCGCGCGGGGCCCGGCGCCTGGCGCCCACCCCGGCGCGAACGCTCACTCCTCGGTGAGGAACCCGAGCACGTCCGCCACGTGCCCTTCCACTTTCACCTTGGCATAGATCTGCGCGATGCGTCCGGTCTTGTCGATCACGAACGTGGTGCGCTCGATGCCCATGAACTTCTTTCCGTAGAGGTTCTTCAGCTTCCACACGCCGTAGGCCTTGCAGGTCGCGGCCTCGGGATCGGACAGCAGCTCGAACGGCAGCTTGTGCTTGGCCTTGAACTTGAGGTGCGACTCCATCGGGTCGGCGGAGATGCCGAGGATGACCGCGCCCACCGCCTCGAACTGCGCCGAGACGTCGCGAAAGCCACAGGCTTCCTTGGTGCAACCGGGCGTCTCGTCATTGGGATAGAAGTACAGCACCACGGTCTTCTTGCCCTTGAACTGCCTGAGGGTCACGTCGAGACCTGAGGTCGAGGGCAGCGTGAAGTCCGGTGCCGGCTTGCCGATGACCGGCAACAGCGTGGCGGTGGGCATGAGTCCTCCGGAAAAACTGTGCGGGCCCCCGGTCGAAGGGGCCCGTCACGAGTCGTGGAGCCGCGCCGGGCGCGGCCTAGTGCTGCGTGATCACTTGCCGGCCGGCTGCATGGCGAGCGCGCGATCGAGATTCGCGGCCACCACGCTCCAGTCCAGGTTGTTGAAGAACGCGTCGATGTACTTGGCGCGCGCACGGCCGTAGTCGAACCAATAGGCGTGCTCGTACACGTCGAGCGCCAGGATCGGCGTGGCGTTCCACAGCGCGAACGTGTTCTGAGCGTCGCCGACGACGGTGGTGAGCAACGACAGGTCGTGGTCGTATGCCAGCCACACCCAGCCGCGCGCCGCAAGGCCGGAGGCCTTGAAGTCCGCGAGCCATGCGTCGTAGGAGGGGAAGTCGCGCGCGATCAGCTCCATGAGCTTGCCCGAGGGCGTGCCGCCCTTGCCACCCAGGTGCGCAAAGTAGAGCTCGTGGTTCTTCATGCCGCCGATGGCGAACGAATAGTCCACGCGCAATGAACGCAGGTCGCTGAAGATCTGGTTGGCCGTGGTGCGATCCACGGCATCCAGCTTCTTCTGGATCTCGTTCACCTTGCCCACGTAGCCCTTGTAGAGCTCGTAGTGCTCTTCCTGCGTGCGGGCCGAGATGCCGTTGAGTTCGCGGATGGAGGCGAACGTCTTGGGGGTGAGGTCTTTCCAGGCCATGGGATGCCTCCTCTGCGGAAGGGTGCACGGGGCGCGCGATTCGGCCCCGGGGAATGTGCTGGGAAGGGCCTTAAGGTAGCGCGCGCGGTTCGCGCGCCGCAAGGCGGGAAGCGGGAGGTGTGGGACGTCAGTGAAAACGCACCCTGCTAACGCGTCAGTGAATATGCACCCCCATGGAACTGATCCTCATGGGAACACGCGACGCCCGGCGGCTGGGTGTGATCCAAGCCGCGTTGGCAGGGAAGCTGACGAATCAGGAAGGCGCCGACAGCCTGGGCATCAGCCGGAGTCAGTTCAAGCGGC
>CAYQNV010000135.1:0-26833 GCA_964418975.1 uncultured bacterium | reverse complement strand
CGGTGTTCAGCAGGCTCAGGTTCACGATCCGCACGTCCTTGCGGAAGCCTTCCACCTCCTGGATGTACCAGAGCGGGAACGTGTCGTTGTCGCCATTCGTGAACATGAAAGAGTTGGGCTTGAGCGTGGCCAGCATGTTGTAGGCGTAGTCCCGGGCGATGTAGTTGCCGCTCCGGTCGTGCGTGTGCCAGAGATTCGCGAGCAGCAGCAACGGCTGCACGGCGAGCAGGCCGCTCGCCCCGACCGTGACCCACCGCTGCGTGCCCGCGTCGTCGAACGACTCGCGCACCCACTCCACCAGCCGCGCCACGCCGAGCCCGATCCACAGCGCGAACGCGTGGAACCCGCTCTGGAAGAAGTAGTCGCGGTCGCGCACTTCCTGGCCGGAGAAGTTGAGGAACACGATCATGCCGACCGTGGAGAGGCCGAGGAACGAGAACGTCAGCAGGAACGAGCGTTTCTCTCGGCGGTACTGCCACCAGCCGCCGAGCAATCCGAGCAGCAGCGGCAGGAACGCCCCCGGCGGGAAGCACAGCCACAGGTTGTGCACGAGGTTCCAGAACATCGCCGCCGGACCCTGCGCGTCGCGGTGAGCCGCCCGCGACTGTTGCAGCCGCGGGTAGTCATCGGGGCCGACCAAGATCCACTGGCGCCGGAAATAGCGCAGGAACTCCTTGTCGAGCTGGGCGCTGAGCGGCGCCCGTCGGACGAACGGGTTCATCTCGCCGTATTGCTTGCGCTCGAGCAGGTCGCGCATCTTGTCCCACGTCGCGGGCGCGCCCTCGTTTACCGCGGGGTGCTGCGCGGCGCGGATCGGCAGGTAGAGGTGCGTGGAGTAGCCGGCGGTCATGAGGAACAGCGCCAGCAGCAGCACGCGGCCCTCGCGCTGGCTGCGCGCCAGCCACACCATCGGGCCGACCACGGCGATCACCGTGAGCACCGCGAGGCCGGGCGTGAAGTTCGCGTCGGAGTTCGCCACGTTCAGGCCGGGCAGGGACAGCGCCGCGCCGGCCAGCGCGACCCAGCCGTTGAGCTTCTTGCGCCAGGCCATCACCGCCATGGTCGCCGCCGACAGCAGGATCACCGTGCCCGCCATCTGCTCCAGCCCCGCGGGCACGCGCAGGAGCGTCAGGAACGGCATCAGGAACAGCACGCCCACCGGTCGATCCACCAGGAACACCAGGACCAGGAGTGGCGCGCACATGAGTCCCACGCCCAGGTGCAGCCCCACGCACAGCCACATGATGTACGTGGCGAGCAGCAGCGGCCCCACGGTGGGCTTGCGGTCGTGCGACTCCCACCAGCGCAGGCCCAGCCAGAACACGAGGATCTGGGCGAGGCTCATGAGCTGGTAGACCTCGGCCTCGATCGAGTTCTCCCAGAACGCGTCGGAGAACGCGAGCAGCAGCGCGCCGGTGGCGGCGGCAACGATCGCGACCGGCTCGTGCCACGGCTTGCGCTCCGCTCCCTGCGACAGCCGGATCACTCGCAACGTGGACAGGTAGGTGAGGAACACCGTGAGCGCCCCCGCCACGGCCGACAACGCGTTCACGCGCTGGGCGACGCTCGCCCACGGCACCAGCGTGGCGATGCGCCCGAGCAGCACGTAGAACGGCGTTCCCGGAGGATGGGGAACGCCGAGGATCGTGGCCACCGCGATGAATTCGCCGGAGTCCCAGAACGGGACCGTGGGAGTGAGCGTGAGGAAGTAAACGGCAGCAGCGAAGAACATGACGAGCACCGAGATCAGCGCGGCGAGGCGCTGGGTCGGGATCATTCGGTGGACCTCCGTGGACTCCGGGCCTTCGCCCGCCGGCTCGGGATGCGCCCCAGGAACACCAGCCCGCCGATCAGGCTGACCCCGACCGCGACGAGGTAGGTGCCGAACTGGAGCGCGAACGCGTTGGTGCGGTCCAGACCGACGAGGCCGAACAGCAGGATGCCGGCACCCTCGCGTACTCCGATGCCGTTCAACGAGATGGGCAGGGAGACTATCACCGCCAGCAACGGCACGAAAAGGAAGAAGTAGGCCACGGGCACCTGAAGCCCCAGGGACCGTGCGAACAGCACGTGCACACCGATGCGCATGACCTGCACGACAAGCGCGATGCAAAAGAGTTGCAAGAACAGCTTGCGCTGTCCGCGAAACGCGGCGAGGCGAGCGGACAGCTCGTCCAGAGCCGGGGCGAACCGCGCCAGTCCCACTGAGGCGAGCACGCGCTCGAGCGTCGCCAGCACGCGGGGCTCGAGCACCGCGCGCAGCATGAGCACAGCCGCCACGAAAAACGTGAGCACGCCACTGTAAGCGGCCGCGAGATGGAAGTGGTCGATCGCCGGCAGCGTGCTCACCACCGCCACCCCGCCCATCGCCACCGTGCCGATCAGCCGGTCCAGCAGCACCGTGCTGAGGGCCGTGGGCCGCGACGAACCCGAGCGCGCCACGTCCAGCGTGCGCGCGAGATCCCCGCCCACGTTCGCCGGCAGGAAGTTATTGAAGAACAGCCCCACGTGGTAATAGGAGATCACCTTCCACAGCGGGATGTCGATGCCGGTCGCGCGCAGCAGCCGGCTCCACTGGTAGGACGCCAGCAGGTGGCTCGAGAGGAGCAGCGCCGCGGCCGCCGCGATCCACGCCGGCGTCGCGTGCTCCAGCACCGGAGCGATCGCCGACCACTGCACGCGGCGGAACGCCCATGCGAACAACAGCACGCTCACCAGCACCTTGGCCGCGAGCAGCAGAAGCGCGCGCGGCGAGCGGCCCGGGCTCATGCGGATGTTTCCCCGGTCAGCGCGTCGATCGAACGGCGGCCACACTCGTCCCAGCGGAAGCGCGCGGCCCACTCGACGCCGGCGCGTTCGAAGCGCTGTCGGAGTGGCGCGTCGGTCAACACGCGCACCATGGCGTCGGCGAGACCGCGCTCGTCGCCGTAGGGTACGAGTAGGCCGGTCTGGTCGCGTCGCACCGAGTCGCGCAGACCCGGCGCGTCGCTGGCGATCACCGCCGTGCCGCACGCCGAGGCCTCGACCACGGTGAGTCCCCAGCCCTCCTTGGGAGACGGCTGTAGCACCGCCCACGACGCGCGCAGGTACGCGACTTTTTGCTCGCCGGGCAGGAATCCCAGGAACTCGACGGAGCGATCGAGCCCCAGTCGCTGGACCTCGCGTCGCAGCGCGTCGCCGTTCGGGCCATCGCCGATGATCTCGAGCCGCGTCTCCGGGACGCGGCGGAGCACGGAGGGGAGCGATCGCAACACCCAGTCGAGGCCCTTGTAACGCCGCAGGCGGCCAACGAACGTGAGCGTGGGTCGCGCGGACTTGGCGACGGCGACGTCGGCGCGGTAGCGCTCGTGATCGAGACCGCAGTGCACCACGCTCACACGCGCGGCGGCGATGCCGCGCGCCACCAGGTCGTCGCGCGTGCTCTCCGAGATCACCACGAACGGGCAGCGCCCATAGGCCGCGGGGATCAGCGCCTCGAGTGCCACGACGTAGCACGCCACGATCGGGTGCGCCTCGCGGAACACGGTGCTCCCGAACAGGTGCGGCACGATCACGGTCACCGGCGCGCGTGTGAACCACGGCGTGAAGCACGGCACCTTGTTCACGTCCTCGACGATCAGGTCGGGGCACGAAGCGCCCGCGAACTCGCGGCGCAGGATGCCGGGCACCAGCAGGTTGAAGTTCCACCACGTGCCGCGGCGCACGATGCGCATGCCCCGGTGCTCGGCTTCGGCGGCTCCGCCCGGGAACGTCGTGGCGAGCCACGTCACGCGCCAACCGCGGCGCACCGCCTCGAGCAGCACGTGCTCCAGGTGCAGTTCGGCGCCCCCCGCCTCGGGGTGCGCCGGATCCCGGAAGTTGATCGCGAGCAGATGTCGGGTCATCGACGGATCACCGGCGGCGTCCGACCGTCCCGATCACATGACAGGTGTTGAGCGCCCAGCGTCGAGCGCGAAGTTGGGTCCGCAGCGCGTCCCAGCCGCGCGACCACGCGGCGGGCCCGCGCGGGTGTAGCGGCAGTCGTAGCCCCAAGCCACGCTTCAAGATCTCGCGCACGACGCGATACACGAGCCCGGGCACCATCCAGTCGCCGTAGCTGCGCGTCACCTCGAGGCCCGACTCGCGTACGAGGCGCTCGAGCTCGCGCACGGTGAACTGCGTCTCCCAGCCCGCGAACCAGCGGTTGGCGAAGATGAGCATCTTCTTCATGACCGTGTAGAGGTGCCAGGTCTGCGGCACGTCCACCAGCACCCGGCCACCCGGGCGCGTGATGCGGGCGTTCTCGGCGAGCAGCGGGCGCGGGTCGCGGAAGTGTTCGAGCAATCCCTGGTGGAACGATACGTCGATCGCTCCGTCGCGAAACGGCATGCGCGTGGCGTCGGCCTGCACGAACATCACCGGGATGCCCTGTGCCACCGCCTGCTGTCGCACCAGCCCGAGCGACTCGGGCGAGTAATCGAGCACGATGCCGCGCGCCCCGAGTCGCGCCAGTTCCAGCAGGTCGCGGCCCGAGCCGGCCCCGATCTCCATGACCAGTCGCCCGGCGACCGGCCCGTCGGCAAGCACTTCGCGCACGAGCCGCCCGCCAGTGGAGTAGGTTTCGTCCAGGTCTTGACGATGTCCCTTCCAATAGGACTCCCAGTGTTCCAGCGTCGAGGCCCGCGCCATCGCTCCCCCTACTCGCCCCAGCGCAGTCGTTCGCCCAGCGCCGGGGGTAGGCCCGCCTCGCGAATCCGCTCGATGGCGCTGTCACGGTCGTATTCGACGCGCACGTGCTCGAACGTCCACTCCTCGTCGTCCCAGAGCAGGTAGCCGGCGCGCGGGTCGCCGTCGCGCGGCTGGCCCACGCTCGGGACCACGATGAGATAGCGCCGGTCCCGGCGCCCGGCGATACGCGACTCGCGCGTGTAGGTGGCGTGCCGGCCGTCCACCTCGAACGTGCCCGGGTAGTGCGAGTGGCCCACGAAGCACACCGGTTCGCCGCAGTCGTCCATCTCGCGCACCGCCTCGCCCGGTGTGAATACATAGTTCCACTCCTCGGGCACCGACGGTGAAGCATGCGCCAGCCGCGCGCCACGCCAGGACACCGAGAACGGTAGCGAGCGCAGGTAGTCGAGGTGCTCTCGGCGAAGCACGCCGGCCGTCCAGCGCGCCGCGGCAGCGGCCTCGACATTGAAGTTCTCGAGCCAGACCGTGTCGAACACCGCCTGGTCGTGGTTGCCGAGCACCGCGGTCTGGATGACCGGTCGCAGTCGCTCGATGCACTCGTTCGGCGAACCGCCATAGCCCACGAAATCCCCAAGACAGACGATGTCCCCCGCGCCGCGCTCGGCGGCGTCGGCGAGCACCGCATCGAGCGCCTCGAGGTTTGCGTGCACGTCGCTCACCACGGCATGCCGCATCAGAACTCCGCCGGTCGGAGCCGGCGCGCGGCTCGGTCGAGAACGCCGTTCACGAATCGCCCCGACTCCTCGCTGCCGTAGGTGCGCGCGATCTCGATGGCCTCGTCGAGCACCACGCGCGCGGGCGAGCCCGGGCGCGCGAGCAACTCGGCCACCGCCACGCGCAGCACGGCGCGGTCGGTGGCGGCGAGGCGCGCCACCTGCCAGCGCTCCTCGAGCGCGGACTGGAGCTCCGCGTCCACCTCGACGCCGCGGGCCTCGAGCGCGCCCACCAACACCTCGATCAACTCGAGTTGGTCGCCGGTGAGACGCTCCTCCTGCTCGCGCCGCAGGCTCCACGCGAACGGGTAGGCATCTCCCGCCACGTCGGCCTGGTAGGCCACGCGAAACGCCACCTCGCGCGCGCGCCGGCGAGCGCCGGTCGCGGGGCTCATGCCTGCCCCCGCGCCGTCGCATACAGGCCGGCCATGGTCACCGCGGCGAGTGCGGTCTGCGCACCGGTGTTGCCGTGCGCGCCGCCACAGCGGGCCTCGGCCTGCGCTGCGTCGTGCACCGCGAGCACGCCGAGCAGCACCGGCACGCCGGTGTCGAGCGCCACGCGCTGCAGGCCCTGGCAGGCGCCGTCGGCCACCAGCCGGAAGTGCTCGGTCTCGCCGCGGATCACCACGCCAAACGCGAGGATGGCCTCGAACCGGCCCGAGTCCGCCGCCCACGAGGTCGCGACCGGCAGCTCGAGGCTACCCGGCACCCAGGTGAGCTCCACGTCCTCGTCGCGCGCGCCCGCGCGACGCAGCGTGTCGAGCGCCGCGTCCACGAGACGCCGCACGTACTGTTCATTCCAGCGCGCGGCCACGACCGCGAAGCGGAGCCCCTCGGCGCTCACCGGTCCTCCTGCGCGAGCTCGAGTAGGTGCCCGAGCTTGTCGCGCTTGGTGGACAGGTATCGGCGGTTGTGGCGATTGGGCTTCACCTGCACGGGCACGCGACTCTCGATGGTGAGCCCGTAGGCCTCGAGCCCGATCACCTTGCGTGGATTGTTCGTGAGCAGGCGGATCCGACGCACGCCCAGGTCGGCGAGGACCTGCGCGCCGATGCCGTAGTCGCGCAGGTCGGCCGCGAACCCCAGTTTGATATTCGCGGTCACGGTGTCGTAGCCGCGATCCTGAAGCTGGTACGCCCTCAGCTTGTTCGCGAGCCCGATCCCCCGCCCCTCCTGTCGCAGGTAAAGCAGCACGCCCGAGCCGTGCTTGGCGATGGCGCGCAGGGCGGCGTGCAGCTGTTGCCCGCAATCACAGCGCTCCGAGCCGAACACGTCGCCGGTCAGGCACTGCGAATGCACGCGCACGAGCGCCGGCCGGCGGGGCGAGATGCGCCCTTTCACGAGCGCGATGTGATGGTCGCCCTCGAGCACGCTCTCGTAAAGGTGAAGCTGGAACACGCCCTCGGCCGTGGGCAGCGGAACCTGCAACAGTGGCCGCACGAGCTGCTCGCGCTGGCGCCGCCACTCGATCAGGTCGCGGATGGTGAGGATGCCGAGTCCGTGGCGCCGCGCGAACACGCGCAGCTCGGGCAGCCGCATCATGCGGCCGTCCTCGTCGAGGATCTCGCACACCGCCGCCACGGGATGGAGTCCCGCAAGGCGGCACAGATCCGGCGCCGCCTCGGTGTGGCCGGCGCGCCGCAACACGCCGCCCGGCACCGCGCGCAGCGGGAACACGTGGCCCGGACGCACGAAGTCGCCGGCCACCGCCGCCGGCCGCGCGAGCGCGCGCAGCGTGCGGGCGCGATCGAACGCCGACGTGCCGGTGGTGGTTCCGCGTTTGGCGTCCACCGACTCGGTGAACGGCGTGCCGAACTTGGACGTGTTGTCCGACACCAGCAGCTTGAGCCCGAGACGGTCCGAGATCTCCTGAGCCATCGGGGCGCACAGGATCCCGCGGCAGTGCTTGACCGCGAAGTTCACCAGCGCGGGCGTGGCGTGCTCGGCGGCGAATACGATGTCGCCCTCGTTCTCGCGGTCGGCGTCATCCACCACGATCACCATGCGGCCGGCCTTGATGCGGCGGAGCGCCTCATCCACGGCGAGCATCGCGTCGTCCGGCGCGGGGCGGCGGGTCCGACGCGCGGCCGGACGGCGCGAGGTCTTGAGCACGGGGGTCACTTTGGTCGTCCCTCGCCTGCGACCTCGAGCATGCGCGCGAGATAGCGGGCCAGCAGGTCCACTTCCAGGTTCACCCGGGCGCCCGGCGCGTAGGTTCCCGCCGAGGTTACCGCGAGTGTGTGGGGAATGTACGCGATTTCACAGCCCGCGTCGGTGAGCGCCGCCACGGTCAGGCTCACGCCGTCCACGGTGAGCGAGCCCTTGAACGCGATGAAGCGGCGAAGCTCCACGGGCAACGCCAGCGCGATACGCCGGCCGTCGCCCTCGGGCGTGCTGGCGAGCACCTCGCCCACCTGGTCCACGTGGCCTTGCACGAGGTGGCCGCCGAGTCGGTCGCCCAATCGCAACGAGCGCTCGAGGTTGACCGGCGTGCCTTCGCGCCACTCGCCGAGCGTGGTGCGGGCGAGTGTTTCGGGCACGGCCTCGACCGCGAACCGGCCCGGCTCCACCGCCACAGCGGTGAGACAACAACCCGAGCAGGCGAGGCTGTCGCCGACGCGCGCGTCTTCCAGCACGACCCGTGCGGCGATCCAGAAACGCCGGCCCTCGGGACGCGATTCGACGGCCTGCACGCTACCCAGTTCCTCGACCAGTCCGGTGAACACGTCAGTCCTCCAAGTCCACGGTCAAGCGGGCGTCGCCGCCCACGCTCGCCACCGACACCCATCGCCCGCGCGCCGCGCCCGCGAGCGCGCGGTCGAGTCCGTCGCACCAGGACAGGCCGCCTCCCAGCACGATCGGCGCGGCATAGATCACGAGCCGTTGCACGAGCCCCGCGCGCAGGAACGCCGAGCCGAGCGTGGCGCCGCCTTCGAGCAACACCTCGTGGCGCGCTTCGCGCGCGAGCCGGCGCGCGAGCGCCGTCGGCGAGACGCGGCCGCGCGCGGCCGCCAGCCGCCAGACCGTCACGCCGCGCGCGACGAGGGCGCGTGCGCGCGCAGCCGGGGCGGCCGCCGTACACGCCACCACGGTGCCGCGCGCGAGCGCGGGCGAGTACAGCCGCAACGACAGCGGCAGCCGGAGCCGCGAGTCCACGACGACGCGCAGCGGCGTCGCCGCGCGCGCCCCCGCGCGTGCCGTGAGTCGCGGGTCGTCGGCGCGAGCCGTGCCCGAGCCCACCACGATGGCGTCACTTGCCGCGCGCAGGCGATGCCCGTCGGCGCGTGCGGCATCGCCCGTGATCCAGCGGGAGCGGCCGCGCGCGTCGGCGATGCGTCCGTCGAGTGTGGTCGCCACCTTCCAGGTGATGCGCGGGCGACCGTGCTCGTGTACCCGCAGGTAGCCCGCGAGTTGGGCTCTGGCTTCGTGCGCGAGCAGCCCCACCTCGACCCGCAAGCCGGCAGCGCGCAGCCGCCTTAGACCGCGGCCGTTCACGCGCGGATCCGGGTCTCGCGTCGCCACAACGCAGCGCGCGATCCCCGCCTCGACCAGCGCGTCGGTGCAGGGCGGCGTACGGCCCCAGTGCGCGCACGGTTCGAGCGTCACGAAAAGCGTGGCGCCACGCGCCGCGCGGCCCGCCGCTCGTAGCGCCTCGACCTCGGCGTGGCCGCGACCCAGCGCGCGGTGCCAGCCTTCGCCCACGACGCGTCCGCCGTGCACGAGCACCGCCCCCACGATGGGGTTGGGCGCAGTGCGGCCGCGGCCCCGCTCGGCGAGACGCAGGGCGCGACGCATGTGAATGGCATCCGTGGCAAGAGCTTCGACCGCAGCGGACATGAAGGCCCCGGTTGGGTGCACGGGGCGTGGACGACCGCACGGCACGGCCGGGCGCGGCCGAAGCTCCGGCCGCCCGTCGTGAAGCGCGCTCTTCCTTCTCTCATCCCGACTGTCACGGTCGGCCCCGGAATCTCACCGGGTCTGCCCGGATGCATGCGCACCCGGGCTCGCGGGCTGTACCGCCGGTGGGGGTTTGCGCCCCGCCCCGAAGGAAAAAGCGGGGGGAAGTGTAATCGTGCGTCGTTCGCACGGTCAAAGCGAGCGCGATGGACGCCTCGCGGGCGCAGGAAAAGCTTGTCCGCTTGGCTCCGGTCGTGTTCCCATGAAGAGCGTCCACCGGTCGTTTCCCCCGAGGCTCCCATGCGCCGCACTCTCGCGATAGTCCTCGTCGCCACCTCGCTCGCGGTGTCGTTCGCCGCCCTTGTTCCACGCCGCGCCGCGACTCGGGCACAGGTCGCCGGAGACTTCGTGCACTTCGAGAGCGGGCATGTGCACCCCCTTGACATGACGCCAGATGGCAGACGGCTCCTGGCCGTGAACACCGCCGCTGGCCAGCTCGTGGTGTTCGACCTCACCGGTGCCTATCCCACTCGCGTCGCCGACATCCCGGTGGGACTCGAGCCCGTCTCGGTGCGCGTGCGGAGCAATGCCGAGGCCTGGGTGGTGAACCACCTCTCGGATGACGTGAGCATCGTGGACCTCACCACGCTGCACGTGCGCGCCACTCTCGGGGTGGGCGACGAACCCAGCGACGTGGTGTTCGCGGGTCCGTCGGCCAGCGCCTGGGTGAGCGTTTCGCAGGAGGACGCGATCAAGGTGTACGACCCCGCGAATCTCGCGGCGCCACCCCAGCTGCTTGCCATCCCCGCCCGCAAGCCGCGCTCGCTCTCGGTGAGTGCGGATGGCGGCACGGTCTACGCGGCCGTGTTCAACGGCAGCGACGGCGCGACCGTGTTGTCCGAGGCCGAGGCTGGCGATTCCCTTCCCGCACCGCAGCCGCCGATGCGTGCGGGGCTTCCGCCGGCACCGCGCGTGGGACTGCTCGTGCACGACGTCGCGGGTCACTGGCTGGACGTCTCGGGCAAACTGTGGGACTCGAAGGTCCGCTATTCGGTCCCGCGCGTGGAACTGGTGCGATTCGATGCCGGCACGCGCGGCATCACGCTCTTGCAAGGTGGCCTCGCCAGCCAGATGTTCGCCACGGACGTGAACCCGGTGACCGGCGCCTGCGCGGTGGCCGGCACGGAAGCCCGGACCGAAGTGCGCTTCGAACCCAACCTCCGCGGCCACCTCACCGAGACACGCGTGGCACTGGTGCCACCCGCCGGGCCTGCGACGCTCGTGGGCTTGAACCCCCACATCAATTACGCCGTCCCGAGCGGTGTGCAGGCCGAGCGAGATTCAGCCCTGTCCATGCCGACCGGCGTCACGTGGTCGCCCGACGGGCAGCGCTTGTTCGTGAGTGCGCTGGGTTCCGACAAGCTCGGCGTGGTGAGTGCTTCCGGCGCACTGCTCGCGCGCGTGCCCACGGTGGCGGGGCCCACCGGCATCGTGGTGGACGGTGCTCGCCAGCGCCTCTACGTGCTCGGGCGCTTTCGCGGCCAGCTCCAGACGCTGTCCGCCGCCACGCTCCAGAGCGTCGCGGTGGCCTCCCTCGGCTTTGACCCCACCCCGGACGACATCGTGAATGGCCGGCGGTTCTTTTACGGTGGCTTCACGTCGGGACACGGCGACCAGTCGTGCGCCAGCTGCCACCTGTTCGGTGATCTCGACAACCTGGCGTGGGACCTGGGCGATCCCAATGGCGACATGGCGCCGGTGCCGCCGGGCATGCAGGATCCACTGCTCGCCCCGATGCACCCCATGAAGGGCCCGATGGCGACCCAGAGCCTGCGCGGGCTCCCGAACACCGGGCTGCTTCACTGGCGCGGCGATCGCGCCGACTTCCTCGCGTTTCAGGGCGCTACGCAGGGCTTGCTCGGGCTGGCCGCGCCGCTGCCCGACAGCGAGATGGTGGCGATGTCGCAGTTCGTGTTGCCGCTCGCCTATCCGCCGAACCCCCACCAGCACCTGGATCGCACGTTCCAGAACGCGCCCGCGGGCCAGCCGAGCGCCGAGCGCGGGCGGCAGTTCTTCGTGAACATGCCGGTGGACGGCGGCCAGACCTGCGCCTTCTGCCACGCGCTGCCCACGGGCACCAACCGGCAGCACATCGACCGCTTCGCGCTCCGGGAGGCGCAGGACATGAAGGTCCCGCAGCTCCGGAACCTCTACCAGAAGTCGGGGTTCACGGACGCTCCCGGCGCGGTGAACAAGCGCGGGTTCGGCTTCATCCACAACGGCGCCATCGACGACCTGTTCGACTTCTTGAAGTTCCCCGGTTTCACGTTCGCTCCCGGCGCCGAGGGCGACGCGGACCGGCGCGACCTCGAGGCCTACCTGCTGGCGTTCGACACGGGCATGGCACCGGCGGTGGGCGCACAGGTCACATTCGACGGTGGCGCCGGCGACGCGTCGCGCGTCGCGCGCATGGACACGCTCACGGCGCGGGCCCAGGCGGGAGACTGTGACCTCGTGGCACACGGGCGCGTGGCCGGGGTGCGCCGCGCCTGGATGTTCACGGGTGCGAGCTGGCACCCGGATGTGACCGGCGAGTCGGACCTGACTGGCGCCCAGCTGCGCGCACTCGCCGGGAGCGGCGGCGCGGTCACGGTGATGGGCGTGCCGCCGGGCAGCGGCACGCGCATGGGGCTGGACCACGATCGAGACGGTCACTCGAACGGCGACGAGCTCGCCGCGGGCAGCGATCCCGGCGACCCCGCTTCGACGCCGGCCACGGTGGGCGTGGACCCGCACACGCAGGCGTCGGGCAGCACGCTGCGCGGCGCCCGCCCGAACCCGTTCGCCGGCGGCACGAGTTTCGAGTTCACGCTCGCCCGTGCATCGCGTGCCGAGCTGGTGGTGTACGACGTTCTCGGCCGCGAGGTGCGCGTGCTCACGCGCGGCTCGACGTGGCGCGCGGGCGCGCATGCGCTGGTGTGGGACGGCCGGCGCGAGGATGGTTCGCGGGCGCACCCGGGGCTCTATCTGGTGCGGCTGCGGCTGCCCGACCGGAGCGTCACGCACACGGCCGTCAAGTTGGACTGAAGCGGCCGAAGCGTCGATTGGCGGGTGGCCCCCGGCGTGGGCTCCTCAAGGGCCCCCGCGCAGCAACGCGTCGGCTCGCGGTCGCCACTCCTTCACGCGCGGGTCGTCGGGACATCGGGTCTCGAACGTGTGCCACGCGCGCGCGAACGTCGCGCGGTCGCCGCGATGCCCCGCCCCCGCCACCCATCGAGCGCACGCGTCGGCGAGCGCGGCACGCAACGAGGCGTCGGCCGGGAGCGCCGCTCGCGCCGCGACCAGCGCGAAGACGGCGCTGTCTTCTCGCCCCGCGCGCGCGAGCGCCTCGGACAGGCCGAGCCATGCGGCGGCGGTGGCGTGATCCAGCACCAGCGCCGCCTGCCATTGCTCGGAAGCAGCCGACCACCGCGAACGCTGCATATAGAGTGACGCCAGGTCGCGGCGGTACTGCGCGTCGTGCGGCTTGAGCTGCACCGCCTTTCCGAGCGGCCGTTCCGCCTCGACGTAGCGGCCGGCACGGGCGAGGGACAGTCCGAGCCCGCTCCAGGCATTGAGATTCAATGAGTCCTGCGCGAGCGAGTGAACGAACCAGGCGCGTGCGCGGTCCAGCTTGCCCGCGTTGAGCGCCGCCGTGCCGAGCATGGCCGCCGATCTCCCGCGACCGAGCGGCAGCGAGGCCACACGTTGCTCGGTGCGGTCGGCGTCCAGATTAAGCGCGATCCAGGGGAGCGAGAGCGCGAGCGAAGCGGCCAGCGCGGCGAACATCAGGCGATGACGCCAGCGTTCGTTCGGCGAGCCGATCAGCAGCAACACGCCGACGAGCGAAACGGTCAGTGAGGGCGCGGCAAACAGGTCCCAATTGCGGGCCGCCCCGAGGTTCCCTTCGCCCGTGAGCAGCGACGGCGCGTAGCCGGTGATCGCCGCAACGACCAGGAATCTGCCGCCCGGCGAAACGAGCCAGCCGCGCCGGGCCAACAGGAGCGCCATCAGCGACACGCACGCGAGCGAGAGCGGCCCCATCTGCACGGCATGGCTCCAGGCGTCCGCCACGTGACGCCACGCGAAGAACACTCCCGGCTGCATGTCGCGCGGCTGGCGCAGCACTTTGAGGATGCCGTCCCCGAGTTGGCCGAATGCGTCGCCCGAGGGGTAGAGCCCGCGCACCGCCCATGCCGCGCCCGCCACGAGCAGCACCGCGCCCGCGAGCGTCCACGCCATCTCCGCGCGCCGCGCGCGCCGCGCGAGACCATACGCCACCAGCAAGAGCGCGGGCGGCAGTGACAGGGCGCCAAGCAGGTGGCATGCGTAGCCCACCACGAGCGCCAGGATCGGCGGCCACGCGCGCCCTCGTCCCTCCAGATACTCCAGCCCGGTCCACGCGAACATTCCCATGCACAGCGCAAGCCACGAGTAGTTCTCGACGTGCCCATGGAACAGCGCGGCGCCCCCCTGGCTTGCCAGCACAAGTGTGGCCAGCAGTGCCATGCCGGGCGCGAGACCGCGCCCGAGGAGGGCACGCACCGCCAGGCTCACCCACAACGCTCCCGCGAGCACGCTGGTAAATGCGATCGCGCT
Source organism: uncultured bacterium (assembly GCA_964418975.1). Taxonomy (GTDB): domain Bacteria; phylum Eisenbacteria; class RBG-16-71-46; order RBG-16-71-46; family RBG-16-71-46; genus JAIOPA01. The sequence goes on along the minus strand of CAYQNV010000135.1, from coordinate 12,857 downwards.
GGCCGCCGACCAGCGTCCGCCTCCCAGCGCGAACGCCGTGTGATGTAGCCATAACGTGAGTGGTTCATCCGGATGGAATGACTGTCCCGCCGGCACGTTGATCGAGAGCGGCAGTGCGTCCCCCCAGAACAGGTGGCGCTCGCGCACCACCCACCACACGCACAGCGCCAGCGCGCCCGCGAGCAACGGCAATGCCGAGCGCAACTTGGGCGGGGGCCGCCAGCGCTCGAGCGCGCCCGCGAGCGAGTCGGCGACTGGAGCGGCGAGCAGCGGGGCCAGCGCCGGCCACAGCAGCCACCACGCGGCCGGCAGGAACGCGAGCGCATGCGCCCCCCACAGCGTTTGGGACCAGGCCCGCGACTCGACCAGCGGATAGAGGAACGCCAATGCGAACATCGCCCAGACCGCGAACGGGGCGAAGCCGGCGGAGGCGGGCGCCTCGCCTCGCGCCGCGGGAACAACGACTTCGACCGAGTCTCGACGTGCCATCCGCGGAGTCTAGCCCGGACTATTCAGGAACCGTGAGTCGAGAGGGCTGGCTGCCCGGGCTCGGTGCGGTGCGTGTCCTGCGTTTGAGCACGCACCGCACCCCACCTTAGAGTGGGGCTCCCGCTCGCCGTTCACCCGAAGGGAGCCAGGATGCGTTCCCGTGCCATCGCTGCCCCGCTGATCGCCGCGCTCGCGGCCGTCTCGCTCGCGGTTGTCCTGCTCGCCTTCCTCGCGACCGCCGACGCCGGCGGGCCCGCGCGCTCCGTGATCTACCCGATCCGCGCGATGGGCACGTACGTGAACGTCACCATCGTCACGGCGGACTCGGCGGGCTCGCTGGGAGCCGCGCGAGCCGCCCACCGGGCCGTGCGGCTCGTGGACTCGCTCATGAGCAACTGGACCAGCACGAGCGAGGTGGCACGTATCAATCGCGTCGCCGACTCGGTGGCGACACCGGTGCAGCCGCTCGTGGCTGACGTGCTCGCGCGCTCGCTGCAAGTGTGGCGCGAGAGCGAGCACACTTTCGACATCACGGTGGAGCCGCTCGTGCGCGCCTGGGGCTTTATCGGCGGGCCCCGCCGCGTGCCGAGCGAGGCCGAGGCGCGCGCCGCGCACGCGCTCGTCGGCGCGGGCGACGTGGCGTTCGACAGCGCTGCCGGCACCGTGCGCTTCGGTCGCCGCGGCATGCGCGTGGACCTGGGCGGCATCGCCAAGGGCTACGCGGTGGACCTCGCGATGCAGGCGCTGCGCGAGCACGGCGTGCGCGACGGACTGGTGGATGCCTCGGGCAACATGATGTCGGTGGGCCACCCGGCGGGCGGCGAGCACTGGCGGATCGGCCTGCGCGATCCACGCGACAAGAGTCCGTGGTTCGCGCGCATGCGCCTGGCGGGCGACGCGATCTCGACGTCGGCGAACTACGAGCAGTTCGTGGACCAGGATGGCAAGCGCTACGGCCACATCCTCGACCCGCGCACGGGACGCCCGGCGAGCGGCCTGCTCGCGGTGACGGTGGTGGCCCCAGACGCAACCACGTCCGACGCCTGGGACACGCCGCTCTACGTGCTGGGCCTGGAGGGCGCGAAGCGCAAGTCGCTCGAACGCGGCGACGTTGCAGCCGTGCTCGTCCAGCCGGGCGATGGCGTGGATACCGTTTGGGTCGAGTCGTCGCTGCGCGCGCGGTTCGAGCTGGTGAAATCGGCGGTGGGACGGTTCGTGGTTCGTTACTTCTAGAGTAGGGCTCGCGGAGGAAGCGCCCGACGACCGTCCTCCCCCCTCGAGCCCCACCCGCCCCGGCGCGCTCTACCGTTCGAAGGGGCACCCACCCCATCGCGCGACCGCCTTGCGATGAACCATCGCCCGTTCCGCACACTCTCGCGTTGCATCTCGCACGTTCCCGATGGCGCGCACCCACATTCAAGTGAACAGCGGAACGCCTTCAGAGCCGCGTACGCCAGCGACCTGTGGCTTCTAGCCCATTTCTGGCCCGCGTCTTGCGCCCGTGCGACGAACTTCCCGAACAGCGGGAGACGGGCGCCAATTCCCCCGGGCGTCGCGGCGTACCTCGGGCGCAGGCCCGCTGGGAGGCCGTGACGGGACCCGGGAACGCCGAACGGAGCAAGGCCGCCATGAACGCGGGGTCCGCACCAAGTGATCAACGAGCGCGGTCTAAAGTGGAGTTCGTTCGCACGGCACTGGCCGTGGTACGCATTGCCCGGAGCGCTGCTCGGGTGCGCGTCACCGGTCGCTCCTCCCCCGCCACCCGCCGGTGGAACCGCGCTCCATCTCGACTACGCATCGTTCGCGAGCGCGGTTGAACCGATCCTGATCTCCCGCGGCTGCGATGCCGAGGGCGACTGTCATGGTGGTGGCATCCGCGGCACGCTGCAGCTGTCGCCGCCGGCGGCGAAGAACACCCGCTACGACTTCGATCAGGTCTCGCTCCAGGTCCTCGCGTCCGACCCCGATCGCAGCCCGATCCTCACCGAGCCGTTGGCGCTCGCCGCGGGCGGCAGCGCGCACAGCGTCAAGGTGTTCGCCGACACCAACGACACCGAGTACCGGGCGTGGCGCGCATGGGTGCGTGCCGGGGTGACGCCGTGAACGCGCGCCCGCGGCTCTTCGCGACGCTGGGCGTGTTGCTCGCGCTCGCCGCAACCGACATCGCCCGCGCTCAGGACCCCGCCGCGGACACCACCGCCGTGGTCTACGTGGATGGACTCGAGGCGCTCGTGCCGCAGGCGGCGCGCGCGCCGTTCGGACTGGAGCCCGGTGTGCGGCCGTTCCGCGAGCGGCTGGCCGTGAGCCCCGCCTACGGCGTGCTGGGCCAGGAGAAACTGTTCCTGATGCGCGCGGCCTACCACCCCATCGACTGGCTCGGTTACGAGGCCGCGTTGAGCCACAACCCGGGTCAATCGGTGCATGCCGTGCTCCACACGTTCGGCGTGCTGCTGCGTTGGCCGCGTCCCGGTCGCCTGCAGCCGTACGCGACCGTCGGCTACGGGATGGTGATGGTGCAACCCGGGCCTTCGCTCAACGCGAAGCCCGTCACCAGGAATGCGCTCTCGGGTGGCGCGGGCCTGGAACTCTTCATCCGTGATGATCTGGCGTTGCGCGGCGAATGGCGGCAAGCCGCCGTATTCGGCGAGCAGCGTGGGCAGGATGGCGTCGTCATCTACGACTACCTGCAGGCGACGATCGGGCTCGCGTTCTATCGGTCGATCCGTCCATGAAGGGCGTCGCGACCGGGAGGTCCAGCACCACCATGCCGAAACGAACGCTCCACCTCACGAGAACGACCGCGGCCGTCCTCACGACCGCGATGCTTCTGCTGGGCCTCTATTCCGCGGGCTGCCGCGACAGCGCGCCGGATGACTTGATCCTCCATACGCCCACCACGGACGCGCTGGTGTTCGTGAAGGCCGACGCGGAGGAGACGCTCAATCGCACGAACGGCAGCTCGAACCTGTTCAAGCTGTCGCCCATCTCCCCCGACGGGCTGGTCACGCCGATCACGAACTTCACCGGGGCGAGCATCTCGGACCCGTGCGTGTCGTTCGACGGGCTGCGCATCGTGTTCTCAATGCGCCCGGCGGGCGGTGGCGCGCGTAACCTGTACGAGATCAATGCCGACGGCACCGGCCTGCGCCAGGTCACCAGCGGCGGCGGCTCGGACTTCGACCCGCTGTACCTGCCGGACGATCGCATCTTGTTCACCAGCTCGCGTGACAACGAGATGGACGAGTACAACCATTCGCCGGCCGAGCACCTGTACGTCTGTGATGCGAACGGCGCGAACCTCGAGCGCGTGAGCTTCAACCAGAGCGACGACTTCGACCCGACGCTGCTGCCGAACGGGCGCATCATGTACACGCGCTGGGAGCACTTCGGCACCATGAACCGCTTCCCGCTGTTCGTCACGAATCCCGACGGCACCGGGACGTTCCACCTCTACGGCCCCCACGGCATCAACTTCTTCCATGCGCAGCCCACGCCGGACGGGCGCATCGTCGCGGTGGGTTCGAACATGATCGAGGAGGACGCCGGTCCGCTCACGTTCTTGAAGACCGAGCAGGGCCCCGCCGACCCGGCGAACGGTGCGAGCGGAACGCACTGGGACGTGCTCACGCCGCAGGTCAACATGGACGGCGCGCCGTGGCCCTACGGCTCGTTCAAGTACCCCATGCCCATCGGCGGAAACCGCTTCGTCACCTCGTACTCGCTGCCGGCCGCGACCGACCCCGAGGTGGACTACGGCCTCTACACGTTCACCGTGTCGCAGTCGGGCAGCGGCACGCCCGGGAACCCGGCGACGTTCTCGGTGGTGAACATGTCGTTCCTCTACAACGACCCCACCACCAACGAGTACGACGCGCAACTGCTCGCCGCGCGCCCGAAGCCGCCGGTGGTGCCGTCCACGACCGACCGCAACCTCAGCTACGGCGAGTTCCTGGCGCAGGACGTCTTCAACCGCGGCACCGCCGACGGCCAGGAGCGACCCGTGCGCGGCGTGGACGCCATTGACAGCATCGCCGTCCTCGTGGCGCGCCCGACCGCTCCGGGCGAGAGCAACCAGATCTCGGCGAACGACTTCGAGAAGCGCGCGCTGCTCGGCTTCGCACCGGTCCAGTCGGACGGTTCGTTCCGCATCCGGGTGCCGGCGAACACCCCGATCAGCTTCGCGACGCTGGACCAGTTGGGTCGCGGCTTCGTGGTGAAGCGCACGCATCTCTACGTGCGGCCGGGCGAGCGCTTCGAGAACTGCGTCGGCTGCCACGAGGACCGCGGCGCGGGCGGGCCGGTGCCCACCAACCCGAATCCCGCCGCGGCGCTCTATCCGGCGCACGACCTGAACGTGACGCCGGCGCAGTGGCAGGTGATCAACTTCGAATCGGACATCGGCCCCATCGTGGCCGCCAAGTGCGTGTCGTGCCACCAGCCGTCGGGCGTGACGCCCGCCGCCGGCGGTCTCGACCTGACCACCGATCCCGACACGGTGCGCATGAATCGCATCTTCCCGCGCGCCTACATCAACCTGTCCGGTGAGTCCATGACCACGGCAGCGCAGGAAGTCGAGCCCGCGTTCCCGCGACGATCTCGACTGATCGACTACGTGCTGGGCGCGGGCTCGCGCTCGGCGCAAGGGTTCCATCCCACCGGCGCGGACTCGCTCAGCGCGGTCGAGCGCCGCAAGTTCAACCTGTGGGTGCTCCTGGGCGCCCAATACAAGTGAGACCCCCCGTGCGCCCTGCCACCGTCTCCGCCTGCCTCGTCCTGTGCGCGAGTCTCGGACTCGCCCCGGCCGTGCCGCTCGCCGCCACGGGTCCAACGACCTCGAGCATCGCCGCGGCGATGGGCGACCATCCGCTGCGTCGCCTGGGCGGCGGCTCGCTGCCGTGGTCGTCGCTCCGTGGCGAGGTCGTGGTGCTGCATTTCTGGGCGAGCTGGTGCGGGCCGTGTCGCAAGGAACTGCCGCAGATCGACGCGCTCCATCAGGAGCTCGCACGCTCGGGCGGCCGCGTCGTCGCCGTGTCCATCGACCGTGACGCGCGCAACGCCGCCGACTTCGCCCGGCGTCATGCGCCCTCGCTTCCTGTCTACCACGACGGGCCGGACGGGCTCGCGCGGACGCTCGACCTGCCGGCGCTGCCCTACACGGTCGTCCTCGACCGTGACGGCGCGGTGGTGTGGGCGGGCGGCGGTGCCGATGCCATCACCCGAGACCAATACGCCAGCCTCGCGCGCCGAGCGGTAGGTACTACCGCGCCGGCCGCCGGATCCACGGAGGGACCCACGCGATGAAGCGCTTCCACGAGGTTCGCATGGTGCTCGCGATGCTCGCGCTGGCTTGCGCCGCTTCCGGCTGCGCCACGGTGCCGGTGCGGCCGTGGCAGCGCGAACGCCTCGTGGATCCGATCGTGGCGTTCCGCGCCGAGGCGCGTGAGGACGCTCGCAAACTCAGGACGTTCGAGGCCCGCGAGGGCTCCACCGGCGGTATCGGTGGCGCCGGCGGAGGCTGCGCGTGCAAGTGACGACCCGCACCGCCTCGCCGTGGCTCGCCGCGGCGCTCGTCAGCCTTTGGGCCGTGCCCGCCGTGGCGCAGGGCCTGGCGGACGAACCCCCGCGCGCAGGCACGCTTATGCGCTGGTTCACCGACAGCGACCGCGTCAGCGTGCGTTCCATGACCGGGCACTGGGCGCTGCCGCTCAAGCAGGCCTCGGGGCTCAACTTCGACTTCAACAACGAGCGCGTGCTCATCCCGGCCGTGGCCTCGCCCCCCGGCACGCAGGAGGCTGTTGACGCGATCACCACCGCGAGCCGGCCCATCGCGGGCAACGCGTTCGAGGACTTCGTGAAGGTCCGTAACGAGATGCAGGGCGACTACGAGCGCGGGCCCATGGCATTGAGCTACTACGTGTCAAGCGAGTCGGACTACCTGGCGCAGCAGGTCGGCGGTCGCTGGAACCGCGACTTGCGTGAGCAGGCGCGCAACCTGTCGCTCGGCAGCAGCTGGAGTTGGGACGCAATCGATCCCGTCGCCGACGATGACACGCAGACCCGCGCCGCGAGCAAGACCACGCTGCACTGGAACGCCGTGCTGACCGACGTGCTCTCGCCCACGACGATGGTGCGCTACGGCGTCGAGTACAACCTCGTGAGCGGATTGCAGCACAACCCCTATCGCAACGTGTATGCCGGCGGTACGAACGTGCCGGAACGGCATCCCGAACATCGCCAGCGCCGTGACGCGTTCGTGCGCGTGAGCCATGCGTTGCCGAACCGCTCGAGCATGAAGCTCCACTACCGCTTCTACAACGACGACTGGGGCGTGGACTCGCACGAGCTGGGCAGCCGGCTGAGCCAGTACCTCACGCGCGGCATGTCGGTGCGCTGGGAGTATCGCTGGTACACGCAAACGCCCGCCGAGTTCTTCAGCAGCAACTACACGGACCCCACCGGTATCGACGGGTACAGAACGGGCGACTACCGCCTGGGCGACCTGGCGTCTCACCTGTTCGGCGGCGCGCTCCGCATGGACCTCGACGCGCTTGCGCCGTCGCACAACGTGCTGCGGCGACTGTCGCTGTGGCTCGACGTGGAGCGTTACTTCAACAGCAATCATTACTCCGCGAACGTCGTCGAGACGGGCGTGGATTTCCGGTTCCCTTGAGGCTCCGGCGGCGCGCGGGCCGAGAGCCCGACGCACCGGGGTCGTGGATGGCAGGTCGAGAGAGGAGCACCCACTTGCGACGACAGATCCTGCTCATGCTCGGGCTCATGGGAGCGTTCGGCGCCCCCGTGCACGCGGGGACGTTTGCCCGCACGCCCCTCGCGCCGGACCTCGGACTGGACGCGCTCACGAAGCGTGTGACGCGCGAGCAGCTGGGGAAGGAGCTATTCGGCGATCCCTGGGCGGTCGTGACGCTGTCGCACGTGGACGTCTACGACCGCTTCCCCTACGTGGAGTCGCGTCACTTCCTCATCGTCTCGGACCCGGCCTGGAATCGCCTCGTCCTCGGCGAGGTCGGCCGGAGCCTCACGGCCTACGACGGCGCAGGCACCGCGACGGGCGCACTGCGCTCGCCGCGCGGCCTGGCCGTGGACGACCAGGACCGCGTCTACGTCGCCGACGCCGGCAACGGTCGCGTGCAGGTGCTGCAGGCCGCGACCGAGTTCGGCCGAATCACGCTCACACCGGTCTATGTCATCGACGGCCTCTCGGACCCGCACGGCGTCGCGTGGTCCGACGCCGGCACGCCGTTCGTCCCCGACGACGACGTGCTGTTCGTGACCGACACCGGCCGGAACCGCGTGGCCGCCTACGCGGTCGGGACGGGTTCCGCGCGATTGCTCACCACGCTCGGCAGCCTCGGCTCGGGTGCGGAGCATTTCGCCGGCCCGCTTGCGGTGAGCGTGGGCCGCGACGCAGGCGGCGCCACGAACGACGTGTACGTGGCCGACTCGCACACGCGCCGGATCGTGCGCCTGGGCTATGCGAACGGCCGGCTGTCGTGGGTCGGCGAGGCGCCCTCGGGCGCGGACGCCATCACGTCGCTTGGCGCGGACGAGTGGGGCAACGTCTACGCGGCCGCGCCACAGCAGGGCGCAGTGCTCAAGTTCAACGCGCGCCTCGAGCCCGTCGCCGAGCTGCGCGAGGGCACGGTGCGCCCGCGCTCGCTGCACGTGCCGTTCTTCACCGTGCGCGATCATCGTGATGGCCGCAGCGTGCGCACCGGTCAGGCCGCGGCACTCGTGCTCGAGCCGTGGAGCGAGTCGAGTGGGCTCCGCCGCTGGGAGCTGGGCGTGTCGGTCGAGGGCCTTACGGTTTCGGGCACGGAGGCGCCGCGGGCGAGCCTCACGCTGACCGACCGGGCGAGCGTGTCCGTCGAGTTGCGCGAAGGCTCGGGCGGGCGCGTGCTCGCGCGGCGCGAGGCGGGCACGTTCGACGCGGGCCACGTGGACCTGCCGCTCACTTCGGACGATCTGCGCATGGCCCCCGCCGGCACCGAGCTGGAACTGGTGGTCTCGGCGACGCCCGGCTACACCGGCGGAGCCACGAGCCGCGCACGTACCTCGTTCCGCACCAGTGGCAGCGGCGTGCAGCCACCGGCCCAGGCCGCGGTGCTGCCGGCGTGGCCCAATCCCACGCGCGACGTCACGCACCTGCGCTTCGCGCTGCCGGCGGGCGCCGAGCGTTCGGCGTCGCTGTCGGTGCACGACGCGAGCGGACGCCGCATCCGGAGTTTCGCCGGACCGTTCTCGGCCGGCGTGAACGAGGTGCGCTGGGATGGTCGCGACGACGCGGGGCGCACGGTGCGTTCGGGGCTCTACTTCTACTGGCTCGACGCGGGCGGCCTGCGCCTGTCGCGCCGCCTGGTGGTGGTGCGGTGAGCCAACATACTCCCTGGAGCGCGCGGCGGCGGACCCGCGGCGCGAGCGTGCTGCTGGCACTGCTCGCGCTCGCGAGCGGCGGCTGTCTCGGCGAGCCCAAGGTCGAGGACCGCTGGACGCGCGTGGACATCGCCGGCGGGAACCTCGTGAGCGCCCAGGCGGTACAGGCCGGCAGCTCGCTGCCCGTGCAAGTCAGTGCCGACATCACCTACCGACGGATCCTCACCGGGTTCGCCGTCGCCGAACTGCGCGCGAGCACGACGATGTCGGCGGCCACGCTGCAGTTGCGTCCGGACGCCGACCGGTTGCGCATGGCGAACGACATCGACCGGCTGCTCGCCACCTCGGTGAGCATGGGCCGCGAGACGCGCGCCATCACCGGCTGGGACCACCTGATCCAGCGCATCGACTTCACGTTCACCGGCGTCGTACCCGGCGCGATCACCGACAGCCTCGGCACGGGCCCCGTGGCCGGGCTCTTCCTGGTCTGCTACCTGGGCTCGGGCACCGAGATCCAGCTGCCGAGCGGCGCCGACTCGATCGCGGTGTCGCCGTTTCTGTCGAACCCGTACCAGATCCTCCCCGTCGGCCTGCCGCTCACGGTAACGCCATGACCGCGCATCGCACGGACGCGAGGCCGAGCGGGCGACACTCGAGCGCCGGGATCCTCGGCCGCGCCCGCGTCGCGGTGCTGCTCGGCGCCGTGCTCAGCACGGCCACGGCCGCACACGCTGCAGATCCGGCGCCGCGTGCTCGCTGGGCCTCGATCGGACTTTTGGCGGGAAGCGTTCAGCCTGTCGCGGCGATGGCCGATTACCAATGGGACGTCCGTCCGCACGCCGCCTGGGGTGCCCAGCTGCTCGCGGGACTCGGGTCCTGCGCGGCCGGGCTTCGCTGGTGGCAGGGCGGCACCACGCAATCCCTCGGGCTTGCGGGTGTCACCGATCCGTCGGTGCGCACGAGCAGCCTCGAGCTGATCGCGCGCGCTCGTGTGGCCACATGGCGGGGCTTGGCGCTCGAGGCCACGGCCGCGGGCGGACGACTGGCGCTTCACTACCGCCCCGATCACGTCACGGTCGGGACAGGTGGCGCTCCGGTCGAGGTGACCCTGGCGCCGGTCCACGACTGGGTGGCCGGGGCGGGGCTTGCGTTGCAGGCGCCGCTGCCCGGCGACTGGAACTGGGGCCTCGAGCTGGAGCGGCGGGTGTTCGCGCTCGATACGGCGCACCGCAATGGGAATGCGATCGAGTACGGGCGCGAGACGTTCGGGGATTGGGATGCACGCGTTGCCGTGACGCACGCGTGGAACTGGTGAGGGAGGACGTTCGCATGGACCGGCAAACCTTGTTCGCGCCGCGGCATCGCGGGCCGCTCGTGCCGCTGCTGCTGCTCACGGCCTTCCTCGTGGCGCCGCCGGCGCGCGCCGAGGAGCCGGCCGCGGCCGCGGACTCGCTCGCACCCGTGCCGGTGGCGACCGAGCCACCCGCGGCGGTGGAGTCCGCGCCGGAGCCCGCGCCACGAGTAGTGGCGAACGCGTCGCTCACCACGATGCGCATGGCGCGGCTCTCCGGCCGCCCGCGCACCGTGCTGCGCACCGGACCGAGCGAGTCGGACGCCATCGCGACCGTGCTCCCGCCCGGCACCGAACTGCCCGTGCTCGGACGCACCGGCGACTGGCTCAACGTGCGCCTCACTCCCACCGAGTCCGGTTGGGTGCACGTCTCGCTGTGCAGCGAGTTCGACGAATCCAACCAACCCATGCGGCCCAACCCCAAGCTCTACGCGCGCACCGGCAGTTACCTGCTCGCGGGCTACGCGGGCGGCTACGCGTTCGACCGCAAATCCAACTCGCTCGCCCTGGGCGGCCGGCTCGCTTACTACGTGTTCGACCGGCTGCAGGTGGAGACCGGCGCGGGCTGGACGCACGTGCACCGGCCGGCGGAGATCGTGGAGTCGCTGTTCGGCCTGTCGCTCGAGGCCGAGGACTTCCACATGCTGTTCTACCACCTGAACGCCACCTACGAGATCCTGCCCGGACGGCAGATGGTGCCATTCGTCACCGGCGGCGTGGGCTCCTCGATCATGCAGGGCCGCACCGAGACCAGCTTCAACTTCGGCGCCGGCACCACGCTGTTCCTGTCGCGGCGCACCGGCATGCGCTGGGAGGCGCGCGACTACGTCTTCCGCTCCGGCTCCGACCAGGCGCGCCGGCTCCACCACAACGTCGAGTTCAGTCTCGGCTCGCTGCTGCTGTTCTAGCACCACCCGGAGAGGAGAGCGACATGGACGATTGCGCCCGCCGTTCCCGGAATGCCTCGAGACTCCTCGCCTGGTGCGTGGCCGGCTTGTTGTGCGCCAGCACGGCCACGGCTCGCAATGCGCCGCCGTTCGCCGCGCGTCAGGGGCTCGAGCTGGCCAGCACCGCCGCGCAGTCGTGGTCGGCGGACGCCGTACTGGTCTACGTCGAGAACGACGAGCCCGTGGACCAAGCGGGGGCGAGCCCGCGCTGGGGCTATCTCTACTACTCCCCCTCGCAGGACCGGGCGCGCGTGTGGTCGGTGCGCGCCGGCCGGCTCGCCGTGGCCGAGAACCTCGACATGCGCTTCGACGCACCGCCGGTGTCGGCGGACTGGCTCGACAGTGAGGTCGCGCTCGCCGCGGCCGAAGCGGGCGGCGGTGCCAAGTTCCGCAAGGAGCACAGCGGCCGGCTCGTGAGCATGCTGCTCATGCGCGGGGCGCTCTCCGAGGGCGATCCCGACGTGACCACGTGGACGTTCGTCTACAGCGCCTCCGGCGCGCCTTCGCTGTTCGTGGTCGTGGACGCGACCGACGGCAAGGTGCAACGCACGTGGAGGGGCTGACCATGGACCACGCGAAGGCGATCACCGCACGGCACCCGGCGCGTCTCGTCCTGCGCGGCGCGATGGCAGTGCTGGTCGCGGGGCTGGCGCTGGTCGCCGCTCCCGGCGCACGCGCGCAGGACGAAGTCATCACCACGGTCAAGATCGAGCGCGTGAAACCCGTGCGCGAGAAGTTGCCCACTCTGCGGTTCCTCAAGGCCAACCGCGACTTCATCCGCGGCCGGTTCGACCGGCTGCGCCAGGAGTCCCGCCAGGAGCACGCCGGCGCCGGCGAGCTGGATCCTCGCTTCCTCGCCTATCGCGAGTTACTCGCCCGGATCGCGGCAGCCAAGGATTCCGTCAAGCTTGCCGCCGAGGAGCGCGAGCGCGCCGCGCTGTTCGCGAGTGTTTCCGACCTGGCCAAGCTCGAGCGCGAGCTGGATCTGATGGAGCGGTTGCTCGACGAGCAGCGCGCGCGACTGGGCGTGCTGCAAGCCGACTTCGCCGGCCGCCAGCGCACCGAGCTGGATGTGATGATCACGGGTGGCGCGATCGAGGGACGCGTGGACAGCGTGGTGGTCACGCTCGAGGACGGCACGCGGGTGACGTCGGGGTTGAACGACACGCAGCGCGAGTCGTTGAAGCACGGTGGAGTCCTCGAGGTGTTTCGCGGCTTGGTCGAACCACGCGAGCAGGTCATCGAGATCGCGTTCCACGGCGACGGCTGGAGCCTGGCCGCACCCGGCTACGTCACGCTCGAGCCCGCGCGCGACGAGCTCACGTTCCTGAAGCTCGACCTGGCGCAGGCGCATCCCGCGCGCGGGATCACCAGCGTGCTCGCGGGCACCTGGCAGCTGGATCCCACCGTGCCCGTGTTCCCCACGATCCCGACGGCTCCGACCGTCCCGCCGCTCCCCACGGTCGACGCTCACCAGGACCAACCGTGACCTTGGCTTTCCCCCGCATGGGCCGCATCGCGGTCACATGCGCGCTGGCGCTTGCGGTGATCCCCGCACCCGTCAGCGCGCGACGTCGCGACGCGCCCGCACCGCCACCCGAGACGCTCGCGCCCGTGGCGCCATTCGTGACGGTGAAGTCATCCAGGCGCTCATAGCCCGAGCCCACCCCTTCGGCTCG
>CAYQNV010000134.1:0-35480 GCA_964418975.1 uncultured bacterium | reverse complement strand
GTTCGCGGCGTGGATCTTCACCATCGCCTCGCGACTTGCGATCGACCAGCTCCGGCGGCGGCGGGTGAAGACGGTGTCGCTGACCTACAGCGAAACGGGTTCCACGGCAGAGCGCACGATGGACGTGGCGGATCCGGGGCTCAAGCCCGACGAGATCACGTCGCATGCCGAAGAGGAATCGGCGGCGGCGCGACTCATCGACAGCTTGCCCGAGCACTATCGCATCGTCGTGTTGTTGCGCCACCAGCAGGACCTGTCGTACGAAGAGATCGCCGAGGCGCTGCACCTGCCCCTCGGCACCGTGAAGGCCCGGATCCACCGGGCACGCGCGCTGATGAAGGAACGATTGACGAGACCGTCATGAACCACTGCCCCGAGACGCTCAGGGTCCAGGACTGGCTGGACGGCGAACTAGCGCCCGACCAAGCGACGAGGTTCGCGGCGCACCTGACGGGCTGCCGCGAATGCGAGGCCGAGGCGGCGGCGTACCGCGTGGTGTTCAGCGAACTGCGCGCCGTGCCGCTGCTGGACCCGCGCCCCGAACTGTTCGACCGCATCATGGACAGCGTGCTCCCGCACCAGGCGCCGCGCTGGGTGAAGGTGCTGGGCTGGACCTATGCCGGCGCGTTCGCCGCGAGCTTGGGGCTTATCGCTTCGGCGTTCGTGCTGCCGGCGCCGAGCGCGTGGCTCCGCGGTGTCATCGCGGCGGGAATGCGCTCGCTCACCGACACCGGCACGTTCGTGGTGCGATCCCTGAGCGACGGCCTCGCGCGGTTCGGCGAATTCCTCGCGGGCGGCGGCGGCATGAGCCGCCTGTGGAAGCTCCTGTGGGGCGCGCTCGCGCACCCCGCCGTGTTCCTCACGTTGCTTGCGGCCCTCGGCGTGTGCGCGGCCGTACTTTGGTGGATGCGGCCGCGTGAGCGGCGCGCGACCGGGGAGATCCCTCATGTCGGCATGCTGGGCCTGTAGGTCCGTCGCGGGGCTGCTCGCCGTCGCGCTCCTGTCGTTCGCCCCGAGCGCCCACGCGAAAGGCAAGGTCACGGTCACCAGCGACGACGGCAAGGTGCGCCGCGTCGAAATCGACCGCCACGGGATCGTCGTGACGCGCGTCAGCTCCGAGGCCGACAGCGATAGCATCATGGTAAAGAGCGACGACAGTTTCGAGGCGGGCCCGTTCAAGGTGCACAGCAGTGGCAACGGCAACGGCATCGTGCGGCTGTTCTCGGACGCCGAGGTGCCCGCCGGCGAGCGCGTGGACGGCGACGTCGTGGCGGTGTTCGGCTCGGTGCGCGTGGAGGGCGAGGTGACGGGCTCCGCCGTGGCGGTGTTCGGCTCGCTCGACTTGAAGCCCGGCGCTTCGGTGCGTGGCGATGCCGTGGCCGTGGGCGGCACGTTGCACGAGGACACTGGCGCCCAGGTGGGCGGGCAAACGGTGCAGGTGGGTTTCCTGCCGTTCACGCTGGGCCTGCCGGGCCTGCCGGTCGTGCTCATGACGGTCGCGCTCGCGTGGGTCGTCTCGCTGTTCTTCGGCTGGGTCGCCGGCGCCCTGTTCCCGGGACGTCTCGCGCGCGTGGCCGTAACGTCGTCCCGCCGCACGGCCGCGTCGCTGGCGTTGGGCGTCGCATCGGGCCCGTTGATGCTCATGTCCATGCTGCTGCTCATGGTGACGGTGGTGGGCATCCCCATCGCGGTCTTCCTGCCGTTCGTATATGTCGCGATGCTCTATGCGGGCCAGATCGCGGCAACGTACGTGCTGGGCTGCAAGCTCACCCGCCGCCGGCTGGGCGAGGGCGGGATCACGGCGCCGCTCGTGTCGGGCTCGCTGCTCGTGGCCTCGGTTTTCGGCTTCGGCGCCATCCTCTGGGACACGCCGGGCGTGGTGCGCACGGCGGCGCTGTTCTTCCTGCTGGTGGGCGTGCTGCTGTTGGTGGGGCTCTCCACGATCGGCACGGGCGCGTTCCTGCTGTCGCGCGCCGGCTCGCGACCGCGCGACCTGAGTGAGCCCGACGGAAGCCCCGCGCCGGCCCCCGCCGCCGCCCCCGGAGCGCACGCGACCATCTAGCCCGTGGCCCCGACTCCGAACGCATCGCAGGGAGCGGCGTGGGTGCGCGCACCCATCGCGGTCCGGCGCTTGGGGGGGAGCGCCCGACGAGTTCGGCTCCAACGCTCCGCGAGCCCGGATCCAGCTCGAACCGCGGACTCTGGCACCGCCTGAACCCGTTGCCGCACAGCGAGCTCGGCGTGCGGCTGAAATCGCGCCCCGCGCTGGCTGCGGCGTTTCTTGGTGGCACATTCGTCGCGTTGTGGGGTGGGTATGTCCCTCCCCACCCACGCTCGGCAACGCCTTGCGACCGCCCTGGCCCTGCTGCTCTCCGCCGCCCCGGCCCCGGCCAACGAGCTGCGCACCTCGAGCAGTCGGGTGGCCGGAATCGTGGTGCACGACGTGCAGGAGACGCTGCGCGTCTACTGCCGGTTTGAAGACGATCGCCTGTGGCTCGAGCTGCCGGGCGGCTTGCGCTGGGAGCTGGTCACTTCCACGTCCGACCCGCTCGTCACCAATCCCGGCGACGGCACGTTCCACCCCTTCGACGCCGGCGAGGTGGCCGCCGCGCTGTCGCAGGTGCGCTACCCGCTGGGTTCGCTGTCCGCCGAGGTGTTCATCCTGCCCTTCCCGCGGCGCGAGAGCCTCGAATCCGCGGCCGGCCCGGGCCTGATCCTGCTTTCACCCGGCGTGCGCGAACTCGCGAGCGGCCACCAGCACTCGGAGTTCGTCCACGAACTGGGTCACGTGGTGCAGTACGCGCTGCTGCCCGACTCGAACGAGCAGGGCTGGAGCGAATACATGCGCTTGCGCGGCCTGGCGCCCGACGTGCACACGTCGTACGCCGCGCACGCGCTGCGGCCGCACGAGATCTGGGCCGAGGACTTCCGTGCGCTGTTCGGTGGTGCCACCGCCACCCAGAACGGCACCATCGAGAACGCCGCACTGGCCTACCCCACGCAGGTCGCGGGCCTGGCGGAGTACATGCAGTCGTTCGCCGCCGCCGGATCGATCACGCCGGGGGCGCGCCTGACCGCGGCACCGCTGGCGCGTGGCGCGGTGACGTTCTCGCGGTTCGGTACGAGCGCCGCCGTGCTCGATGTGTACGATGCCGCGGGCCGCCGGCTCGCGAGTGTCCAGCCCACGCCCGGCCCGAACAGCGTGGCGTGGACCTGGAGCGGCACGGATCGCGCCGGGCGCGCCGTGCGCGGCGAGGTGGTGTTCGCCCGCGCGCGCGACGGCCAGGGCGGCGCGGTGCGCGTGGTGCTGGCGCGCTAGCGAGACATCTGCGGCAGGTTCGCCGGCGTGAAGTCGGCGCTGATCAGCCGCGAGCGGTCGTCACCGAAGCCCGCGAAGTTGCGCGCCGCATCGAACAGCGAGCGCGGCAGCGCCGTGAGCACGCCGAAGCCCGAACGCTTTTTGTCACGCACCTCGCCCGAGAGCCAGCCCTCGACCTCCTCCACGTCCTCGATGTTCAACGGCCGCAACGACGCGCTCACCACCACGTAGCATGGCACCTCGGGTCCGATGCGCGCGAGCGAGGCCACCGGGAGCACGAGGGTGCGCTCGAGCGCGGCCTGCAGCGAGTCGAGCGTCTTCACCGTGAGCGGCGGGGCGCCCGGGCGATCGAGCCGCCAATGGTCACCCCACACGTCGTAGCGCATGCGAAACGTGGCCTCGACCGCGCGCTCCATGCGGTCGAACCAACCGTTGCGGCGCCGCCACAGTTCGGCGTGCAGCGTGAGTGTGGCCGGCATGCCGCGCCCCAGGCTGCTCGCCACGCGCGGCTCGATGGGTTCCTCGATGCGCAACTCCACCCACAGCTGGCCGTTCGCGTCGCGCGCGGGCCGGATCGCCGTGATCTGGAACGCGTGCACCGGCAGCGGAAGCAGCAACGCGAGCACCAGCCGGGGCAGCCAGCCACCGCCGGGACGCGTGCGACACGTCGCGGCGCGCGACGGCGCGCAGGGGCCGGGGAGGCGGCGGCTGGGGAGCAAGGGGTGTGGGGGATCTCGCTAGAACGGTCGCCGCAATCGCAGCGACCAGACGAACTCGGAGCTACTGTCGGAGAGGTCGCGCGCCACGTACACGCGCACGTCGTCTTCGCTGGTAGCCAGGCCCAGCCCGGCGTCGGTGGCGAAGCGCTGGTTCGCCACATCCCAGCGGTTGGCGGGGTTCTCCCACGCGCTCCCCACGTCCAGGAACGCGATGGCGTGGAGTCCCGCCTCGAAGCCCTCGCCGCGGAGTGCCCACAGCCCGATCGTGTACTCGGCCTGGGCCAGCGCCACGTGACTGCCGGTGAACGCGTTCAGCGCGTGCCCGCGCAGGCCGTCTATGCCGCCGACGGCAAAACGCCTTTGGCGTGGGAGCACGCCGTCGGTGTTGGTGCCGGCCACGGCGCGCAGCGACAGCGTGGTGGCCGGCGACAGCCGCAGCACGCTCCTCACGTCACCCAGGAGCCGCAGGAAGTCGAAGTCGCCGCCCAGTTCGCCGCCCGCGCGCTCCAGCTCGATCCCGTGGTAGAGCCCCGCGCGCGTGCTGCTCGAACGCTGGGCCAGGCGCTCCAGCCGGAACAGCACCGAACGCGTGCCGCCATCGTCGATCAAGGGATTCTCGCGCAGCGGCCGCGAGCGCCGGAACCACGACACCACGTCGTCGTTCAAGCCCAGCGAACGGTATTCGTCGCCGCGCACGTGCAGGCTCACGGTGGAGAAGTCGGGCACGCGCCACGACACGTACACGCCTACGCCCTCGCGTTCGTAGTAATCGCGGTAGTCGGTGCGCGCGAGAAGCAACGCCAGAGAGTTCTCGACGTCGTCCACCTGCTGGAGCTCGGAATGGTCCGTGCGCCGCACCGCGCTCACGCCGAACACGAAGCGCGCGGTGGGCAGGAGCGGCTGCTCCAACTGCACGCCGTAGAGCGTGCGCTTGCGCCCGGTGGCGTACTCGAAGCGAGCGCCGATGCGGGGATACATGGTCAACGGGCGTTGGGCCTGATAGTGGCCCCCGTAGCGAAGCAGGTCCACGCGGTTGTAGTCCACCATTAGCTGCACGTCCTGCGAGCGCACCGGGTGGTTCGCGTTCCACGGGTCGGGATGGTCCAGCAGTTGGTCGCCCATGGGGGCGCGCAGCCACTCGGCCTCGGACTCGGACTCCACCTCCACCGGCGCGCCCACGCGCGGTTCGTGGCCGGTGCTGTCGAAGAACGGGACCTGCGCGCGGACGGGTCCGTCCGGCGCCGCGGAAAGCGCCGCGGCGAGCAGCACGATGAGGAGGGGGCGAAGGGTGGTCACGGTGCCTCCGGGGGTGTCGGGGGTTCGCCCGAGTACCAAGGCAAGCCCCGTACCACCATAGCGGTCCGCAAGGCACACGCAAATCCGCGTGCTGAACGGGCTTGCGAGCTGGCGCGGCGTATTCGCGGTCCGGCGGGTGTGGCGTCCGGGCCACGGGGCGTGGCGGGGACGCAGGGGCGGTTCCCCGTGCCCCCTACCGCCGCGCGATCCCGTACTTGCGCATCTTCCGGTGCAGGTTCGTGCGATCGATCCCCAGCCCTGCCGCAGCCTGCGTCACGTTCCACTCGGCGGCATCCAGCGCGCGGCGGATGGAGTCGATCTCGCTCCTCGCCACCTTGCCCTTCAAGCCGGCGTCCTCGCCCTCATCGGGCGGGCTCTCGAGCCACGGGTTCAAGTCCGCGGCGGTGATGGCGTCGCCGCTCACCAGCACCACGGCGCGCTCCATCAGGTTGCGCATCTCGCGCACATTGCCGGGCCAGTGGTACTCCTCGAGCAGCTCGCGCGCGTCGTCTGCGAACGTCATGGCACCGCGGCCCTCGGCCTCCGTGAAGCGCGCCAGGAAGTGCTGCGCCAGGCGCGCCACGTCGGCCTTGCGCTCGCGCAGCGGCGGCACCACCACGGGCAGCACGTTCAGCCGGAAGTAGAGGTCCTCGCGGAACTCGCCCGACTTGACCTTGGCGGCGAGGTCTTTATTGGTGGCGGCGATCAGTCGCACGTCCACGGTGGCGGTGCGCGTGCCGCCCACGCGCTCGATCTCGCCGGTCTCGAGTGCGCGCAATAGCTTGGCCTGCGCTTCCAGCGCCAAGTCGCCGATCTCGTCCAGGAACAGCGTGCCGTCGTGGGCCATCTCCAGCCGGCCCTTCTTGCTCCCGACCGCGCCGGTGAACGCACCCTTCTCGTAGCCGAACAGCTCGCTCTCCAACAGGTCCTTCGGGATCGCGGCGCAGTTCAACTTGACGAACGGCCCGGCCGAGCGCTTGGAGAGCTCGTGAATCGCGAGTGCCGCAAGCTCCTTGCCGGCGCCGTTCTCGCCGGTGATGAGCACGCGACCGTTGCTCGGGGCCACGCGTCGGATTTGCTCACGCAGGCGCTCGACGGCGGGGCACTCGCCGACGATTGCGTTTTCGGCACTGACGCTCGAGCCTTCGGCGCCTCCGGCGCCGGCGCCGACCGCGCGACGCTTCGCGTTGGCGCTCTCCGCCGTTCCGCGCCGCAGTCGCGTCAGCTTCACCGCCTCGCGCAGCACTTCGAGCAGGTGCTCGGGGTCGCGCACGGGCTTGGCCACGAAGTCGAACGCGCCGCGCTGGCCGGCCTTGACGGCGTTCTCCAGCGTGCTCTCGCCGGACACGATCACCACCGCGACGTCCGGGGAGTGCTCGCGGATGCGCACCAGCGCGTCGAGCCCGTGCTCGCCGGGCATGGTCAGGTCCAGCAGCACGGCATCCCAGCGGCGCTTCTCCAGCGCCTGGTAGGCCTCGGCGGCGTTCGCGGCCTCGCCGGTCTCGTGACCCTCGTCCTCCAGCACGCCGCGCAACTGCCGGCGGATGGCGGGGTCGTCGTCCACGGTGAGTACGGCATAACGCTCTCGCTCAGGCATCCACGCTCCTCGGGGAGAGGGGCAGCGACAGGCGCGCCACGGCGCCCCCGCCATCCCGGTTGACCAGCGTGATGTGTCCCTTGTGCTGCCGCGCGATGTCGCGCACGAGCGGCAGCCCCAGTCCGCTGCCGCGATTCTTGCTGCTCACGTAAGGCTCGAACACACGTTCGGCGAGCTTGGGGTCCAGCCCCGGGCCACGATCGCGCACCTCCGCCCACGCCTGCGCGCCATCGCCGCCCGTGACCAGTTCCACCACCGCGCCCGCGGGGCTCGCCTCGATGGCATTGACCAACAGGTTATGCAGCGCGCGCGAGAGCAGCAAACGGTCGCCGCGCACGGGCAGCGCAGCCTGGCACCTGACCTCCAGCGTCACCCGTTCCGGCTCGTGCAGCGCGCCGGCGGCGCGCGCGAGTTCCGAGAGCTCCAGCGGTTCCTCGCGCGGCTCGGGCATGCGCGCGTACTGCGAGAACGTCTCGGCCAACTGGGTCAGGTGGTCGATCTCCTGGAGCAGCGCCGCGAGGCTCTCGCGCACGGCGTCGCGCTCGTGCTCGGGCACCAGCTGGACGCGGCGCTGGAGCCGGTGGAGCGAGAGCGTCATGGGCGTGAGCGGGTTCTTGAGTTCGTGCGCCAGCTTGCGCGCCACGTCCCGCCATGCGGCCTCGCGCTCGGCCAGGGCCAACGCGGCGCGTGCTTCCGCGAGTCGCGCGGTCATGGCGTTGAACGACGTGGCCAGCGATGCCAGCTCGCGCGGGCCCGATTCGGGCAGCGGCTCGCTCGGCGCGCCGCCTTCCACGCGTTCGAGCGCCGTGGCGAGCAGCGAGAGCGGCCGCGTCATGCCACTCGCCAGCCCGCGCGCCAGGAACGCCGCGGCCAACCCGATCACCAGCGCCAGCGCCGCGACGGTGAGCCACACCCGCTGGCGCTGCACGTCCACCAGCACCCCCACGCGCGAATAGAGCGCGCGCGCCTCGCGCACCTCGTCCAGGCGTTCCCAGAAGCCGGGGTTCAAGCGCACGCCGGTCGCCAGCACCACGCCGTCGCTCATCGGCGCCACCGCCGCCAGCACGCCTGCGGGCGAGCGCACCAGCCGGTCGCTCGACATCGCCGCGGCGATGGCACCCCCCAGCTCGGGCAGGCTGGCCGTGGGCACGCCCGCCGGCACCACGGTGCTCGCGGCGTGCCAGCCGGTGGGATCGCGTTCATAGACTTGCGCAAAGTCGAGGCCCGCCTCGCGCAGGCCCGCACGCATCGCGTCGCGTTGCGCCGGATCGGCCGCGATGTCGGGAAGTGCCGCAGCCCATGCGTCCGCGCGCTCCAACGCCGTGGCCTCGAGCCGGGCGAGCGTGGCGCGGTTGGTCGCGATGGCCGCTTCGAGCGCGTGCTCCACACCCGACTGGTACCAGCGCGACGTGGCAGCGCGCAGCTGCACCATGGTGAACCACGCGAACAGCAGCGTCGGCACCAGCGCCAGCGCGAGCATCGCCAGGAACAGCCGCGAACGCAGCGTCATCGCGAGGCCGCGCCTGCCCACACCCTCACCGGCCCTGTCGGTGCCGGTGCCGGGGCGCGTCACTCATGCCTCCGGCGTCAGTCCGCCCAGCTGGCCGCAGGCGGCCCAGATGTCGCCGCCCTGCGTCTGTCGCACGGTCACGGCGGGGGCCCGGGGGTAAAGCCGCTCGGCGAACGCATCGATCGCGGCTTGCGACGGGCGCTTCCAGTCGAGGCCCGGGACCGGATTGTAGGGAATGATGTTCACCTTGCTCGGAAGTTCGCGCGCGAACGCCGCCAGGCGGTCGGCGTCGTCCATGCTGTCATTGACGCCGCCCAGCAACGTGTACTCCAGCGTCACGCGACGCCCCACGGTGCGGCCGTACTCGCGGGCAGCGTCCAGCAGCTCGCGGATCGGCCAGCGCTTGTTGACCGGCACGAGTTCGTCGCGCAGTTGGTCGGTGGTGGCGTGCAGCGACACGGCCAGGCCCACTTGCAGGTCGAGCCGCGCGAGTTCGCGGATCTGCGGCACCAGGCCACTCGTGCTCACCGTGACGCGGCGCGCGCCCAGGTTCAAGCCGCGGTCGTCGTGCAGGATACGGATGCTCTCGGTCACCGCGGCCAGGTTGGCGAGCGGCTCGCCCATGCCCATGTAGACGATGTTGAAGCGGTCGTCCTGCCAGCCGTGGTAGTCGCCCATGGCCACCACCTGCGCCACGATCTCGTGCGCCTTTAGGTTGCGCTTCAAGCCCATCAGGCCGGTGGCGCAGAACGAGCACTTCAACGCGCAACCCACCTGGCTCGAGATACAGAACGTGAGCCGCCGGGGCGTGCGCATGCTCACGCTCTCCACGCGCACGCCGTCGGCCAGGCGCAATACGAACTTGTGCGTGTTGCCGTCGGGGCTGTTGTGCACCGACGCCGTCTCGGGCAGCGCGAAGTCGCAGATGCCGGTGAGGGAGCGGCGAAACGCGAGCGGCAGGTTGGTCATGCCGAGCGGGTCGCGCACGTGCTTGCGGTACACCCACGAATACATCTGCTCGGCCCGGAACGCGGGCAGCCCATGGCCCAGCACGTGACGGCGCAGGCGGTCACGGCTCATGCCGAAGAAACTGGGAGTGGGGCCCTGAACGGGCGACAGATCGGTGTGGGTCATGGCGGCAGTGTGCGCGAAGTCTGCCACGAACGGTAGCAACCACGGTCGCTTGCGGTCAATCGTGCCACGATGGTATGCATGGCGATGCAATGCGCCGCGAACACACTCGACTGCATCGGTCCTACGCCGCCCTGGCCCCGCCACGGCGATTCCAGCTGTTGATGCTGCTCCTCTCCGGCGTGGACCGGAGCGTGAGCCAGTTGGCCCGTGCCGTGCGGCTGAGCCAGTCGTGCACCACCCGACATCTGCAGTCGCTCGAGCGAGCAGGGCTGGTGAAGCGCGAGCGGGACGGGAAGCGGGTGGTGTTCAGGCCCGCTCCGCGCGACGCGGCCGCCCGGGAGGTGCTGGCGTCACTGGCTCACTCGGCGGACGCCTTCGAAGCAGGGCTTGCCCGGGAAGCGATCCCGGTCGCCTCGACCGCGGAACTCGAACCGCTCATGTGCGAGCCGGCCGAAGCCGGCCTGGCTGAGTCGGTCGCGGCCGCGCTGGGCCAGCCCCCGGCCACGCCCGAGCCCTCGTCTACGCACGAGCCGCCGGAATCTGGTAATACCTCCGACTCCCGTGCGCTCGCCTCCCGCTATCGCACGGACATCGAGGACTACCTGCTCTAGGGCAGCGGAGTGGCGAAAGCGAACCTATGCGCGTCGGTGCAATTGATATCGGGTCCAATTCCGTGCGGTTGCTGGTGGCCGAGATCCCGGACGCCGAGCCCTGGGGCCCGGCCATGGACACGGTCGCGCGGGCCGGCGAGGCCTGCCGGCTGGGCCGCGGCCTGCACGAGACCGGCCGCGTGGACGAGGAACTGGTGGAGCGGGCGGGCGTGCTGGTGGGCGAGTTCCTGCGCCGCGCCCGCGCGCTCGGGGCGCGCCACGTGCTGGCTGCCGCCACCGCGGCGCTCCGGCGCGCCACCAACGGCGCCGCCGCCGCCGAGCGCGTGAGCGAGGTGGCCGGCGTGCCGGTGCGCATCCTGAGCGAGGCCGACGAAGCGCGGCTTGTTTATCGCTCGGTCATCATGGGCCTCGGCAAGAGTGCCCGCGGCAGCCAGTGCGTGGTGTTCGACCTGGGAGGGGGCAGCACCGAGGTGGTGAGCGGTGTGGGGGAGCGACTCGGGCGCTGGACCAGCCTGCCATTTGGAGCCGTCACGCTCACCGAACGGCTGCTGGCGCACGACCCGCCCACGGCGGATCAGCTGGACGAGTCGCGCGAGTGGGTACGAACTGAACTTATGCATGGCTGTGCATCGTTTCCGGAGCGCTCGGCCGTGCTGGCGGGCGTGGGTGGGACCATCACCGTGCTGGCCGCCCTCGACGCCGGTATGAACACCTACGACCCCACCCAGCTCGAGGGGGCCTACATGCCGCGGGCCCGGGTCCTTGGCCTGGTGGACCAGCTCGTCCATGCCAGCCAGGCCGAACGGCGCGCCATGCCCGTGATGGGTGAGGGCCGGGCGGACATCGTGGGCACCGGGGCGCTGGTGGTGGAAGGGCTGCTCGAGCGCTTCCAGGCTCCCGGGCTCATCTGCTCCACCCAGGGGCTCCGTTACGGACTCGCTCGGCTCGCCGCCGAGGAGTGGCGGGCGCTCCAGGCGGGGGGGTAGGACCGGCTCGGCCAGCTCGCCTGCCCTCCCCGACAAGCATTTTTTCACTTTCGAATTGCCGTTGACCTTCGCTTCACAACGGGCGGATACTCCCGGCAGGCAAGCGCAGGTCCCCTCAAATAAAACCTCAGCGTACCCGGTACCTCCACCCGGGCAGGCACAACTTTTTTTCTTCCACTGAGGGAACCAGTGTCGGAGGGAGCAGGCACCGCATGAAGAATCGCAAGAGCAGCACACTCCTCATCGCCTTGGTCCTCGCAGCCGCCACGTTGACTGCGCTCGGGTCTGAGGCCTTCGCTGCGGGTGGCATGCGCGGGATGTTCGACCGCACCACTGTCGGCAGTTCGGGCTTCAAACCCGCGGTCAATCCCATGGTGGGCGAACCGGAAGTTCCTGCGGGCAGTCCGTTGCCCCCGAAGGTTGGCAATGCCCCGATGAGCGGGCATCAGCTGTCCTACTGGGCGCTGCGGTTCCACTGGTCGATCCGAGTTGTGCTGAATCAACTGCCAAGACGCTTCCCTTAAGTGCATCTGGGGTAGCGATTCTCGATGAGGCTCGGGCGCGTCGGAACGAACCGCCGATGGTGCCCACCGGGTTTGTGACGAATTCGAGGGTTCGAACGTGCAGAAAGCCACTCCCCCAGATCCCACTGCTGCGGGCCCCCGAAAGCCGGGGATCTCGCAACAGGAGGCGATCGGAGATCTTCACCTCGCAGCCGACGCCTACGCGAACGCCCTCGAGGCGTACCGCGGGGCGCTGGCCGAGACCGGGCCCGACGCGTTGGAAGAGCGCGTCCACCTGCTGCTGCGGATCTCGGACGTGGAGAAGCTCCGCGGAAACTTGAAGCAAGCCCTCGCCGAGGCGCTGCGCGCGCGCGACCTGACGCGTGGCGTGGCGGGACCGCGGCTGCGGGCACGCGTGGCGTCGCGCGTCGCCTACCTGTGGATCGAGCTGGGGTCGCCGCGTCGCGCTCGTCGCTACGCGCTGCACGCCTACCACGTGCTGCGCGATACCGACGACCACCAGACGGTGGCGCAGGTCTCGCTCACGCTGGGTCTGGCACTCGCGCGTACGGGCCGTCCCCACGAAGCCATCGACTGGCTGCAGAATGCGGCCGCCACGTTTCGCCGTATCGAGGATGCCGACGGCTTGGTCAACGCGCTCAACAACCTGGGGATGGTGCACAAGAACCTGCGCGAGTGGCGCGAGGCGACGCGCTTCCTCGAGCAGGCGCTCGAGATCGACGAGCGCAAGGGACTGTTTGCGCGCATGCGCGGCCACCACCAGAACCTGGGCCTCATCCGCTACCGCCTCGGGCAGTGGGAGCTGGCCGAGGAACATTTCCGCCAGTCCCTGCGCATCTCGCGCGAGATCTCCCATGCTCCGGGCGAGGCCAACGCGCAACTGGCGTTAGGGCTCCTGGCCCGGCGCCGCCGCCAGCTGGACCGCGCCGAAGAGCACTACCGTCGCGCGCTGGATCTGGCCAACGCGTCCGGCGCGCGTCGCGAAGCCGAGCTGTCGCGCGAGTTCCTGGCCGAGGTCGAGATCGACCGCGGCAATGGTCCCGCGGCGCTGGCCTTGATCGAGCCCGCGCTGGAAGAGGCGCGCTCGCAGTCTCCCCACGGCGACGTGACCATGGAGCTCACCATTCGGCTCGGCATGGCGCTGCGCCTGGTGGGTCGTCACGACGAGGCGCACGCCCACCTGCTTCGCGGCCTCGCCATGGCCGAGAGTTCGGGCGACCGCATCGAACACTCGATCGCGCTCCGCGAGCTGGCGCACCTGGACGCCGTGCGCGGCCACGCGAGCGGCATGGAGTCGCGGCTGCGCGCGGCGGCCCAGGTGTTCGAGCAGCTGGGCGAGCTCTACGAGTTGGCCACCACGCTCGCGGCGTGGCCCGAAAACCTCGCCGTGCTGTCGTCCAGCGTGCGCAATCGGCTGGCGCTCGAACCCGTGGCCGACGCCGCGCGCCGTGCGGCGCTCATCTTCCGCCAGTTGAACGTGGTGCCCCGCGCCGCCGAAGCGCTGCTGTCGCTGGCGCGGCTCGAGAGTGAGCGCGAACACTATGATCAGGCGCTGTCGCTGCTGGAGCAGGCCGAGCAGTGGCTCACCGAATCGAGCGATCCCGAAGCCGAAGGCCGCGCGGTGGCGCTGCGCCGCGAGATCGAACGCCAGTACGTTGCGGTGTCGCTGTCCACCTGCAACGAGTTCCGGGCGCTGGAAGAGGCGAACCGCCTGTTCCGCGAGACCGCCGACATGGACAGCCTGCTCGCGCAGATCGTGAAGCTGGCGGTCGAGCACGCGGGCGGGGATCGCGGCTTCGTGGCGTTCAGCTCCGCCCCCGGGCGGCTCGACGTGGTGGCGCAGCATGGCCTGGGGCGCGACCGCGCTCGGCGCATGCTGCGCGTGCTCGAGGGCGTGGCGGGCAACCGCTTCACCGAGAACGGCCCCATCTTCTCCAGCCGTGTCGCCGCCGATCCTCGCTTCAGCGTGGCGCTCGCCGACGCGCTCGAGGGCGTGGGCTCGCTCGTGTGCGTACCGCTCAACTTCCCGTCGCAGGCGGTGGGCATGGTCTATCTGGATCGCCTGAACGACAACCTGCTCGGCGCGTTCAAGCAGCGCGAGTTGAACCTGCTCGCCGTGCTGGCCAACAGCGCCGCCGTGGCGGTGGTCGAGGCACAGCGCAGCCTGTTGCTCGTCGAGAACCAGCAGCTTCGCGACCAACTGCGCCCGGTGCCCGGCTCCGAGCGCGTGGTGAGCCAGTCGCGCGAGGTGGCGAGCATCCTGACGCTGCTTCGCAAGGTGTCCGACAGCTCGGCCACCGTTTTGTTCATGGGCGAGACCGGCACCGGCAAGGGCATGTTCGCCCAGGTGGTGCACGAGACGTCGAATCGCCGCGATCGGCCGTTCGTGCAGGTCAACTGCGCGGCGCTCCCCGAGCACCTGCTCGAGTCCGAACTGTTCGGCTACGTGCAGGGCGCGTTCACCGGCGCCACCCGCGACAAGACGGGCCTGTTCGAAGAAGCGGCCGGCGGCACCATCTTCCTGGACGAGATCGAGAAGATCCCCGAGGCGGTGCAAGCCAAGCTGCTGCAGGTGCTGGACCGCGGCGAGATCCGCCCGGTGGGCGCCACGCGCACCCGCAAGGTGGAAGCTCGCGTCATCTGCGCGACCGGCGGCGACCTGCGCGAGCGCATCCGCGAGGGGCGCTTCCTCGAGGACCTCTACTATCGACTCAACGACATCACCGTGCGTGTGCCCTCGCTGCGTGAGCGGCGCGAGGACATCCCGGTGCTCGCGCAGCATTTCCTGGCGCTCTATTCGCGGCAGATGGACAAGCCCGTGCGCGGGTTCGCGCCCGAGGTGATGCACCTGTTCCTGCAGGCCGAGTGGCGCGGCAACGTGCGCGAGCTGGAGAAGACGGTGAAGCGCATGGTGGTGCTGGCCGACGAAGGCGACGTGCTCGGCATGGACTTGCTGCCGGTCGAGATGCGCGAGGAGCGCACGGCCGCGGCGGCTACCCGCGAGGGCGCGGCGAACGGAACGCAGGGTGAGGCGGGTGCCACCAAGGGTGCGCGCACGCTTCGCAAGAGCGTGTCCGAGCTCGAGCACCGGCTCATCGTCGAGGCGCTCGAGCGCTTCCATGGCAACAAGGCGCGCGTGGCGCGCGAGCTGGGCCTGAGCTATCCGACGCTCCTCAGCCGCATCCGCTCGTATGGCCTGGAGGGCGGCCGACTGTAAAAGAGTTTCATGCCTGTCACTGTAAAAATGGTTGCTTGCCAATCCGGCCCCGCGCAACGACTTGTGAGCGCGGGGCTGTTGCTTTGCAGATACCTTTTCAATTCCTTCCCATGCGATGCCGGTAGTCGAGCCACGAGCGACCCCCGAGGTTGCTGGGCTAAACACGGGGTGACAACACTTTAGGAGAATGTCCACGAATGGACCGGTAGCTGGCACGCAGGGTGCTCTGTGAGACAGGCGGAGGGGGGGACCTCCAAAGAAGCCCGCAGCACCGGCGGAGCATCGCCGCGCAGAAGATCTGAGCTAGCCGGTTCGTCGAGGGCCGGTCGAGGGTACGAGCCCCGTCTGAACTGACAACGCATCGTCCTTCACGTCCGGCTAGCTTGGACAAACTCCAACGACTTCAAGATTCCTCCGTGGGATGGAGGGACGGCTCTCGCCAGGACCGCAAAATGAACCCGGTCAGCGGTTCTGGTGCACAGAGATCCATCCCCGGGGGTCCTTCGGACACCGGTCGATCGCGAGGTAGGCCAACACTGGGGGATGTCCAGGCTTAGGTCGCGACGCAACTCGATCGGTGTCCCTGCTCTGTTAGCCGGTGTAGCGCCCGTCACACACCTGAGTCCGCGGCGCACACCGCACCGCCGCCGGGGTAGCTCCCCGGCGGCGGTATCTGTTTGCGGGAAAGCGCGAAAACCCTGCATTTCGCCTACAATCCCGCGGTCATGGGGCCCGCCTGGGCTCGCCGGAGCCCGCCTTGCGCCGATGGCACACGGGTTGCCCTGTAAGGCGGTGTCCCGTTTCGATCCCGTCCGTCAGGAGGAACACCCCATGCGCAAGGCGATCCCCATCCTGCTGGCTCTAGCCGCCGTCGGCCTGGCCGGCTGCGACGAGACCACCACGGCGCCCCGCGACCTCACCCCCCCGGCCGCGCCGCGCGGCTTCTACAGCGTGACCGGCGACGGCCAGGTCGCACTCCAGTGGCTGGAGAACACCGAGACCGACGTGACCGGCTACCGGCTCTACATGGCCCCGTGCGCCACCGGCACGAGCTGTCCCTACGACCGCATCGGCAGCACGTCGGGCACCCAGTTCGTGGCGACCGGGCTCGCGAACGGCGTCACGCGCTTTTATGCCGTGGCAGCCGTGGACCGCGCCGGCAACGAGAGCCCGCTGTCCTACGAGACGATCTTCGACACCCCGCGACCCGCCGGCAGCGCCACGCTCAACAACTTCGTCAAAGGCACCGCGGGCGCGGGTTGGGACTTCTCGGCGTTCACCACCCGATCCTCGAGTGACTCGCGGACGGATATCTTTTACGGCTACAACGGCAGCGTGTACCAGATGTTCGCCACGGGCGTGGAGGTGACTCCGGGCGTGTTCGCCTACACCGACATCCAGGATGCCGGCTTCGCATCGAACCTCGACGCCGTGGACTTCGCCCCCAATGACGGCTGGTCACCCACAGGGACGGTCGAGTTGATCCCCGGCCATTGCTACATCGTGTGGACGTGGGATGATCACTACGCCAAGTTCAGGGTCAACGCCCTGTCGGACATGGCGGTGAGCATCAACTGGGCGTACCAGACGGCGACGGGCAATCCCGAACTGAAAGCCGCCCCTGTAAAGGTCGAGACCGCGACGCCGCGGCCGGTGACCTGGCTGCGGTAGCACGAAAAAGGAGAGAGCCATGAGACCCACGTCGAACATGCTCGCGCGCGCGATTCCGCTGGCGGCGATGCTGCTCGTCCTCGTGGCGGCCCCGGCCCTGGCGCGCCGTATGGACGTCGAGGTGTGGACCGACCGCGGCGACGATGCCGTCTACCAGGCGGGCGAAGCCATGCGCGTGAAGGTGCGCTCCACGGAAGACGCCTACCTGCTGGTGTACGAGATCGACACGGACGGAGACGTGAACCTGCTCTACCCGTGGAAGCGCGGCACGGGCTTCGTGGAAGGCCGTCGCACGCTGCGGCTCCCGGACGAGGGCTCGGACTACCAGTTGGTCGTCGAGCAGGAGACCGGCCAGGGCTTCCTCGTGGCGGTCGCTTCCGACCGCCCGTTCCGCGACCTGCCGTGGTTCCTGCGCCCGTTCGACCCCCAGGCTGCCAGCGTCGGCTACGAAGGCGCCCCGGAGGGCGCCGAAGCTCCCGAAGAGGGCTTCGACGAGCAGGGCCGCGTGGTGGGCGACCCGTACGTGGCCATGGAGCGCATCCGCCGTCGCGTCATGGAGCGGCCCGGCGACACCGAGAACTTCGCGAGCGCTTATTCCACCTACTACGTGCACGAGCAGGTGCGCTACCCGCGCTACCTGTGCAACGACTGCCATCGCCCGAACCGCTGGGCGTGGTGGGACGGCTTCGACCCCTACTACGCGAACTGCAGTGTCATGGACTTCCGCGTGAACTGGTCGTGGTACTGGGGCCCGCAGATCTGGACCGCGTACGTGCCCTACTACTACTACGTCGTGCGCACCGATTGCCCGCCGCGCTACACGCCGTGGGTGGGCAGCCGCAATCGTTTCTCGTCGTGGGATGGCTGGGACCGCTGGGGCAGCCTGTGGGGCGGCCAGCTCCGCCGCTACAAGCCCACGCCCGCGCCGGCCGCGTACACGCCGCCGCCGCCGCGCGGCATGATCTGGCGAAAGGGCGAGACACCCCCCGGCGTGGTGCCCACCGATGTGCGGCGCCAGACCGGCACCCCCGGCAACCGTCCGCAGACCTGGCTCCAGCGCGACCGGGGCGACGGCAAGCCCGTATGGAGGAACGGCACGCCAGCGCAGCCCGAGCGCCCGAACGTTCGTCCCGGCGGCCAGAGGGAACAGCGCGGGGCCGCGGGCGAGAGCAGACCTGAGGGCCTGCGCCGTAAGTTCGATGGTCGCGGCGGCAACGCTCCCGCCGTACCCACGCAGCGGGACGAGCCGAGAGGCCGTGGCCAGGGAGATGAGCCGACGTGGCGGAAGGGCGGCGACGCCCCACCGCGCCCGAGCGGCGATTCCCCGCGACGCGACGGGGCGCCTCGCCGCGACCCGCCTCGGCAGGAACCACCCCCCAGCGATCCGGGGTACAAGCAACCATCACCACCGGCATCCGACCCGCCGCGCTCAACGCCGCCGGCATCCAAGCCCGACCGGCCCGACCCCCCGAAGGGGAAGGGCGGGCGAGGGGGCGGCAAGGGCTGATCGCGGACGGCGCGGTGCGCCGGTGGCCGGGGTGAGCCCCGGCTCGCCGGCGTCCGATGCCCTATGATGTCGCGTCGCTTGCGAGCGACGGCCGCTCTCGGGCTGCCGTCGCTCGATTTCATCCACGACATCCACGTCATCCACCGCCGCGGGAGTGCCTCTTGACGCCTGTCCGCACGCTCGTGATTGTCATCGCCGCGGCCCTGGCCGTCTCACCCGCCGTTGCCGGCCAGCCGGGCTTTGCGTTTCTCGAAGTGCCCGCGGGGGCGCGCGCGGCGGCCATGGGGGGTGCTTACGCCTCGGTGGCGAAGGGGGCCGAAGCGGCGTTCTGGAATCCGGCGGGACTCGCCGCGTTCCCGGGCACCCAGCTCTCGGCCACGCACACGGAGACCTACGAGCACTTGCGCCACGACCAGGTGGCGATCGCCGGGCGGCTCCTGGGCGGCGGGCTCGCGGCCTCGCTGCGGGCCATGTACTCGGAAGCCATCCCCGAGCGCGACGACTTGGGCAACGTCATCGGCTCGTTCGGCGCGCACGACCTCGAGTTCCTGGCCGGCTACGGCCGCGAGCTCTCGGGCGGCATGAGCCTGGGTGTCACGGCGCAGGTCGTGCGCGAACGCATCGCCGACCTGGCCGCGACCACGTGGGCCATGGGCGCGGGCGCGACGTGTAATGTGGGCGTGCTGCCGGGCGGCCGCGCCAGCTTGAGCGTGCACAACGTGGGTCCCGCCGGGCACTACCTGCTGGACGGCGTGGAAGGCCAGCCGGTCAAGCTGCCCACCGCGCTGCACGCCGGGCTCTCCATGGCGCGCGGCGCGTTCCAGAACTTCACCGGATTGGTGGCGCTCGAGGCCCGCGCCACGCGCGGCCGGAAGGCGCTGGTCTCGCTGGGCGGCGAGCTGGACTCGCCCGCCGGCGCGGCGCTGCGCATGGGATTTCGCGCCGGCGACGATGTGGCCTCGTGGACCGCGGGTGCGGGTTGGCGCGCGAGTGCCCTGAGCGTGGACTACGCGTTCGTGCCCTCTCGCCTGGACTTGGACGACACGCACCGGTTCTCGCTCACGGCGCGGTTCTGACGCGAGCGTTCGCGCTACGCGGGCGCAGGCCAGGTCTTGAGCTCGAGCCGGCCCTCGCTCAACTCCACGTACGTGAAGCGCTCGATCCAGTCGCCGAGCACGAAGAACTCCCGGCCCGGCTCGCGTCGCTCGTAGCTGTGATGGAAGTGCCCGATCAGCACGCCATCGTGCCCGCTGCGAAACGCCGGCTCGGCGACCTCGCGCCACAGCGGATCGGGCCGGAGCGGCCCGACGCCGCGCGAGTGACGCGACCAGCGCGACACGGCGTGCGCGAGCGGGATGCCCAGATCGGGGTGCAACAGGCCGTAGAGCGCGATGCACGCGCGCGAGCGCAGGACGCCGCGCAGGACCTTGTAGCCCAGGTCGCCGCCCACCAGGCCGTCGCCGTGATGAAGCCACAGCCGGCGCCCCTGTGCTTCCACCGTGACCGCGCCCTCGAGCGTGCGGATCCCGAGCGTGTCGCGGAAGAACGTGCCCAGCCAGAAGTCGTGATTGCCGTTCAGGTAGGCGATGTCCACGCCCGCGTCGCGCAGCCGGGACAGGATCGCGAGCGTGGCGAAGTGACGGCGGGGGATGGCGGTGCGGTACTCGAACCAGAAGTCGAACAGGTCACCCATGATGTAGAGCGACGACGCCCGCCCGGGGAGCGAGTTCAGGAAGTCGTGAAGTCGCGCGGTGCGCGCGCCTTCGCGCTCGGCGGAGTCCACCCCGAGGTGGGCATCGGCGACGAAGAACACGGACGAGGCGTGCATGACGGGCCAGCATAGACCGCGTGACGCGCACGCCGCCAACCCCGGCCGTGGGCGGAATCCCCGCGCCGGTGGCGCGCTCACTCGCGGAATGCAACCCCGGGGCCCGTTCGCGTATCGGATGGGAGGACGCGCCGACCCGGACGTGTGCGCATTTGACCGCCATGTGACAGCGAACCTCTTTCGCGCGGCCCGGGTCGCGCCGTAAGCTCATCTCCACTCGTTTCCCAGAGCCAGACTGCCGATGTTGAACAGACCCCAGCGTAACGGAGGATCCTCCACGATGAACGGCAACCGGGTCACTACCCCTCGCAGCTACTTCCTCGGTGCCGCGGCGCTGATCGCCGCCGGCTTGGTGCTCGGGCTGGGCTTGAGCGCCGGGCTCAACCTGCCGCGCGTCTCGCGCGCGTCCAACATCGCGCTCGCCGCCGCCAGCAACTCCGCGCCGTTGCCCGAGAGCCCGTTCGTCGCACTCGTGGAGAAGGCGTTGCCCGCCGTGGTGTTCATCGACGTCACCAAGAAGGTGGGTGGCGAGAGCGGGGACTCCTCGGACGAGTTCATGCGCCGCTTCTTCGGCCAGCCCATGCCGCGCCAGCAGCGCGTGCCGTCGTCGGGCTCGGGCTTCATCATCGACAAGGAAGGCCGCATCCTCACCAACAACCACGTCGTGCGCGATGCCGAGAACATCAAGGTCACGTTGAACGACGGGCGCACGTTCAAGGCCACCACGGTCGGCGCCGACCCGGCCACCGACGTGGCGGTGATCAAGATCCAGGGCTCGAACCTGCCGGTGCTGCCGCTCGGCGACTCCGAGAAGCTGCGCATCGGCGACTGGGCCATCGCCATCGGCAACCCGCTCGGCGACCTGCGCGGTTCGGTCACGGTGGGCATCATCAGTGCTCAGGGCCGCAGCAACCTCAACATCTTCGGCGGCACGCCGGACTACCAGGACTTCATCCAAACCGACGCCAGCATCAACTTCGGCAACTCGGGTGGACCGCTGTGCAACATCCGCGGCGAGGTCATCGGCATCAACACCGCCATCAACACCAGCGGCCAGGGCATCGGTTTCGCCATTCCCATCAACCTCGCCCGCCACGTGGCGGAGCAGCTGGTGGCGCACGGCACGGTGAAGCGCGCCATGATCGGCGTGACACTGGCGAACATGACGCCGGAGATCGCCGAGGGCTTCGGGCTCGGCAGCCAGCAGGGCGTCATCATCCAGAGCGTGTTCGCGGGCTCGCCCGCCGAGCGGGCCGGACTTCGGCGCAACGACGTCATCGTGGAGATGAATGGCCAGCCGGTCACCGACCGCGACAAGTTCCGCTTCAAGATCGCCGACACGCCGTCCGGCACGCGCGTGCGGCTGGCCGTGCTGCGCGACGGCAAGCGCGTGGCGGCCGAGGTCACGTTGACTGATCGCGACGACAACCTGATCAGCGGCCGGATCACGCCTCCGGTCGGCGAGGACACCGAGAACATCGGCCTCGCGGTGCGCGACTTGACGTCGAGCGAGCGCACCGAGCTGAAGGTCGAGTCCGGCGTGCGCGTCACCAGCGTGGCCGAGGGCAGCGAGGCGCAGGACAAGGACATCCAGGTGAACGACGTCATCGAAGAGGTGAACCGGGTCGCGGTGTCCGACATCCGCGAGTTCCGCGCCGAGGTGTCCAAAGTGCGCAAGGCCGGCAAGCCGGTCGTGCTGATCGTCAACCGGAACGGCGCCACGCGATTCGAGACGCTCAAGCTCGACAAGTAGCGTTCGAGGCGGTAAAAGACGATGACTCGGGCGGGAGGCGACGCTGGTCGCCTCCCGTCACGCCATAGACGGTGGAAGGGGGCAGGACCGCGATGTTCCTGATGCGTGGATCGAGCCGGAGGCTGCGGGCCGCGTTTTCGGCGGTCGTGGCCGCAGTGACGCTGGCCGCGGGCGGACCCGACGCCGCGCGCGCCCAGTCCGGCCTCGCCACCAGCCCGCCGGGCGGCGTGCAGCTGACCGGCATGCGCACGTGGGCTTCGCCGGGCGGAACGCGGGTGGTGTTCGACTTCAACACCGAGGTCACGCCCGTCGCGCCGGACTCCGGCATCGGCCCGCAGTTGGTTGTTGCAGTGCCCATGCCGGGCCTCACGGCCGCCGCCGGCGTGCCCGCGTCCCTGAGCGTCAGCGACAGCGCTGTGGTGCGCGTGGAAGCATTGTTCGACGCCAACGGCGTGCGCTTCTGGGTGCGGCTGGCGGCGGGCACGACGTTCAAGGTGTTCACGCTCGCGGCCACCCAGGACGCACCATTCCGCGTGGTGGTGGACGTGATGCGACCGGGCGCGCAAGCGGCCGAGGACAAGCGCCTGGCCGGGATCGCCGCCGCCAAGAAAAAGTCCCGCACGCGCCTGGTGGTGATCGACGCCGGCCACGGCGGCGAGGACCGCGGCGCGCGCGGCCCCGGGCCTGTATACGAGAAGCACGTCACGCTGGCCATCGCGCGGCGGCTCGCCGACACGCTCAATAACATCCCCGGCATCAAGGCCATCCTCACGCGTGATGGGGACTTCTTCATCCCGCTTCGCGAGCGCTACAAGATCGCCGAGAAGGTCCGAGCGGACCTGTTCGTGAGCATCCACTGCAACTCCTCGCGCCGGCGCGGCCGCGGCAGCGGCACCGAGGTGTACTTCCTGTCGCTCAAGGGAGCCACGGACCAGGCCGACCAGGACCTCGCCGACATCGAAAACGCCGCGGACCTGGCGGGCGGCGTCGCGCCGCAGGCCGAGGACGATGTGGTGAGCGTGGTCTACGAGGTGCGACGCAACTCGATGCTCGAGCGCAGCCAGCTCCTGGCCGAGACGCTGCTCGACCACATGGCGCTCGACCGCCGGGTCGAGTCGCGCGGCATCAAGCAGGCGGGGTTCGTCGTGCTGAAGAGCGTGGAGTTCCCGAGCGCTCTCGTGGAGACGGCGTTCATCAACAATCCGCGGGAAGTGAGACTGCTGAAGGATCCGCTGTTCCAACTGCGCATGGCGCGTCAGCTCGCTACCGGGATCCGCGCTTACTTCACGAAGGCGGGAGTCACGCTGGGAGCTCCGGAGACTTCGGAAGCTGGTTCCTCGTCGGGCGGTTCGCGGTAGAGCGTTGTCGCGGCGTCGGGCGGAGCGGCGGGGGGCCTCGATTCAAGGGACGCTCGCCTACGGCATCCTGCCTTCGGCTCGCTCGGCGTTCGGGCCATTCCGGCTTCCTGCCGGAATGACCCTCTCGACGCCCTTGAATCGAGACCCCCCGTCGCTCCCCCTCGCCCCGAACCCCTCGGGGCGTCCGTGCGGCGGACACCGTCGCTGACTCCAGGGCGGCGGCGCGGCTGCCGCTACGCGGGCAGCGCACCTCCCCGGGGACTCGCAGGGGGTAGGGGGAGGTGGCGCGCCTACCTCCCCTTCCCCGTGGCCCAGTGCGGCGCCACCGAACCCCATGGGGGCGGGCGGGCGAGGGGGTGGCGGGTGGGGTGCCGTTTCAAGGGAGTCGAGAGGCCGGTGTAGCCAGGATGGCGGAACCGGCCGTACGCCTAGCGACCGAAGGACCCACCTTCGGCGGGTACCCCCGATGCGCGCAGGGAGCGTCCCTTGAAACGACGCCCCACCCGCCACGCCCCGAGCCACGCGAACGTCTATCGAACTTAGCGCCCTCGGACGAACCTAAGAAGCGTCACTCCGACCGACCATCCGCGGACGTGATCCGCCCGTCCCCGCGAAGTTCGAGAGACGAGCCGCCCGCGGTCAGTGCCTGGACGTACGCTTCCATGGCCGCGCGGATCAACCGCGCGGTATCGTTGCGGTTCTTGCCCTGCGCCAGGGCGTCGTACTGGTCGCCGCCGCTCGCCATGAAGTTGTTCGCCGCCACCGTGTAGGTCTTCGCTTCGTCCACGGGCGTGCCGTCGGCCAGCGTGAGTTGCGTGATGCGCTGGAGCGACGGCTTGGAGGAGTCGAACACGTAGCGCACGCCGCTCACCTGCGTCACGCGCTCGCCGCGCAGGGACTGTTCCAGCGCCAGCTTCAGCTGGGCGCCGGTCAGTTCCATCGTCACGATCGTGTTGTCGAACGGCATGATCGCGTACACGTCACCTCGCGTGATCGGGCCGGCATCCAGGTCGGCACGCATGCCGCCCGGATTCTGGAGCGCCACGTCCGCGCGCACGTCCGCGCGCATGGCGTCGGTGATGAAGTCGCCGATCGTCGATTCCGGCCGCCGGCGGTGCAGCGCCACGCTCGCGTTCCCCAGCACCTGCGCGGCAACCGGCGCCACGTCCGCGTTCCAGCGCGCCACGTGCTCCACCCACGCGCTGTCCACCGGTCCGTCGGCGTACACCGTAAGCACGCGTTGGCTCGTCTCGACCACCTTGCCGCGGAGCGGGTCCATCACCAGGTCCGCGACCGCCAGGTACTGGCCTTGAGCGCCGCCGATCAAGATAGGGTGGCCGTTCACGCGGTCGTCCACCACGTTGTGGCTGTGGCCGCCGAACCAGGCGTCCACGGCCGCGACGCGTCCGAGCCGCGCCAGGTCGCCGCTGGCGCGCCGCAACGAGTCGGTTTCGGCGGGGATGTGGCCCACGCCCAGCACCAGCGACGCGCCCTGCTTGCGAAGTCGCGCACCCACCACCGCCGCGGTGGAGGAATCGTCCTCGAAGCGCAGGTGCGCCACGATCGCCGCCAGCGTCACGCGCGGCGTGCCCGGGTAGGCGAGCCCCACGATGCCCACGCGTACGCCACGGCGCAGCACCGACGTGTCCGAGCGCGCCCACACCGGCCGCTTGCCGCTCTTTCGCTCCACCATGTTGGCGGCGAGTGCCGCGAACTTCATCTCGCGCACGCGGCGCACCAGCGTGTCCACGCCCCAGTCGAACTCGTGGTTGCCCACCGCGGCGGCGGTGTAGCCGAGCAGGTTCATCTGCTCCACCACCGGGCGGCCGAACTGGAGATTGGAGATCATCGGCCCCTGGAACAGGTCGCCGCCGTCCAGCAGCACCGTGCCCTCGGGATTGACCGCGCGTTCGCGCGTGATGGCCGCGGCCAGCGCCACGCTACTTCCCGTCGGTCGCTGGCTGCGCCGCTCGCGCGTGCCGCCCAAGATGGCGCCGTGGAAGTCGGTGGTCTCGAGCACGCGGATCGAGGGAAAGCGCAGGTTCGCGAGCATGCCCAGCCACTGGGCGCGCGTGAGCCGGTCGCGCAGGCCGAGCGGGCCCGGGCCGCTGACGCCGGTGAACAGGCCGCGCCGGAACGCGGGATCGGCCACGCGCGAGGACAGCGCGTAGCGGTGTACGCGCGCGGTGCGCTCGCTCCAGTCGAGCGCCAGCTCGATCACGGCGGGCTTGTAGGTCTCGAACCGCTCCGCCGCGGCCAACGGCCCCAGCACGCCGCGCGCGAGGATGCCGTCGAGCCACACCTCGAGCGAGTCCGGCACGTCGCCCCACGCACGCGAGGGCCGCTTGGAGCGCATGTCGAACGCGCGCGCGAGCCAGTACACCAGATCCACGCGCCGCGCCGGCAGCGAGGCGCCCAGGCGATGCACCTCGGCGCGCGGCGCCACGCCCAGCCGCACCAGCCGGTCCACGAGCGGTCGCTCGGGCGCGCCGGCGTAGTCGGGGAGCAATGTCCAGCCGGGCTCGCCGGCGTGGTCGAGCATGCGCTTGGCGCCGGCCCAGCGCACGAGCAGCTCCGGCATGGTCGTGGTGGTCTGCCACACGCGCCGCGCACGGCGCAGCGGCAGGTAGTCGCCGCCGCCGGCCAGGCGGTAGGAGTTCGCCACCACTTTGAGCCGCGTGGCCGGGTCGAGCGGCTTGCCCTGCCAGTTGAGGTTCAGGATGCGCGAGCCCACCGGACGGGTGAGGTCGGTCTCGTACTCGACGCCGAACGCGGTGTCGAACTGGTAGCCGGCGGCGTCGGGGCGCAGGACGGGCGTGACGCCGTCGAACGCGTACTCGTTGAGCATGGACGCGGCGTGCTCAAGCGTGGCGCGCAGCTCGGCACCCGAGAGTTCCACCACACCGAGCGAGTTGTCGTACGGGTAGAGCCGCAGCAAGTCGCGGCGACGCACCGGGCCCGCGGCGATGACCTGCGCCGGGTCGAACAGCGCCGCGAGCGACACGTCGGCGCCCGAGAACTCGAGCTGACAGCGATGGATGAGGCGCCAGAGCGGGTTGTCGCTGTAGCGCCCATAGGGTGCCGCCAGCGGCACGTCGGTCTGCGCCACCACCTGGTCCAGCGCGGCGCGCGTTGCGGCGGCGTAGGGTGCGACCAGCGCCTGCATGGCCGAGTCGCTGGCCACGCTGTCGGTCACGCTCGTCACGCTTGCGGTGCGGCCGGCGAGCTTCCAGTCGGCCAGCGTGGACGTTCGCGTGAACTGCAGCTCCACGCGGCCCAGCGCTTCGCCGCCCTTGCCGGCCTGCGTCACCAGCGCGCCGCCGATGCGGGTGGAGTTCACCACCTGGTGCGTGTGCCCGAGGATCACCACGTCCAGCCCGGGCACCTCATACGCGAGCCTGTAACCCAGGTTCTCGTTGGGGATCTCGCCCGGGCGCGACCGCGCGTCGCCGCCACGCGCCGACGGCTCGCGCTCGAGCCCCATGTGCACCAGCGCGATCACCGCCTGGCAGCGCTCGGGGCCACGCAGGCGCGCGATCTCGCGCCGCGCCACCTCGAGCGGGTCCAGGAACACGAGGCCGCTACAGAGGAGCGAGTCCATGAGCATCGGCGCCGCGGGCGTGGTGAGCCCGATGATGCCGATGCGCGCTCCCTCGAACTCGCGAACGAGCGACGTGCCCCAGGCCGGCCGGCCGGTGCGCGCGTCCACCACGTTCGCGGCCAGGAACGCGAAGCTTGCGCGTGCCGCCGCCGAGTCGAGCGAGGCGCGGCCCGCGTCGAACTCATGATTGCCCACGGCGAGCGCGTCGTAGCCGAGCGCGTTCATGGCGGCCACGACGGGTTCGGGATCCCGGCGGGAGCCCTCGCGCCAGGCGCGCACGAGCGGGCTGCCGTGGAGCGCGTCGCCGGCATCGAGCAGCAGCGTGGGTTCGCCCTGGGCGCGGGCGGCGGCCACCAGCGTGGCCAGTTTCTCCAGTCCCCTGGGCGCCGGCCGCTCCAACCAATCATCCCAGGCGGCGAGCGAGCCGTGGAGATCGGTGGTGTGGAGCAAACCGACCTTGAGCTCCAGCTCCGCCGAGTGCGCGAGCGACGGGGACATCGCGGCGAGCACGACCGCCAGGAGCAGGGCGGAACGAATGGACTTGCAGCGCACGGTGGGAACGCCTCCCGGGGTCGTGATGGCGCGCCCCTGCTGCGCGCGGATGCTTCTGGATGCCGCAGGCTAATGCACACGCGGTGCCACCGGAAAGCGCCACGCGGAGGCACTCGCACCAGCGCGGCGAGCGAGCGTCCCGACGAGCCGGCGCCGGCGGGGCCGGCGTGAGCACGGACACTTCACGCACGGCTGACGCCCGCGACCGCCCGGGGGATGCGCGACACGCACGTGCTCTCCTATATTGTCGCCGCCGCCCGCATGCGAGCGGGCGCAACCACGCGAGGGAACATGTCCGACACCGTCCGCTGCCCGGACTGCGGCACGTCCAATCCGGCGAGTGCTGCAGCCTGCGAGCAGTGCAACTTCCCACTCGGCGGGCCCGCGCCGGCGGTCGACGCTCCCAGCGAGTCCGCGCCGGCCGTCGCCGCGCCCACCGAGCCCGCGCCCACCGAGCCCGCGCCGACCGTCGCCGCGCCGGCGGAGTCGGCGCCAGCCGAGCCCACGATGCCCGCTGCCGCGCAGGCGCACGCCGGCGAGAGCAGGTTCGATCCCGGCCCCCGGCCGATGCGCCGGGGGCCCGCACGGCCCGACGCCCTGCAGCCGGTGCAGATGCAGCTGTGGCTGTTCGTGGGCGCAGCCGTAGTGCTGGGCATCCTGTACATCGCGGCGCAGGGATTCTGGAAATCGAACGCGGTGCCGGTGACCGGCGCGCGACCCGAGCAACAGCAACGCGCCGACCTGGCCCGTCGCACGCTGGAACAGGACTCGCTCAACGTGGCGGCGCGGATCGAGTTGGCCAACGTGCTCTACGACACGGGCAACTGGAGCGAGGCCATCATCCACTACCGGAGCGCCGAGCGACTGGAGCCCCGGCGCGCCACGACGGTGGTGGATCTGGGAGTGTGCTACTACAACCTCAGCCAGTTCGCGGCGGCCGAGTCGCTGTTCCAGCACGCCCTGTCACTCGACCGCCAGCAGGTGTTCGCGCTGTTCAACCTGGGGATCGTGGCGGAGGCGCAGGGGCGCTGGGACGCGGCGATGGATTTCTACCACCGTGCCATGCAGTCGAACCCGCCCGAGGGCATGAAGGCGCCGCTGCAGGAACACTTGCAGGCCGTCATGGCGAAGGCGGGGAAGACCGCGCCGCCGCTGGGCCCCAAGTAGCGGCACGCCATTCGGGCACGAACCCCGCGGCCGCGAGCGCGGCGCGCGCGTGTGTGCCGCACGCGTCGCAGCCCGCCGCGAGTGCCCCGACCAGCCGCGCGAGATCGCGCGGCGTGTCTAGATCGTCGAGCGGCGACGTGAGCGCCACGCTGAGTCCGGCGTCACGCGCTCGCGCAAGTGTCGCTTCGAGCACCCGATGCGTGCTCCACGGGATGTCGCGGAACAATTCGGGCGCGCGACGCGCGAGCCCCACGCACCAGTAGCCGCCATCGCCGGTGGGGCCGAGCACGAGGTCATGCCGAGCGAGTAGTCCGAACGCGTCGTCCACGTGAGCCGGGGTGAGCGTCGGCGTGTCGCTGCCGAGGACGAGTGCCGTGTCGCCCGGGGCAGTGATCAGTTCGTCGAACGCGGCCGCGAGCCTTTCGCCGAGGTCGTCGCCGCGCTGCGAGCGCGAGTGCACGTCGCGCGGCACGGCGCCGGAGGCGCCGGCCCAATAGACAAATCGTTCGTCCGCGTGCGCATCGGCCATGGCCCGGGTCGCGTCCGCGAGCAGTCCGGCATACACGGCCGCGGCGAGCGGCGCCGAGAGAGCGGGCGAGAGTCGCGTCTTCACCTGCCCCGGCAGCGGGGCACGCGCGAACAGCGCCACTCGTCTCATGCGACGCATTCTACCGGAAGCGGGAAACCCGACGGTTCCCGAACCGGCGCAAGTCATCTAAAGTGGCGACTTCTGAGACGGCATCTTCGAACTCGCGTCCACTCTGCCACCAGGCCTCCGGCCTGGTTCTGCTGCCGCTGCCAACAGGGGGAGTCCTGTCATGCCTCACTATCAGGTCGTCGTCATCGGCACCGGCCCCGGGGGCTACGTGGCCGCGATCCGTGCCGCGCAGATGGGCTTGAAGACCGCCGTCGTCGAGAAGGACGAACTGGGCGGCACGTGCTTGAACTGGGGCTGCATCCCGACCAAATCGTGGATCGTGACCGCGCACCTGTTCGAGCAGATCAAGCATGCCAAGGAGTTCGGCATCCTCGTGGGCGAGCCGCAAATTGACTGGGCGGCACTCGTGGCGCGGAAGAACAAGATCGTGAAGCAGTTGACGGGTGGCGTGAAGCAACTCCTGTCCGGACGACAGGTGGACATCCACAAGGGCACGGGCAAGCTCACGGCGGCGAATCGCATCGCCGTCGCCAAGCCCGACGGCAGCACCGAAGAGCTCACCGCCGACCACATTATCCTCGCCACGGGTGCTTACGCGTGGAACCCGCCGGGCTGGACGCTCGACGGCGAGCGCGTCATCGGCAGCAAGGAAGCACTCGACCTGACGAAGCAGCCCAAGCGCATCGCCATCCTGGGCGGAGGCGTCATCGGCTGTGAGTTCGCGTGCTTCTTCGCCGCGGTGGGCACGCAGGTCACGGTCATCGAGATGCTGCCGCGGCTGGTGATGGGCGAGGACGAGGAGATCTCCGCGGCGCTCGAGCGCGAGATGAAGAAGCAGAAGGTCACGCTGCACCTGGGCACCAGCGTCGAGGACCGCCGCGACAACGCCGATGGCTCCATCACGCTCACGCTGGCCGGAGGCAAGAGCCTGGATGTCGACACGGTGCTGCTCGCCACCGGCCGCCGGCCGTGGAGCGAGGGCCTGGGGCTCGACAGCGTGGGCATCTCTCGCGCCGATCGCGGCAAGATCGCGGTGAACGACAAGCTGCAGACGAGCGTGCCGAACATCTACGCCATCGGCGACGTCACCGACATCAAGCAGCTCGCGCACTTCGCGAGTGCCCAGGGCAAGGCGGCGGCCGAGCTGATCGCCGGCCACCCGGCGCAAACGAATTGGCGCGCCGTCCCCGCCGCCACGTTCACGAGCCCGGAGATCGCCAGCGTCGGTCTGACTGAGGCCGAAGCCAAGGCCGAGGGACGCCATGTGAAGGTGGGCCGGTTCCCGTTCCGCGCGCACGGCCGCAACATCGCCGACGCCGAGACGACCGGGTTCGTGAAAATCGTGGGCGATGCCGACTCGGGCCAGGT
Organism: uncultured bacterium; assembly: GCA_964418975.1. Lineage (GTDB taxonomy): Bacteria > Eisenbacteria > RBG-16-71-46 > RBG-16-71-46 > RBG-16-71-46 > JAIOPA01. Next base: position 5,104 of record CAYQNV010000134.1, on the reverse strand, counting down.
GCTGGGCGCCAGCATCTTTGGCGCCAAGGCGAGCGAACTGATCCACGAGGCCTCGCTGGCCATCGGCGCCGATCTCGACGTGTCGGCGATCGCGCAGGCCATCCACGCGCACCCCACCATGATGGAGGTGCTGGGCGAGGCCGCCGAGGACGCGGACTCGCTCGCGGTGCACCTGTTGCGCACAGAGGCGAAGGTCGGGGCGAGGTAGGAGGGGAGCGCGATGGCGACGATGACGAAAGGAAGACGGTTGCGCGGCCACTCCGCGAGCGCGGCGCTGGTCGCTTCGGCGTGCGGGTTGGTCGGCCTGATCGCGATCTCGGGTTGCGGGGGCGCGGCGCGCGACTCACGTTCGCCGGTGGACGTTCGCGGCGCCGCGATCCAGCCGGTCTCGAGCCAACCGCCCAGCGGCACGCTCACGCCGGTTGCACCGGCGCCGATTCCGCCGAATGTGGATGAACTTCCCAAGCCGATCACGCGAGTAGCCCCGAGCTACCCCGAGGAGGCCAGGAACGCGCGCGTGGACGGCAAGGTGATTTTGCAAGCACTGGTCGGTGAGGATGGCCGCGTGCTCGACACGCGCGTCGTGAAGTCGATTCCACTTCTGGACGAAGCCGCGATGGCGGCGGTACGCCAGTGGCGATTCGAGCCCGGGAAGTCGAAGGGAAAGCCGGTCGAGATGTGGATCGACGTGCCAGTCCAGTTCAGTCTGCGCTGACCGGTCACGGGCGGTTTGGCGAAGCTGACGGGCGCGGTAGCGGCAGCATATGCTTGCGACCCCCGGCGCCGGGTGCGAAGTTCGTGCGATGCGATCCTCCCTGCGCCCGGTCCGCCGCGAAGACGTCGAACGATTGCACGCGCTCTGCCGCGCCATCGAGTCCGCCGATGGCGTGCCGATCGCGACACCGCGCGAGGAGATCGCGGAGTGGTTCCACGATCCGCATCTCGACGTCGAGGCCGACACACGGCTGGTCGAGGTGGCGGGCGAACCCGTGGCCTGGGGCCGCATCTGGCACCGGCCGAGCGGCGAGCGCGAGGAGCGCGCCTTCCTGATGGGGGGCGTGGCGGTGGGCCATCGCGGGCAGGGCGTGGGCTCGGCGCTGCTCCGCTGGCATATCGAGCGGGCGAGCGCGATCCTGCGTGCGGCAGACCCCGCCCTGCCGCGCTACGTGCGCGCACTGGCGTACGACTTCCAGTCCACGAAGCTCCGGCACTTCGAACGCCACGGCCTGATTCCCGTGCGCTGGGCCGAGGAACTGCTCCGGGAGCTGGCGGAGCTTCCGGAATCTCCACGGCTGGAGGACGTCGAGATCGTGCCGTGGGACCCGGCGCGGTCCGAAGAGGCCCGCGTCGCCCAGAACGACGCGTTCGCCGACCACTGGGGCAGCACCCCGCGCGACGCGGCGGCGTGGGCTCACGACGTCGCCGCGTTTGGCAGCAGGCTCGACCTGTCGTTCCTGGCGCTCGAAGCGGGCCGCGTCGTGGGCGTGTGCCGAAACGCGCATTACCCTGGCGACGAGGCGGTGAACGGCCGTCGCGACGGCTGGATCGCGCAAGTGGGCGTCGTGCGCTCACACCGCAATCGCGGCATCGCCTCGGCGTTGATCGCCCGGTCTCTAAACGCTTTCAAGGCCGCGGGCTTTACACACTCGGCGCTGGGCGTGGATCGCGACAACCCGACCGGTGCTTACTCGCTCTACGAGCGCCTCGGCTACCGCACGATGAGCCGGTTGATCGTGCACGAACTCGCGGTCCCGGCCGCGCCGCACACCGGAGCGTGACCCGCCGGGGGAACGCCCGCCCGAGAGGGCCTCGAGTTCGTCATTGCTTCGCGGCGGTCGCTGGTGCCAGAATCCGAGCGAGAAGTACGGGCGGGCAGTCTCCGCTCGCGAAGCCCGGACGATACCCGGGCAAGATGGAGCGGCGGCCGGTGTTCACATCGACCGCCGCTTCGCATGGAATGAGCTGCGCTACCGCCGCGGCCCGACCGGCCCGGCATTGGCGCGCGCCGAGTGCTCGCGTATCTTGGGCGCTCGCATGCGACTCCCACGCGCTGACGGTTCCGGACGGCTGCTGTTGTGCTCCATGGCGCTCCTGTGGCTCGCTTCAAGCGAGCCCGCGCGGGCGGCGTGGCACTCGCAGGAGCAGATCCCGGTCGAGAGCCCGGTCTATCGGCTGGTGGATGATCTCTCGGCCAGCTACCCGATCAACTCGGGCCTGTTGCTCACGCGGCCCTGGACGCGCGCCGAGCTCGGCCGGTTCCTGGACCAATTGGTCGCCGATGTGCCCGCGGCTGCCGGGGATCCGGCGCTCCAGCGACTGCGTCGCGAGCTCGAACCGGGCGGCGGCGCGGAGGGCCTGGAGCCCGCGGTCGCGGTGGAGCAGGACGAGACGTCGTTCGAGCTGTCACCCTACGCGCGCGCCTCGTATGCCGAGGACCGCTCGCGCGACCGCGTGACGCGCGAGCATCGCCTCGGAGCCCAGGCCTCGTTCGCGTTCGGCGAGCGCGGTCTGCTGTTCGCGGACGGCTACGCCGGCAATATCACGCCCGGCGCGCACGGCACGCCCGACGGTGACGGCTCGTTCGCCTCGTCGGCCAGCGACCTCACGGCATGGTTCGATCGCGCGTACGCGTCGTGGGCCACGCGAGATTTCGCGGTGAGCATGGGTCACACCTGGCTCGACTGGGGGCCGGGCATGGACGGTACGCTCGGCCTGTCGGACGGTGCGCCGGCTTTCGACGTGCTCGAGGCGAGTGTCGCGCTGCCGGGGGTGACACGCCTGCACTGGTTCGTGGCCACGTTGGATGCGGCCGGCGAAACGTATCTGGCGGGGCACCGGCTGGCGCTGCGCGCGGGCCCGAGCGTGGAGCTGTCATTTTCGGAGTTGGCGCGTTTCGATGGCGCCGGCAACGCGCCGCTTTATCTGATCCCGGTGCTGCCCTACGCGCTCATGGAACGCCGTGTGCGCGGGGCCAGCGACCTGCCCGCCGACTCGCTCGAGCGGCTCGGCCGCAACAACGTGCTCTATACGATGGACTTCTCCTGGACCTGGCGACCCGGCACGCGGCTCTACGGCGAAGTGGTGGTGGACGACGCCACGCTCGATAACTCGCGTCCGCTGGCGTTTGGCTGGCAACTCGGGCTCCACCTGCGCCGGTTCGTGCGCGGCGACGCGTGGACACTGCGCGGCGACTACTCGCGCGTCTATGCGTACACCTATTCCGTGCACCACCAGCACGATTTCGCGCACGCCGGCTTCCCGACGGCGTTCCCGCTCGGTCCCGACGTGGACCAGTTGACCGCGCGGCTCGAGTGGCGGCCCGACCCGGCGTGGGCATGGGGCGTTGAGGGCCGCGCGATCCGCAAGGGCCCGGGTCAGCTCGGCCAGGCGTGGCAGCCGGGAGCGCGCGTGCCGACGCGGCTCGTGCTGGGGTTCCCGGTGGACCAGGACCAGCGCATCGCGCTCACCGCCGACTGGTCGCCCTCTCCTACGATCGCGATCGCGGTCGCGGCCGGCACGGCCCGGGCGCGCGCGCGCGCGCACGTCTATCAGGACGACGCGGACGGCCTGGTCGGCCGCGCGCAGGCCACGTTGCGTTGGTGAGCCGCGGCGAGCGCGCCGGAGAGTCACCCCGATGAATAGGGCACAAGCCACCACGCTCGCATTCGCCATCGCCGCAGCCGCCGCCACGGTCGTCACCGCATTCGTGGCCTATCGCGGCGTGCGGACCGCGTTCGAGCGCGAGTCGTCGCAGCGCCTGCAGCAGCTGGCCGAACTCGCGGCCTCGCAACTCGCGGCCACCGACCTGGCGGATGCGCGCGAGCTGGGCCCCGAGGGCACCGGGCTCTTGAACCTCCAGGCCCAGCTGGACGCGCTCCAGGCCTCGACCGGGCTCGCGAACGTGGCGGTGCTGGACGACTCGGGACGCGTGGTTTACGACGTCCGCGCCGGGCTCGTCGAGCCCGGTGCCCCGAGTGCGTATGACTCTCTCGCGCACGAAGCGCTGGTGCGCGCGCGCGCCGGTGCGAGCGTGTCGTTGCCGGCGTTCCGTCGCGACACGCGCGAGATGCGCGCGGCGGCGGCCCCGGTGCCGGGTGAGCCGGGCGTGGTGATCGTGACCGAGGCGAGCCCGGGCTGGGGCGGCGAGCTGGCTCGCCTGCGTCGAGATCTGATGTTGCTCGCCGCCGTGAGCGTGCTGGCGGTGGCCGCGTTGGCCGCGCTGGTGCTGCGCGCGAACGCCGCGCAGCTCGCGCTCGAACGCCGGCTCTCGCGCAGCGAGAACCTGGCCGCGATGGGCCGCATGACCGCCACGCTCGCGCACGAGATCAAGAACCCGCTCGCCATCATTCGTGGCTCCGCCAAGCGTTTGGCCAAGCTCGACGCCGGATCGCAGCAAATGGCCGACTCGGTGGTGGAAGAAGTGGACCGGCTCTCCGAGACCGTGAATCGCTACCTGCAGTTCGCCCGCGGCGGAGCGCCCGGCGCGCTCACCCCCGACAGCGGCCCCGGTGGGGGTGCTCGCGGCGATGCCACCGCAACCCTCGCGGCCACGCTCGATCTGCTGGATGGCGAGTTCCGCGCCCGCGGCTGCGCGCTCGAACGGCACGGCGACCTGGCGAGCGCGCCCGTGCGGCTGGACGACGCCTCGCTCAAGCAGGTGTGGTTGAATCTGCTCCAGAACGCGCTCGAGGCGCTGCCCAAGGGCGGACACGTGAGCGTGTCGTGCACGCGCGCCGGCGCTCGCGTGCGGGTGGTGGTGGCCGACGACGGGCCGGGCATCCCCGCCGACGTGCTGGCGCGACTCGGCGAGCCGTTCTTCACCACGCGCGCACAGGGCACGGGGCTCGGGCTCTACCTGTCACGCCAGCTCGTGCAGGGCGCAGGCGGCGCACTCGCGGTTGCGAGTAGCGCTGGCGCCGGCGCGACTGTGAGCGTCGAACTGCCGCTGGCCTGAGCCTAGCCGGGACTATTCAGTGCGCCGTGAACAGGCGTACATCCTCAGCGGGTGAAAGTCCCGCCCGGCAACTGTCGCTCCAGCCGGTAGCAATCGGAGCGTCGAGGGAGGCGACGAACTCGACGAAGCCTTCGATGTAGAGGGTCGCCG
>CAYQNV010000133.1:0-8277 GCA_964418975.1 uncultured bacterium | reverse complement strand
CAACTCGACTTCCACGACCTGCGCACGGCATTCCTCTACGGCGACGGCGCCGGCGCGGCTGTGCTGGCGGAGCCCTCGGGCGACGAGGGCATCTGGCACTCCATCCTGACCGCCGATGGCGCCGGCGCCGAAGCGGTGCACATCCCCGCCGGCGGCTCGCGCGAACCCATCACGCACGAGGGCCTGCTCCGCCACCGGCACCAGATCACCATGCCGGACGGGCGTCTGGTCGCTCGATATGCGCGCGAGGGATTCCGGTCGCTGCTGGAACGCTTCCTCGACGAGACCCACCTCGAGGTGGAAGACATCGGCTATTTCTGTCTTCACCAGCCCAACCTGCCGCTCCTCCGCGAAGTCATGAGCGACCTCGGCATCCGCCGCGAGCGAACGTGGATCAACTTTCCGCGCTTCGCCAACACCACGTCAGGCACGCTCCCGATCGTCATGGCGGAGGCCGAGCGCGCCGGGCGACTGAAGCAGGGCGAATGGGTCTGCCTCGCCGCGGTCGGGGCCGGCTTCGCCGCGGGCATCCAGCTCGTCCGCTGGGGGCGGCCATGTACCTGATCACCGGGGCGAGCCAGGGGATCGGGTTCGAGTGCGCCCGAGCGCTGCTCGAGCGCACGCCCGCCCGAGTGATGATCACCGCTCGGCACGAGCCCGGGCTCGCGTGGGCGCGCGACCTCCTGCCCGCAGCGGCTGCCTCGAGGCTCCAGCTCCAGGTCTGCGACCAGGCGCGGGTCGAGGACATCGACCGGCTGCTGGGCGAACTGGACCGTGCCTCCGAGGAGGTGACCGGCGTCATCTTGAACGTGGGTGTCAATCCCGCCTATTCCGAGGGGCCGCGGCGGCTGCACGCGCTCACGCTCGAGACGATCCGCGATACGGTCACCACCAACTGCACGCACCTGACCTACCTGAGTGGACGACTGCTGCAACGATTGCGTGGGCGCGAAGGCGCCTGCGTCATCTGGATCGGATCCCTGGCGGCCGATCACCCGCTGCCGGGCAGTGGCGTTTACGCGGCGTGCAAGTCGTTCCTATCGGCGTTGGTGTGCACGGCGGATCAGGAGTACCGATCCCGTGGGTTGCGCGTGCACCTGATCCACCCGGGGCCCACGCGCACGCCGCGCACGGCCATGGTCCTCGAGCGGGCCGGGGACCTGCGGGGAGTCGCGGTCCGCGAAGCGCGCGACGTGGGTGCGCGCATCGTGGACGTCCTGCTCGACCCGGCATTCTCCGAGCTCGAGGTGCGGCTATGAACCTGCTCGAGCTGCTGTGGTGGGTGGGCCTGGCCTACATCGCGGCGTGGGCGGCGCTGCCGCTCTTGCTGATTCCGCTGGTCGGCATTTACGCGGGCGTCGTGCTCGGCTGTGTGCTCATGCCGTGGAGCGCGCTCCTCGGCGTCGCGCTGCTGCAGCGCGCACTGCCTGACGTGGCGCCCGGACGCTACCGGATGTTCGACGATCCGGGCAGTGTGCGCTGGGCGATCCGCGGCTGGGCGCCCGCGGTATTCCTGACGCTCTTCCAGCCGCTGTGCTTCATGAGTCGCTGGTACCAGCGACTGGCGCTACGCGCCCTGGGGGCACGGCTCGGGGTGGGGGCGTGGGTCACCTCGAGGACCGTGATCCGTGAGCCACATCTCGTGAGCATCGGAGCGGGCTCGCTGATCGGCGAGTGGGTCCACGTCATCTGCTCCTATCAGATCCGCCCGGGGCTCCTGCTGGTGGGCCGTGTGGAGGTGGGCGACCGCGTCATGATCGGCGCGTTCTCGCATGTCGGGCCGGGCGCGCGCATCGGCTCGCGCAGCCTGCTCGAATACGGGGTAAGTGTCTCGCCCCGCGTCACCATCGGGGAGGACGCCCGCATCGGCGCGCAGACGGTCCTGCACAGCGGGGCGCGCGTCGGGAACGGCGTGCGCATCGGCAGGGCATGCCGTGTGCTCGAGAATGCCGTGGTCCCGGATGGCGCCCGGCTCCCCGATCACACCATGTGGAGGGCCGGCGCATGATCGCGAGCTGGATCTTTCGCGCGCACTGGGAGCGCTTTCAGTCCACCTGTCGTGAGCCGCTCGCCGCGCAGGCGCGCACGCTGCGGCGCATCCTCCGCGCCGCGGCCGGCACGAGCCTCGGGCGGAGCCATGGGTGGCTCGAGTTGAGCCGCACGCGCGATCCCGACGAGCTCGTTCGCCGATACCGCGAGGGCGTGCCGATCCGTTCGTACTCGGCCATGTGCCGAGATCTCGAGGAAGTCTATTCCGGGCGATGGCAGGCGCTGTGCCCGAGCGCGCCGATCTTCTTCGCGCTGACGGCGGGATCAACTGGCGAGCCCAAGCGGATCCCGGTCACTCGAGAGTTCCGTGCGGAGGTCGGGCGAGGATCGCTCGCCTACTACGGCGCGCTCGAAGCCGCTCACCCGGCGCTCCGCAAGCGACGCGCGCAGTTCCTGGTCGGCTCCGCGGAGGGCGGGCACTCGCCCGGCGGCGTGCCGGTGGGCTTCATCTCGGGGTTCAACTACCAACGTCTCCCGGGGATCCTGCGCGGAAAGTTCGCGCTGCCCTACTGGATCTTCACGCTCGAGGACGCGGAGGACCGCGCGTATGCCGCGGCACGCCTGCTCGTCGCGCAGCGCGATGTGGGGGCGCTGTGTGCGATCTCGCCTGTCAACCTGATCAACCTGCGCGAAGCCGCGACCCGACACCCCGAACGGCTCATCGCCGACCTGGAGCACGGCACGCTCACGGTGTCGAGCCGATCCGCGGTGCCGGGTCGACATCGGGGACGGCCTGATCCCCAGCTCGCAGCGAGACTGCGCGATGAGCTCGCGCGCGACGGGGCGTTCTCGAACACGACGCTGTTCCCGCAGCTCGACGTTCTCGTCTGCTGGCAGGGTGGCAACATGGGATATCACCTGCGGGAACTGCGCGCGGCGTTCGGTGCGCGACACTGCTTCGACTTTCCGCTCTCGGCGAGCGAAGGACTGTTCGCGATCCCCCACCGGAGCGACACCTCGGGTGGGATCGTGGCGCTCGACTGCCATTTCTTGGAATTCCTGCCGGAGGACGCGGCCGAGGCGTCCGGGGCTACGGCGCTGCGAGTGGACCAACTCCAGGTGGGAAAGCACTACCGGCTCGTGGTGACCAACTCGGGCGGGCTCTATCGCTACGACATGGAGGACATCGTCTGCGTCACCGGGATGTTCTCGGGAACACCCACGATCGAGTTCGTCTCGAAGAAGGACCGTCAGGTGTCGGTGGCGAACGAGCGCGTGAACGAGCGAGACGTCACCGCAACGATGCAGGCGGCGAGCGAGGCGACCGGGGTGTGGGTGCGCGAGTTCGTCTTCGTCCCCTGTTCCGATCGCAGGTACCGCGTGCTGCTGGATGGCGCGGAGCAGTTCTCGCCAGCGTCGGGGTCGCGGCTCGCCAGCGCACTCGAGTGCCAGATGCGGCGGGCCGCGTTCGGTTACGACTTCGAGCGCGAGGACGCGCTGCTGCGGCCGCTCGAAGTCGTCATCACGGCTCCCGGCGAGCTGCGCGGTTACCTCGAGCGGCGCCTCGGAGGCTCGCCGCTGCCGAGCGGCCAGCGCAAGCCCATGCACTTGACCAACGAGTTCGACCTGCACCTCAGTTTCACCGCGGAGCACTGCCATGCGAGTTGATGCGCCGCATGTTCGCATCGTGGACGTCGAGACCTGCGACTTCACGCTCATGCCGTCCTACTCGACGCGCGACGTGCTGCAGGCGTGCAGGCCCACGCGCTGGGAGCGCTATTTCGCCTCTCCCGTGGCGCGGGCACAGTTGGCCGAGATCGGCGTCGAGCGTCGGTTCCTGACGCATGTGCCCGGCACGCGCCCCCGGTCCGGGCGCCTCACCGCGCTCGATCTTGCGGGCTCGGCGATCAGCCGGCTGCGGGAACGGCGCAGGGAAGAGCTCGCCGCACTCGATGCGCTGATCTTCGTGAGCACGTCGAACCCGAATCCCGTCAACTGCCAAGCGGCGCTGCTCGCGCACGAGTTCGAGATCCGCGCCTCGTGCATGGACTTGAAGGCCGGTTGCAGCGCCGGCCTGCTGGGGATCCTGCATGCCTCCCTGCTCATCGAAGGCGGCTGTGGACGAGTGCTGGTGGTGATGGCCGAGACGCTTTCACAGTTCGCCGATCCGGAAGATCTCGCGATGTCGCTCAGCGTGGGCGACGGCGCGGCATGCGTGTTGCTCGAGCGCTGCGAGGAGACGGGCTTTCGCGTGGTTGTTCACGGGACCGCGCCGGAGTTCGCGCACGCCATGGAGGTCCAAGCCCGGTTCCCGCCGGTCGCGCCCGAGACCCGCTATGTCTACTCGCACCGCGATGAGTTGGCCGTCCGGGAGTGGCTCCAGCACAAGTGGCGGTCGCTGTTCGAGGAGATGCTCGAGGCCGGCCACCTGCAGGCCGCGGACCTGAGCTACGCCTGGTGCCACCAGACCGATGCCGGGCAGCTCAAGCGTCTCGCCCGCGCGACCGGTATGCCGCCCGAGCGGATCACGCCCGTGGTCCACGAGCATGGCAACATGGGAACGCCGACGTTCGCGGTGGCGATGGCGCGTGACTTCGGCTCGCTGCATCCCGGCGACCACTACCTGCTGCAGGCCATCGGCGGCGGTGTGAGCTGGTGCGCGATTCTCGCCCAGCATCATTGACTCGCGAGAGCCGGAGCGCACTCCGAACGCTCGGAGCGTTCGCGCAGCTCGAAGCCCACGCACCCTACGGTGCTGTCGCGGAGGTCGTTACGCGTAAGTCCCGCATGGTGTGAGCGTTCCGCCGTGCGTGCGCGCCGCGCCGCCGCACGCCCTCCGCTTCGGCACAGCGAGTGCAATGGCGTTCTCCCGCGCGGGACGCCGCTCCCCGCCGGTCGCGTCGCCCGGAAGGGCCGGGTAGCGCCACCGGGGCGACGCACCGCGACGGGGGCCACTCGCGGCCCTCGAAGGAGATCCCCATGAACACGTTCGCACGTATCACCCGCTGGGGCACACTCGTGGCCGCGCTCGCCGTCGCACTCTGGGCCGGCCTGCCCGTGCCCGCGCGCGCCGCCGCGACCGCGTCCACCACGCTTGACGACCTGTTCGGCTGGCCCGCGCCCTACGCGCTCGGCCACCGCGGCTACGGCGCCAACCGCGGCGAGGACGCTGCCCGGCCACTCGAGAACACGCTGGAGGCGTTCCAGCAGGCGTTCCGCGACGGCATCCGCATCGTGGAGCTGGATCTACAAATGACCGCCGACGGCAAGGTCGTCGTGTTCCACGACGAGTTCCTGCCGGACCTCACCTGCATCAGCGCGCTCACGTACGACCAGTTGCTTCTGCGCCAGCCGCAGGTGCCGCTGTTCCGCGCCGTGCTCAACTCGTCCCGGCACTTCAGCAACGCCGGAGCGCCGAGCGGGCTCATGCTGGCCGAGATCAAGGTGCCCGTGCCGCTGTGCGACGGGGCGAACACTTCGGCGCAGGCCGAGGTGTCGGAGTCGGCACTGGTGGCCGCCGTGGTTGCTGACATCCGCCGGGCCAGGATGGAAGCTCAGGTGATGCTCAACTCGGGATCGCCGTCAATCTTGAGACACGCGCTGCAGCAGGCGCCCGAGATCAAGCGCGCGCTCACGCTGAACGTGCTGCAGATGTTGCCGCCCGAGCTGGTCGCACAGCTCGTGAGGCTGCCCGTCTCGCTCATCGAGCGGACCGATTGCGGGCTGCCTTGGTACAACGTGGGCCCCATCGCGCGGTTGCCTTCGTACTTCTGCGCCACGTCGTCCACCTGCGCGTTCCAGCGGTTCGTGGGCACCGCGCTCGGCTGCGCCGGCGCCGCGGCGGTGTCGCTGGACAAGACCGTTCTACTCCAGGCCGGCGCCGGGGCCGCAGGGCTCGTGGCCGCGCTGCACGGCGCGGGACTCGAGGTGATCGTGTGGACCGTGGACACGGCGACTGAGTGGAACACCGTGGCCGCGGCCGGCGCGGACGGCATCACCACGAACAACATCGTGCTCGGGCTCGAGAAGCAGGCGCCCCTCGCGGCCGCGACCGCAGCGCTGGGCGGGCAGTCGGCAGGGGCGGCGGGGATGGCGTCGGGTACATCGGGGGATGGCTCGGGGTCGGAACCGCCGCCCGCAACACTCCGGTCGCGCGCGTCGGCGGACGGCGCGATCCGCGTGGAGTGGAGCCTGCCGGGCGATGGCCCCGCGCGGCTCCACGTGCTGGACGTGGCCGGGCGCGAGCTGGAGTCGCGCGAGGTGCAGTCGTTCGGTTCTGGTCTGCACGAGCTGAGCCTGGGGCAGGGTTTGCCTAACGGCATCTACTTCGTGCGCCTGCGCCACGCACACGGACTGGAGAAGGTGAAGGCGACCCTCGTGCGGTGACAAGCGAGCGGAGCGGAAAGCCGCGCGAGTGCGGGCCCCTGTTCGGAGTAAGGACGGGGCCCGCGAGCCTGTCCGAGCGACCTCGCGAATTCCTCGCCGTCCCCCTAAGCTGCGCGCGGAACCAGTCGCTGCCGCCTGACGGAGGATCCCCTCGTGAGTGCTACTGCCCGCCCCGCCGCGTTAGACGGCCCCGAACGCATTCCCACCATCGTCGCCGACGAGTACGACGCGATCGCGCGGCAGATCGCCGGCCGTATGGCCGTGTTGATCCGCGAGCGGAACCACACCAAGCGTAACGTCGTCCTCGGGCTCGCCACCGGCTCAACGCCGATCGGGATCTACCGTGAGCTGATCCGCTTCCATCGCGAAGAGGGCCTCGACTTCTCCCGGGTGGTCACGTTCAACTTGGACGAGTACTACCCCATGGCCCCCGACAACCTGCACGGCTACCGGCGCTTCATGCGGGAGAACTTCTTCGAGCACGTGAACATCGATCCTCGCAACGTGCACATCCCGCGCGGCGATCTGTCGCGGCCCGAGATCGAGGCGCACTGCCGCGACTACGAGCGCGCCATCGCGGACGCCGGCGGGATCGACTTCCAGATCCTGGGCATCGGCCAGACCGGGCACATCGGTTTCAACGAGCCCGGCTCGAGTGCCCACTCGCGCACGCGCCTCGTCGTACTCGACACCATCACCCGCCGCGCTGCGGCCGCCGATTTCTTCGGCACCGAGAACGTGCCCGTCGAGGCGATCAGCATGGGCGTGGGCACCATTCTCGAGGCCCGCGAGATCGTCCTGGTGGCGACCGGCGAGCACAAGGCCGCAATCGTCAAGCGCGCGATCGAGGGTGACGTGGATCACAACGTCGCCGCCACCTACCTGCAGCGGCACCCGAATGTCACCGTGTACCTGGACGCCGCGGCCGCCGCCGAGCTGACGCGGGTCAAGACGCCATGGGTGCTGGGCGAGCTCGCGTGGACCCGCCCGCTGGAGATCGAGGCGGTGGTGTGGCTGAGCGGCGTGACCGGCAAGTCGGTGCTCAAGCTGGACGACGTGGACTATCGCGAGCATCACCTGAGCGCGCTGTTGTTGAGGAACGGCTCGTCGGGAGCCTTGAACGGCATCGTGTTCAATGACCTGATCGCCAAGATCCGCGGGCGCAGCAAGCTGCCGAGTGGCAAGCGCGTCATCGTGTTCTCGCCCCATCCCGACGACGACGTGATCTCGGCCGGCGGGATCCTGAGGAAGCTTCAGCAGAACGAGAACGACGTGTTGGTGGCCTACCAGACCTCCGGCAACATCGCCGTGTTCGACCACGAGGTCCGCCGCTACATAGACTTCTTGCGCCGCACCGCCAGTGATTTTGGTTATGGGAACGAGCGGCTCGCCCCGCTGCTGGCTGAGATCGAAGCGTTCCTCGCGCGCAAGGAGCCGGGCGAGGTGGACACCGACGCCGTGCTGTGGTTGAAGCGCCGCATTCGCGAGGTCGAGGCCATCTCGGCCATCGAGACCCTGAGCTTGAAGTCGACCCAGGCCCGCTTCCTCAACATGCCCTTCTACCAGACCGGCAAGGTGCGAAAGGAGCCGATCGGGCCGGGCGACATCCAGATCATCCTCGAGCTGCTCGAGGAAATACGTCCCGAGATCATCCTGGTGGCGGGTGACCTCTCCGATCCGCACGGCACGCATCGCATGTGCAAGGAAGCAGTGGAGCAAGCCCTCGCGCGTTACGGCGGCGAGCACCCGGAGATCTGGTACTACCGCGGGGCGTGGCAGGAGTGGACGGTGTCCGATGCCGATCTGCTGGTGCCGCTCTCGGAGGAAGAGCTGCGGCTCAAGATCAGCGCGATCTTCAAGCACCAGAGCCAAAAGGACCGCGCGCCGTTCCCCGGCGTGGAC
>CAYQNV010000132.1:0-4954 GCA_964418975.1 uncultured bacterium | reverse complement strand
GGCAGCCACCAGCGCACGCCGAGCGGCCAGGTGACCGAGTTCTGGAGCGCATAGCGCCACGTGTCCCATTCGGCGAAGTAGCGAGCGACCGGCAGCGCCGTGACGAGCGGGCCGATGACGAGCGCCGTGCCGAACGCATTGGCGACGAGGGCGGGGAAGATGCGCAGCGCGCGGGCGCGTGTGAACGACGCGAGCGTGTCGCGGGCGAGCAGGCTGCCGGTGACGAGAAAGCCGCTCACCACAAAGAACACGTCCACGCCCAGGTGGCCGAACGAGAACCCGGCGAAACGCTCGAGCGGCTCGCCCGGCGTGGCTGTGAGCGGCCACGAGTGGCTCACCAGCACCAGGCCGGCGGCCAGGAAGCGCACGAGGTTGAAGTTGTTGTCGCGCCCGGGGGCGCGCGCGTCGAGCGTCAGATCCGCGGGCACGGCGCCTCTTCGAGCAGCGCGCCGGGGGCGCTCACGTCGCACCCCACGCGGCGTCGCTCAGATATGGATCTCTTCCCTGCCGGGCTTGGCGTCCAACTCGCGCAGGTCGTGATCCAGCGAATCCGGGCGTCCAAACACGCGCGTGTTGGGGTCCAGCGGGCGGCCCGGGTGCGTGTTGCAGTACTCCGTGGGCTCGGCGCCCTCGTCGTACATCTCGGTGGACGTGCTGAGGCACTGGTCGGTGGCGAGCATGCCCGTCTCGGAGCACACGATGCGGTTCGTGGTGCCGGCGGGCAGCGGGAAGTCCTGCGCTGGCTTGCCGCGCGTGGCGCCCAGCATGATCTCGGTCCACACGGGCAGTGCCGCGCGCGCGCCGGTCATGCCCGGACCGATCGCCTTCTTCTCGTCGTAGCCCACCCACACGCCTACCGACAGGCTTGGCACATAGCCCACGAACCACGCGTCCATGTAGTCATCCATGGTGCCGGTCTTGCCGGCCGCGGGCACCGTGAAGCCGGCCGCGCGCGCGGGGAAGCCCGTGCCGTGGTCCATGACCGACCGCAGCATGCTGGTCATGATCGCGGCGGTGGCCTCGGACAGCACTTCGTAGGGGCGCGACGAGTTCTTCTCCAGCTCGCGACCGTCCTTGTCGAGGACCTTGAGGATGTACATGGGGTCGTTGCGCACGCCGCGATTGGCGAGCACGCCGTAGGCCGAGGTGAGCTCGAGCAGGTTCACCTCGCTCGAGCCCAGCGCCAGCGACAGGTTCTGCCCCAGCGTGCTCTTGATTCCCATGCGGCGCGCGTAGCTGGCCACCAGCGACGTGCCCACCTTGCGCAGCAGCTTGATCGCCGGAATGTTCACCGACTCCTGCAGCGCGTAGCGGAGCGTGATGGGCCCGCGGAACTTGCGGTCGTAGTTCTGCGGCTCGTACGGCTTGCCGTCGTAGCCCGGGAACGTGACCGGCTCGTCCACGATGATGTCGGTGGGCTTGAAGCCGTTGTCGAGCGCGGCCGCGTACACAAACGGTTTGAACGACGAGCCCGGCTGGCGCAACGCCTGCACGGCGCGGTTGAAGTTGCTCTCGTTCCAGTTGCGGCCGCCCGACAGCGCACGGATCGCGCCGGTGCGCGGGTCCAGCGCCACCACGGCGCCCTGCAGGTAGGGGGTGCGCGCACCCGCCGCCACGGTGCCGGCCTGCATGGCCGCCTGGTAGGTGGTGCGCGTGCGCTTGAGCCGCATGTCCTTCTCGAGCGACACCAGGTGACGCTCGAGCGCCTTGTCGGCAAGCACTTGAAGATCTGCGTCGAGCGTCGTGTACACCTTGAGGCCGCCTTCGTACACGGCGTTCGAGCCGTATTTCTCGTCCAGGTTGAGCCGCACCATCTCCACGAAGTACGCGGCCCGGTCGTTCGTGTAACGCGTCGGGGTCACGCCGAGTGGCGTCTGCATGGCGCGGTCGAACTCGACCTGCGTGATGGCGCGCGTGGTGTGCATATTGCGCAGCACCTTGCCACGCCGGGCCTGCGCGGCGGCGGGCTTGCGCCGCGGCGAATAGAGCGTGGGGTTGGCGGGAATTCCCGCAAGCAGCGCGCACTCGTGCAGCGACAGCTCGGCCAGCGGCTTGGCGAAGTAGGTCTTGGCGGCCGCTTCCACGCCGTAGGCGCCCTCGCCGAAGTAGATCTGGTTGAAGTACAGCTCGAGGATCTGGTCCTTGGAGTAGGTGCGCTCCAGGTCGATGGCCAGCACCAATTCCTTCAACTTACGCGTGAACGACTTCTCGTACATGTTGAACAGGTTGCGTGCCAGCTGCTGCGTGATCGTGCTGCCGCCCTGCGCGCGCCGCATGTGCATGACGTCGGTCACCACGGCACGGCCGACGCCCCACAGGTCCACACCCCAGTGTTTGTAGAAGTTGCGATCCTCGGTGGACAGCGTGGCGTTCACCAGGTGGCGCGGGATGTTCTTGAGCGGTACCACCGAGCGATTCTCGCGGTAGAACTCGTGCAGCACCTTGCCGCGCGCGTCGAACACGGTGGTCTTGACCGGCGTCTCGAGCGCGGTGAGCTTTTCGGGCGAGGGCAGGTCACTGCGCAGCCACTGGACCAGACCGAACACCACGCCCGCCGAACCGAAGATGCCGATGAGCATCATCTTGAAGAAGAAGGGCCACGGGAACTGGCGCGCGGCGCGCACGGCTGGCTCGTACATGTTGCTCGGGGTGCTCCTTTCGAGTCGCCAATCGGGAGGCGTCATCGAGCTGGGACCTTTCGAGGGAGCGTAGGGCGCACACCGCGGTCGGGCAACCGGCCCGGTCGCGAGTTCGGTCGGGTTCTAGTCGGCCACGTCGAGCAGGCTGTAAGTCTTCTTGCCACGACGCAATACCACGAAGCGATCGGCAAGTAGGTCGCGTACCGTGAGCATACGGCCGGCATCCTTGACGACTTCATGATTCACGGAGACCGCGCCCGCCTCGATGGACGTGCGCGCCTGGCCCTTGGAAGGTGCGAGCCCGCAACGCACAAGCGCCGCGGGCAGGTCGAGGCCGGCTCCCGTGAGCTCGGCAGAAGGCAATTTCGTGCGAGGTGCATCGCCAAGGCCTTCTGCGATCTCGGCAGGCGAAAGCGTGCGAAGATCCCCACCCTCGAACAGCACGAGCGTGGCCCGCTGGGCACTGGCGAGTGCGTCGCCGCCATGCACCAGGGCGGTCACCTGCTCGGCCAGCAGTCGCTGTGCCTCGCGCTTCTGCGGCTGCTCCGCGTGCCGCGCGCTGACCGCGTCCAGATGCTCGGGCTCGAGGAACGTGAAGTAGCGCAGGTAGCGCGCGGCGTCGGCGTCCGGCGTGTTGAGCCAGAACTGGTAGAACGCGAACGGGCTCGTGCGCCTGGCGTCGATCCACACGTTGCCGCTCTCGCTCTTGCCGAACTTGCTGCCGTCGGACTTGGTGATGAGCGGCATGGTGATGCCGTAGGCGCTGCCCTGGCGCAGGCGGCGGATCAAGTCGCAACCGTCGGTGATGTTGCCCCACTGGTCGCTGCCGCCCATCTGCAGTCGGCAGCCGTAGCGGTCGTACAGTTCGAGATAGTCGTACGCCTGCAGCAGCGCGTAGGTGAACTCGGTGAACGAGATGCCCTGGTCGCGCCCCGTGAGCCGCAGCTGCACCGAGTCGCGCTGCGTCATGGCGCTCACCGAGAAGTGTTTGCCGATGTCGCGCAGGAAGCGGATCACGTCGAGCTTGCCCAGCCAGTCGAGGTTGTTCACCAGGCGCGCGGCGCGCGGGCCCGAGAAATCGAGGAAGCGCTCGAGCTGCCGGCGCTGCCCGGCTACGTTGGCGTCCAGTTGCTCGACGGTGAGCAGGTTGCGCTCGGCGGACTTGCCGCTCGGATCGCCGATCATGCCGGTGCCACCGCCCACGACCGCGATGGGGTGGTGGCCCGCGCGTTGCAGCCGCATCAATGCGAGCACCGGCAACATGCTGCCCACGTGCAGGCTGTCGGCGGTGGGATCGAAGCCGATGTAGGTGGTGACCGAGCCCGCGCGCAACAACTCGATCACCTCATCAGACGTGATCTGGTGCACCAGGCCGCGGGCCCTGAGGTCCGCATGGAAGTCCGGCTGCTTCGTCATCCCAGCTCCCTGCCGAGGCGCGACGCGCCTGGATGTGCGGCGCGCCTCGTGCGCGCCCGGACCGCAGTGGATAGCGCACGCTCCGATCCGCGTCCAGTAGGGCGTTTGACCAAAGCTTGCGGTTCGCACGTAAACCTAAGGCCTGCATGGCGTAAGCTCAAATCGGGTGGCCGGGTTGACAGCCCTGACGAGCGCACCTATATTGCCCGCGCTGCAGGAACGATGCCTACCTCAGAACATCCCTGTTGACACCAACAACAGCCGAGGCTAAGTTCCCCGTCCGCTTCTCGCATCGCGGGAGGCGTTTGACGTGTCTCCGATCTTTGAAAACTGAATAGCGCACGTGACTTCGAAAGCCCGGCAAGTCCGTGTCGGCGAGCGCGGTATGGTTCGTCGACTAGGTATTACCTTGCAAATTGATCCGTGCGTGGGCCTTGGCCCTCGCACGATCTCCATTTTTACCATGGAGAGTTTGATCCTGGCTCAGAACGAACGCTGGCGGCGTGGATTAGGCATGCAAGTCGAACGCGAAAGAGGGAGCAATCCTTCGAGTAGAGTGGCGAACGGGTGAGTAACGCGTGAGAAACCTGCCTTCATCAGGGGGATAACACTCCTAACGGAGTGCTAATACCGCATGAGACCACGGGATCGCATGGTCCTGAGGTCAAAGGTGGCCTCTATTTATAAGCTACCGGATGAAGATGGTCTCGCGTCCCATTAGCTAGTTGGCGGGGTAATGGCCCACCAAGGCGACGATGGGTAGCTGGTCTGAGAGGATGGTCAGCCACACTGGGACTGAGATACGGCCCAGACTCCTACGGGAGGCAGCAGTCGAGAGGCTTCGGCAATGGGGGCAACCCTGACCGAGCGACGCCGCGTGGGGGATGAAGGCCCTTGGG
>CAYQNV010000131.1:0-24231 GCA_964418975.1 uncultured bacterium | reverse complement strand
CGCCTCGGCCGCGAGCTGGGTGCGCGGGTAGTCCTGGATCACCGTCTCGTAGTGGCCGATCGCTTCCTTCACCCGACCCGCCAGCAGCTCCACGCCGCCCATGCGCAGGGTGAGGCGCCCGTACTTGTCCTGCCCCGGCGTGGTCGGCGCGGCCACGCGCTGCGCGGGTGGCAGCGCGCCGGCCGCGGTGCCGGTCGGCGTGCCCAGGCGCTGCAGCGCGGGAACGGGCGGGGGCAGCGGCACGTGCGAGCGCGCGTCGCGCAGCAGCGCACGCGCCGGCTCGTACTCGCGGCTCGCCTCGAGACAGTCCACTTCGCGCAGCAGGTACTTCAGGCGGTCGTCGTCAGTGAGCGCGCGCGCGCCGATGGTGCGGAAGTCCTCACGCGCACCCTGCCAGGCGCGCTGCTGGTAGCGCGCCTCGGCGCGCTGGCGGAGCGCGCGGTCCACGAGCACGTGCCTGGGGAAACGCTCGAGCACCTGCCCGGCGGAGCTGGCCGCCTCCTGATGCCGTCCGAGCGAGAGCAGTGCGCGGGAGCGCTCGTACCAGGCATAGGGCACCAGCTCGTGGCGGGGCGCTTGCGCGAGGAAATTGTCGAACCGCTCCACGGCCTGCTCGTGTCGGCGCGCCGCGCGGTAGGACAGCCCCAGGAAGAACTCGGCGTCGGGCCGCAGCTCGCTCTTGGGGAAGCGCGTCTCGAACTCCTGCAACATGGCCACCGCCTTCAACGGGTCATCGGTGCCCACCAGCGTACGCGCCCACATGAGCCAGGCGTCGTCCACCCACTTGGACTTGGGGTGCACGCCCAAGAGCTTCTTGGAGTAGTCGGCGGACTTGGTGTAGTTGGCGCGCTGCGTCGTGCCCTCGCGGTCCACCTCGTAGGGCTGGCCGGTCGTGGCCTTCATGTAGTAGCGGCGCGCCAGGTAGAACGTGTTGTAGTAGGCGCACGAGGCGGACAGGCCGGCGAGCAGCAGCAACGCGGCGATGCGGGCGAGGCGTGTTCGGGTCACTTCGCCCCCCTCACCGCGGCGTCCTCACAGGGCCTCTTGCAGACTGGTCACGTCGAGCGGCCCGCGGCGCATGGCCTCGAGGCCGGCCACGGTCACCTGCGCGCCCGCGAGCGTGGTCACCACGGGCACGCCCATGGCCACCGCGCGCTCGCGGATGGCCTGCTCGTCGTACTCCGACGCGCGCCCGAGCGGCGTGTTGATCACCAGCTGGATCTCCCCGTTCTCGATCAAGTCCGCCACGTGCGGGCGACCTTCGTGCACCTTGAACACCTCGCGCACCGGGATGCCGTTGCGACCCAGGAACCGGGCGGTGCCGCGGGTGGCCACCAGTCCATACCCCAGTTCCACCAGTTTCTTCGCCATGAACGTGATGGAGCGCTTGTCGTCGTCGCGCACCGACAGCAGGACATTACCCGAGAGAGGCAGGGCTTCGCCCGCCCCCAGGTGGGCCTTGGCAAGGGCGCGTCCGAAATCCAGGTCGCGGCCCATCACCTCGCCCGTGGACTTCATCTCCGGGCCCAGCAGCGAGTCCTCACCCGGGAACCGGCTGAACGGCAGCACCGGCTTCTTGACACTGATCATGCGCGGCTCGGTCTCGGCCGGCCGGATGTCCGACAGTCGCTCGCCGGTCATCACGCGCGCCGCGAGTCGTGCCAGCGGGATGCCTACTGCCTTGCTCACGAACGGCACGGTGCGCGAGGCGCGCGGGTTGGCCTCGAGCACGTAGATCTCGCCCAGTCGCACGGCGTACTGCACGTTCATCAGGCCGCGCACGCCCAGCGCGCGCGCCAGTCGCGCCGTGATGGCGCGCACCTCGGCCACGGTCGAGTCACCCAGTGTGAACGGCGGGATGACGCAAGTGGAGTCCCCCGAGTGGATACCCGCCTCCTCGATGTGCTCCATGACCGCGCCCACCAGCACCGTCTCGCCGTCGGCCACGGCGTCCACGTCCACCTCGAGCGCGCCTTCCAGGAACTTGTCGAGCAGCACGGGCTCGTCGGCCGAGACGAGTGCTTCGCGTGTGAGCCACTCCACCAACTCGCTCCGCTCGTAGACGATGCGCATACCGCGGCCGCCCAGCACGTACGAGGGCCGCACCAGCACCGGGTAGCCCAGCTGCTCGGCCAACGCGAGCGACTCCTCGCGCGTGGTGGCGATGCGCGACTCGGGTTGCTTCAAGCCCAAGCCCGCAACCAGGTCGCGCCAGCGCGAGCGGTTCTCGGCCAGGTCCAGCCCGTCGAACGACGTGCCCAAGAGCGGCACACCGGCCTCGTGCAGCGCGCGCGCCATTTTCAATGGGGTCTGGCCGCCCAGCTGCACGATGACGCCGATGGGCTTCTCGCGGTCCACGATGTTCAGCACGTCCTCGGCGGTCAAGGGCTCGAAGTAGAGCCGAGTCGACACGTCGTAGTCGGTGCTCACCGTCTCGGGGTTCGAGTTGGCGAGCAGCACGTCGAAGCCGCGCGACTTCAACTCGAGCGCCGCCTGCACGCAGCAGTAGTCGAACTCGAGCCCCTGCCCGATGCGGTTGGGGCCCGAGCCGATGATGAGCACGCGCGGGCGAGTGGAGTCGGGCACCTCGCACTCGTCCTCGTACGTGGAATAGAAGTACGGGGTCTCGGCCTTGAACTCGGCGCCGCACGTGTCCACCGCCTTCATCACCGGCACGATGCCCGCGGTGATGCGGTGGCGGCGCACCTCGGTCTCTTTGAGGCCCATGCGCGCGCCGAGATGGCGGTCCGAGAACCCGAGCCGCTTGGCGCGGCGCACCAGGTCGTCGTCCCAGCGCGCGCCGCGCAGTCCGCCGTCGAAGTCGGTGATGCGCTTCATCTGGTGCAGGAACCACGGATCGATGCCCGTCAACTCCGCGAGCACTTCCGGCCGTTGGCCGGCGGCCAACAACCTGAAAATGTCGCGCAGGCGCTCGGGCGACGGCTCGCGCAGCGTGTGCTGCAGCGCTTCCAGATCGGCCGGGGCCGCTGGCTCGGGCAGTGTGTCGCCGCCCGTCTCGAGCGCGCGCCAACCTTTCAGCAGCGCCTCGGGGAACGTGCGCCCGATGGCCATGACCTCGCCCACCGACTTCATGCGCGTCCCCAGCCGCCGGTCGGTGACGCGGAACTTCTCGAACGCCCAGCGCGGGATCTTCACCACGCAGTAGTCGAGCGACGGCTCGAAGCAGGCGGGCGTCTTCTTGGTGATGTCGTTGGGGATCTCGTCCAGCGTGAGCCCGGCCGCGAGCATGGCCGAGATCTTGGCGATGGGGAACCCGGTCGCCTTGGAGGCGAGTGCCGACGAGCGAGACACGCGCGGGTTCATCTCGATCACGCGCATCTCGCCGTTGCCCGGGTGCACGGCGAACTGGATGTTGCAGCCGCCCGCCTCGATCTTGATGGCGCGGATGATGCGCAGCGCCGCGTCGCGCATGGCCTGGTAGCAGCGATCCGAGAGCGTCTGCGCCGGCGCCACGGTGATGGAATCGCCGGTGTGGACACCCATCGGGTCGAAGTTCTCGATCGAGCACACGATCACCACGTTGTCGTGGGCGTCGCGCATGACCTCCAGCTCGAACTCCTTCCAGCCCAGCAGGCTCTCCTCGATCAGGATGCTGCTGTTGGGACTGGCCGCGATCCCGACGCGGGCCGCCTCGCGCAGGTGGCGGCGGTCGAGCACCAGCCCCGACCCCTGGCCGCCGAGCGTGAACGACGAGCGGATGACGAGCGGGTAGCCCAGTTGCTCGCCCAGCGCCACGGCGTCGGCCACGGTGGTGGCGTAGCCGCTGCGGGGGAGCTGCAGGCCCGCCTTCTCCATCGCCTTCTTGAACCGGTCGCGGTCCTCGGCCGTCTCGATCGCCTCGAGCGAGGCGCCGATCAGCTGGACGCCGTACTTGTCCAGCACGCCGGAGTGCGCGAGCGCCACCGCCAGGTTCAATGCGGTCTGGCCGCCGAGCGTGGGCAGCAACGCGTCGGGCCGCTCCTTCTCGATGATGCGCGCCGCGATCTCGGGGATGAGCGGCTCGACATAGGTGTGATCCGCGAACTCCGGGTCGGTCATGATCGTGGCCGGATTGGAGTTCAGGAGCACCACTTCGTAGCCCAGCGCTTTAAGCGCCCTGCAGCCCTGCGTGCCGGAGTAGTCGAACTCGCACGCCTGCCCGATCACGATGGGCCCGGCGCCGAGGATCATGATCTTGTGGATGTCGGTGCGGCGCGGCATCAGCGCGACGCCTTGGAGCTTTTGCCGCCTCCGGCGGCGACACGAGCAGGCGATGTCTGTGGCACAGGCACGGAGCGCCGGGAACCTGCGCGCGTGCGAGCGTCCCCGCGCGCGATGGCGTCGGCGAATGCTCGGAACCACGGGCGCGCGTCGTGCGGTCCGGGGCTGGCTTCCGGGTGGTACTGGCACGAGAGCACCGGCAGCTTCCGGTGCACCATGCCCTCGAGCGTGCCGTCGTTGCCACTCCAGTGCGTGAGCTCGAACTCGCCGGCTTGCAGCGTGTCGGCATCCACGGTGAAGCCGTGGTTCTGGCTGGTCACCTCGACCACGCCGGTGCGACGGTCGATGACCGGATGGTTGGCGCCGCGGTGGCCGAACTTGAGCTTGTGGGTCTTGGCACCGAATGCGAGACCCAGCAACTGGTGCCCGAGGCAGATCCCGAGCGTGGGCAGCTTGAGCGAGAGCTCGCGAGCGGTCTCGATGGCGAAGTCCAACGGTTCGGGGTCGCCGGGACCGTTGGAGAGCAGCACGCCGGCCGGCTCCAGCGCCAGCACGGCCGCGGCCGTGGTGCGCGCCGGCACGACGCGCACGCGGAAGCCCTCTGCGCGCAGCCGGCGCAGGATGTTGTACTTGACGCCGAAGTCGCACACCACCACCAGCGCCTTGTCGCGATCGGCGGCGGGCTCGTGGGCCACCGGTCCCGCCGCGCCCCACCAATAGGGCTCGACACAGGTGACGACGTCGGCCAGTGCCAGCCCTTCCATGCGCGGGCTCTTGCGTGCCTTGTCCACCAGCTCGGCCGCGTTCGTGCTGAGCGTGGAAAGACAGCCGCGCATGGTGCCCGCGTCGCGCAGGTGGCGCGTGAGCGCGCGCGTGTCCACGCCCGAGAGTCCGGGCAGGCCCTTGTCCGACAGGAGCGCATCAAGCGTTCCAGAAGACCGCCAATTGGATGGAATCTCGCAGAGGTCGCGACACACCATGCCCTGCGCGCGCAGCCCGCTGCTCTCCCAGTCTTCGTCGTTCACGCCGTAGTTGCCGATCAATGGATAGGTAAAGGTGAGGATCTGGCCGCAATAGGAGGGGTCCGAGAGCACCTCCTGGTAGCCGGTCATGGCGGTATTGAACACCACTTCACCCGTGGTCTCGGCCAGGGCTCCAAACGCGTCGCCCTTCCACACGCGCCCGTCCTCCAGCGCCAGCATGGCCTCGCGGCGCTTCATCGCGCGGCCTCGTGCGGCACCGGACGCTCGAACGCGACACCGTCCGCCACGTGCGTGACGCGGCCCTCGAGCATGGTGACGAGCACGCGACCCTTGAGTCGCCAGCCCGCGAACGGCGTGTTGCGGCCCTTCGTGTGGAACGCCTCGGGATCCACCACCCATTCCGCGGCGGGGTCGAATAGCACCAGGTCCGCCTGCGAACCGGGCGCGAGCGTCACCTCGGGCAGGCCGAACACGCGCCGCGGCGCTTCGGTCCACAGCTCCACGGCGCGCGCGAGCGTCACGTGCCCCGGCTGGACCAGGTAGGTGAGCGTGAGCGCCAGCGCGGTCTCCAGCCCGACGATGCCGAACGGCGCGTCGGTGAATGGGCGCGACTTCTCGTCCGCCGTGTGCGGCGCGTGGTCGGTGCTGAAGCAGTCGATGGTGCCGTCCACGATCGCCGCGATGCACGCCGCGCGATCGTCCTCGGAGCGGACGGGCGGGTTCATCTTGGCGTGGGTGTCGTAGTCGCCCACCGCCTCGTCGGTGAGCACCCAGTAGTGCGGGCAGGTCTCCCCCGTCACGCCCAGCCCCCGTCGCTTCGCGTCGCGCAGCGCGTCGAAGGACGCGCTTGCTGACAAATGCGCCAGGTGGACGCGCCCGCCGGTCAGCTCGGCCAGGTCGGCGTCGCGCCGGCACATGACGCTCTCGGCCGCACCCGGGATGCCGCGCAGCCCGAGGCGCGTGGCAGTGAAGCCCTCGTGCATCACGCCGTCGCCTTTCAAGGCAGGGTCTTCCTCGTGGCAGATGATCGGCAGCCCGGTGGGTCGCGCGTATTCCAGCGCGCGACGCATGACCGCGGCATCGGTCACCGGGTGGCCGTCGTCGCTGAACGCCACCGCGCCCGCGCGCGCGAGTGCCTCGAGCGGCGCCAGTTGCTCGCCCTTCTGCCCCACCGTGACCGCGGCGATCGGCAGCACCGTGCAATGCCCCGCGGCCTCGCCTCGGCGCCGCACCCACTCCACCCACGCTGCGGTGTCCACCACCGGGTCGGTGTTGGGCATGCACGCGATGCCGGTGAATCCGCCCGCGGCCGCCGCACGCGTGCCGGTCTCGATGGACTCCTTGGCCGACTGGCCCGGCTCGCGCAGGTGCGCGTGCAGGTCTATGAGCCCCGGCGCCGCGACGGCGCCTCTCGCATCGAACACACGTGCGTGAGCGCTCGGGTGCCTGGGCGCCGGCACCACGACGCCGTCCTCGACCGCGAGCGTCAGCCGCTCACCCGTACGCCAGTGGGTGACGTTCGTGAACAGCGTCAGTGCGCTCATCGAGCCGCGACTTGTGCCGTGAAGCCGTGCGGGCGGCGCACCGCGTCGGCGCAGCGCTTGAGCACCGCGCAGCGCACCGCCACGCCGTTCGCCACCTGCGCCAGGATGCGCGAGCGCGGTCCGTCGGCCACCTCGTGCGCCAACTCCACGCCGCGATTGACCGGGCCCGGGTGCATGACCACCGCGTGCGGCGCCATCAAGGCCACGCGCTCGGGCGTGAGGCCCCACAGCCGCGCGTATTCGCCGAGCGAGGGCAGCAGGCCCTTCTCCATGCGTTCGCTCTGGATGCGCAACGCCATGACCGCGTCGGCGCCGGCAAGGGCGTCGTGCAGCGAGTCTGCGACGTCGCAGCCCAGTTGCTCCACGGCGATCGGCAGGAGCGTCGAGGGTCCGCACACGGTGATGCGTGCGCCAAGCGTGCTGAGCCCGGCGATGGCCGAGCGCGCCACGCGCGAGTGCGCGATGTCGCCCACGATGGCGAGCCGCCGACCCTCGAAGCGGCCGTCCCAGGCATCTTGAAGCGTGAGCAGATCGAGCAGCCCCTGCGTCGGGTGCTCGTGCATGCCGTCGCCCGCGTTCACCACGCCCATGGTGGCGAGCTCGCGTGCGAGCCACGCCGGCGCGCCCGACGACGGATGCCGCACCACCACCAGCGCTGCGCCCATGGCCTCGAACAACCGCACCGTGTCGAGCAGCGTCTCGCCCTTGTTGAGCGAGCTCGCGGCGCTTGCGAACACCACCGTGTTGGCCCCGAGCCGCTGCGCCGCGATCTCGAACGACGTGCGCGTGCGGGTGGAGTCCTCGATGAATGCGAGCACCACGGTCACGCCAGCGAGGGACGTTCGGTTGGGCTCGCCTCCGGCGAGCCACTCCCGTTCGCGTGCGGAGTCGGCGAGGAGTGCCAGGAGCTCGTCCCGCGACAGGCCCTCGAGCCCGAGGAAGTGGCGCGGGTCGGCGGCGGCGGACGAAGCGCTAGAAAAAATCCCGGCGCCAGCGGGCGTCGGGGCATGCGCAACCGTGTCAGCAGTCATGGCACCGGTCTCCTGGCGGACTCTCGGGACCGCCTTAAGGGGTGGAGTTCTGGCACGAACCGGCGAGGAATGTAGGGGATGCGAGGGGTGGGTTCAAGCGGGGGACCCGACGCCTGGCGACAGGGGGACTGCAGGCCCCTGCCCGCAGTCAGCGTCCCAGCCCGAAGTCCTCCCGGCGAGCGACCACATCGCTCCACGGCACCAGCTCGACATCCGCTGCGACGGATCGACGCTCCTTGCCGCCATGCACGACCCAGCCTCTGCGGAGTCCCAGGTCTTGCACGCACCGGCGCAGACGCTGGATCGCACGGGGCTCGACCGTGCCGGAGAGCTTGACCTCGATGGGCACGATGCGCCGCCCGTCCTGGATGAGCAGGTCCACCTCGTCGCCCGCGGCGGTCCGCCAATGAAAGATTCCCGGCCGGATGCTCCGCTCCGCGGCGAGCGCGGCCAGTTCCTCGATCACCAGTCCCTCGAACGAGCCGCCACGCATCGGCCAGGTCTTGAGTTCGCTGGGGCGGCGCAATCCGGCAAGGAAGTGCAGTAGCCCCGTGTCCCGGATGTAGAGCTTGGGACTGCGCGACAGGCGCTTCTGTACATTGGCGTGAAACGGGTGCAGACGCCGGATCATGAACGCGGCCTCGAGCACGTCGAGATGGTCGGACACGGTGTGGGACGACACACCCAGCGATCTTGCGAGGTCGCTCACATTGAGCGGCCGACCGTGCACGTGCGTGAGCATCGTCCACAGCAACCGCAGCCGAGCGGGCTGCAAACGCAGCCCCAGCGCCGGCAGCTCGCGCTCGAGGAACTGCGTGACATAGGCGTCGAGCCAGCGCGAGCGCGCGGCTCCGGGAGGAAGTGCGTGCACGGAGGGATATCCGCCCCAGAACCAGCGATCGGCGTTCCGGCCGGCGGGCAGCTCGGCGCTGCTGAATGGCGAGAGCTCCAGCAGCCCCACGCGCCCCGCCAACGACTCGGACACCCCTCGCATGAGCGTGGAACCCGCGGAGCCCAGCAACACGAATCTGCCATTGCCCTTGCCCGCATCCACGGCATGCCGAAGCGCCCCGAACAACTCCGGCTGGCGCTGGGCCTCGTCGAAGGCGACCCGGCGGGGATGCGTGTCGAGGTAGCCCTCGAGGTCGGCTTCGAGCAGGGCTCCCTCCACGCGACCCGTTCGCGATCGGTCCGAGCATCATCGTGATGGTCGCGGCCCGCCTCGCGGGCCCCCGATCGCCTGAGTGGACCACGAAGCGACCGCGCACGTCGAGTGGCGCGCGGATCAACCGTGGTGCGCGGACGCTGCCCGCGGGTCCCGCGGCGTGGCCAAGAGGCTCCGCATCGGGACGCCGACCTCGATCCTGGAGATGCCTCCCGCGCGGGCGAGCAGGTCATGGCTCTCGCGCGGATCGAGCCGGTTCCCGGCCCGCTCCGACGTCACGTCGTCGTCCCGTGTGACCCGGATCCAGCTCATGCCCCGGGTGAGCACGTAGACGACCGGCACCTGGCAGTAGGTGAACGCCAGGGCACCGCGGGAGATCTCGATCGACCGTGGCACGCCCGAGAGGTCCACGTGGTGGTGAATGCCCGCGGTGGAAAGGAACTCCTCCGATTGGAGCAGCGACGGCGCGAACTCGACGACTCCTTGCCGCACGCGCACGCCCAGCTCGCCGAACCGGGTCAGGATCTCCTCCTTCACCTGCCCCGTCATGCCCGGTTGCTGCGCACCGCCCTGGGCGGGCGTGTGCGAGTACGGATCGGTCGGGAACGCTCCGAAGTCGGACACGGTCCGCTCGTAGCCGAGCCCGCTCCGGATCCGGAAGTAGGCGCGTGCGAGCGAGTCGCGGACGTGCTCGGGCTCTCCAGCCTCGTGCGAGCGGAGCGCGACCTCCTGGACCGCGAGCAGCAACTTGGCGACCATGTGCCAGTAGACGCAGCCCAGGCCCTCGTAGGCGTACATCCTCGCGGAACGCCCGGTGAACGTGCGGTGACCGAACACCTCGACGAACAGTCCGACCAGCGCCTGGCGGTCGCGTGCGACCGAACCGGCCCAGCGCTCCTGCCGCGCCAGGCGGTCCAGTGCGGCCGCCACATCCCGACCGTTGCTGAGGTCGCCGTGGAAGCGCAACGTCCCCTCGGCGTCGCGCTCGACGAGCGAAGCGTCGCCCGCGGCGACCAGCTCGCCCACGAGCGGGATGCGCGAGGCTTCCACTTCCGGGACCCGGTTGCGTTCGAGGAACGTCGGCAGCGTGCGATCCGGGTAGAGCATGAAGCTGTTCCGGTCCCGCCGGTAGAGCGCGCTGGCGAACAACGCGTCCAGCAGCTCGGTCGCCTCGCTGGGGCCGACCGACCCCGAGTCAAGCGCCGCCACCTGACCCTCGAGCATCAGCGTGAGCGGGTGGATCCCCGCGAGGGCCCCCTCGGCGTCGAGCTCGAGCACGTTGTAGGCATGGTAGAGGCCGTCTTCGCGCCGGTTCGCGCGGATGGCGTGATCCACGTGCTCGAGCGCGACGCGGCACCATTCGAGCACCTCGCGCGACTCGAGCGCGAGCTTTCCCGTGAGGCCGTTCGCATACACCTGCTCCCGATACGACCCGAACGCACTCCCCAGTTCGTCCATCATCCGCCTGCGCGTCTGGTCATCACACCGCGCTGCGGCGAGTGCACCCCCGTGGCGATCGAGGATGCCCGTCACCTGCCGGAGCCACGCCACCACCTCGACGGACACGGGCGCGTTCGCAGTCGGCGCGCCGCCCAGGAGCTCGGCGAGGAATCCGAGGTATCGCCGCAGGTGGCAAAGCGTCACGACGGAGAGTCCGGTGCCGGCGAGCGCGTTGTTGGCGTCGTTCCACTCGGGCCGTTCGGTGTTCATCCAGATCCCGCCGTCGGCCACCAGGTTCGACAGCTTTGAGAGCGCGGGCACCAACAGCTTCTCGAGCAGGCTCGCGTGGCGGATCGTCCCCGCGGCATCGTGCAGGAGCTTGCCGTCGTTGCCGTTCGCGGCCACCCGTGCGGCGATCGCCGACTCGCGCGCCTCGTCGAACCGGATGGTCGAGCGCGGATGCGCGAGGATCTCGGCGTAGGGCTGGAGCCGGTAGGGGATGTCGGCGTAGCTGAACAGCTCCTGCCCGAGCCACTCCTCGAGCGCGCCCGGTTGATGCCGCCGCATGGACTCGAGCAGCCGAAGCAGGTAGATGATCTGGTGGTCGCCCCAATAGCCTATGCCGCTCCACGGATCGCGCGGGTCGAGCACCTCCCATTCCACGCCCTCCTGGCTGATCCGGTACGGGTTGAATCCGTCCACGGTCGAGGCGTCGAGGAACTTGGCGACCACGCTGGGGAGGAACGCCGGAAAGCTGAACGTGAGCGCCTCCCAGTTCTGGAACACGTCGCGCCAGTTCCCCTGGTAGCGCAGGGCCTGGTTGCCGTCGGGGTCACGCACCACGATCGAGAAGCGGTTCCACGGCCGGCTCGGATCGCCGTGCCGACGACCGAAGTGGAGCGGCAGGTACTCGAGGCAGAGCCGGCGCAGGTCCGCGTCGCCCGTCGCATCTGCCGCACGATGCAACTCCGTCACGTCCGGCCGGGCGGGCAGCTGGGCCAGCCACGAGGAATGCCGGTCCGCGACCGCGCGATTGCGCGCGTGAAGGAACGCCGCGAAGTCGGCGGCGGGGAGTCGGTGGTGTTCCAGGAACACGCCGCCACGCAGGCTGTTATATAGCACGTTCGCGAGATGATGCGCCGAGGCCTCGGCGCGCCCGGTGAGCTGGAACGCGTCGGCGCTCCCGACGATGCGTCGCAGGTCTTCGCTCGCACCTCGTAACGTGCTCTCAATCCAGCCGGGCACACCGGCCGGATCCAGCAGCCGGGCGCTGAGCCGAGAGACCTGGACGTGGCTGCGGCCGCTGTCTACCGCGATGTGCCACTCGGCCCGCTCGCCCGGTTCCAGCGTCAGTGTCGCCGAGACGAGGTAGTTGCCCCGCCGGCCGGTGAGCAGCCGTTCTCCGGAGACCGGCTCGCCACGGCGGAACGCACGCACCGCGTCCATCGCCAGCGACACCTGGCCACCTTGCAGCCCGTGGCACCAGACAGTGCTCGCCCGCAGCTCCTCGCCGGGCTCAGGCCGGTCGCTGATCCGGGCGGTCAGCGAGAACATCCCGAGGCCGGAAGCGGGATCGAGGTCCACTCGCTTGTAGGCGTCCACGAGGCAGCTGGAGTGCTGGTACAGGCGCAGCGGCGCCCCGCTCGGCAGGACGTTGCGCAGTCCGTCCAGCAGTGTGACGACAGCGGGTTCGCGGCCGAGGTTCGTGAGCGCGGCGGTGCGCACCCAACCGGTCTCGTCGCTCCCGGCCCAGCGGTAACGAAACGTGAGTCCCGCCTCGTGGTCGGTCTCCTCGAACACGAGCCGGTCGCCCAGTAGGCTCTTGGCGAGGGACCTCTCCACCGAGCGGCGCAGCAGGTCCGCCGGCGCGAGCGGTTCCCACAGGAGCAGCGGTAGTCCGCGGCGCACCACGCGAAGCAGCGTGATGGGCCCGGTGTGATGAGGATCGTCGTGAAGCCGGTCCACTGTCTCGTACGGGAACAGGGCGCCATCGGGGTCCCTGCGGCCGGCGGTGAGCCCACCGCTCGACGAGATGAACATCCACAGGTCGGTGTCGGTCGGGAGGTTCATCAAGAACGGCGGCAGACGATCCACGGCCGAGATGCGGTAGAAGGGCTCGCCGTCCAGGCTCACGAGCGCACCTGCCGGCACGAACAGATCCTGCGACGGGGGAGCCGAGCCACCGGGATCCGGGAGCGACCCGGGGCGCACCAGCACGTGCGGCTCGTCCATCACGAACTCCTCGGCGCGGGCGCGTGAAGGCGGCCACACACGAGCTTTAATCGAGCACCACGACGCGGCCGCTCGCGGCGAGACCGGGCGCGCGCAGCCGGTAGAAGTAGATGCCGGGAGTCACCCGTCGGCCGCCGTCGTCACGGCCATCCCAGCGGGCGGCCTGCGCACCCGGAGTTACGCGTCCCACCGCCAGCCGTCTCACGACCCGGCCCGCGAGGTCCAGCACCGAGAGATCGGCGTCACCCGGGCTCGCGACCGAGAACTGAATCGTCGTGACGGCCCGGAACGGGTTCGGCGCGACCGTGGCGACCCCCGCGGGAGCGGGAGTCCCGGGCGGCGCTGCCAGCGCGCCGCAATTCCCGGTGGGGCAGGCAGGGCGGAACGTGAACTCGTCCACCACCACCTCCTGCGTGACCACGGGGGCGACCAGCTGCCACAGGTTCAGGTGCACACGAGGGTTCTCGGGTCGCGGGATGTGCTGTCCCGTGTACGTCCATGACGTGATCGCATTCGCGGGCGACTCGTCGTCGGGTCCGCCGCGCCAGCTGCGGAACTCGACCCGGTCCGGCAGCCAGCGCATCGCGTGGCTCGCCACTTCGTCGGCGCCGAACGCCACCGTGTAACGGTGAATGTTGCCCGTGGCGTATGCCGGCTGTGCCACGAACTGCGCATTGGCTGCCGCGGGGGAGCCCCAGCGGCTGAACTCGACGTCGATCTCGTTGTAGGGATTCCACCACAGGTAGCCCGTGTCGTAGCACGGGCCGTACTCCCACAGGAACAGGCCGAACACCGTGTTCGGATCGAGCACGTCCACGCGCCCGCGCGTCGTGAACACGTAGTCTCCGTAGCCGAGCGCATCCACCAGCGCCACCTCGCTGCTGTACCACACGCTGCCGATCCTGCGGATTGTCAGGTGAAGTCGCGACTCCGTGTCCACCCAGACCGCGCTGGTGCTGTGATCGAACAGGTTCGGCCCGGGTCCGTAGAATCCGGTGCCCTTCACACGCCACGTGCGGCCGCTGAAGCCCACGGTCCGACCGCTCGGGAAATCCACCCATTGCAGGCTCTCGAGCGTTGGGGGCCCCACGCTGATGCAGGTCGCGGCGTCGAACGACACCTGTGGCGTGGGCTCACCGGGACCCTGCAGCACGCCGAGGAGTAGACGGACGGTCGCCGTGCCGGCGGGCGCCGCCTGACTCTCGATCTCGACCTGTCGCCAGGCGCCGGGCGGGGTGGAGGCGTCCGCGAGCGTGTGGGACTCGTAGGAGATCAGGCTCCCGTTCCCGGCACGCCACTCGAGGTTGAGGATGGCCTTCGACCCGCCCGCCAGCGGGCTCGACGCCGACACCGATACGCACGCCGAAGCCGCCCACCGCTGGCCCGGCGCGCAGTCGAGCGGCTGCCAGTACCCGGCGACGTCCCAGTTGCTCGTGTTCGGACCGGTGACGCGTGCGGCGACGGCTCCATGCGCGGGATCGAGCGACGTCCCCACCGGTCCGAATGGGTTCCAGCCGGCGAACGCCGAGCCTCCGGAGCCTGGCAGTTCAAAGCTCGGGTTGGCCAGCATGCACTGTGCGCCGGCGGGAGCTGCCGCGAGCGCGCCCGCAAGCACATAAGCGACGAGCATGAGGTTTGGCTTCATCGGGTCGACGCGAGGCATTCGAAACAGCTTGGTGCGGCGAACGGCGCAGTCCGCTGACAGGGTCAACGGCTCAGGACCAGACTGCGCGTACGGTGGCCATCGTCCGTCCGCAGCACGCACCGGTAGACGCCTGGCGGGGCGAGACGACCCGCGGCGTCTCGACCGTCCCAGCGGATCGCATGCAGCCCGGGTCCGATCTCGCCGTGGACCAACGTCGTCACGCGGCGGCCGGTGACGTCATAGATGCTGATGTCCACCATGCTCTGCTGGGCGAGAGAGTAGTCGAGGCGGGTCGCGCTGACACTTGGATTCGGCGCGGGCGAGCGGAGTTCGAGCGCCGCCGGCCGGGGCGTGCCGGGGGCATCGAGGGTACCGGTGAGCTGCCATGATAGGTTGTCGTAAAGGACGCCGGAGCTCACGTAATTCGTCGCGAGGTTGGTGAACCCGAACTGCATGAGCTGTCCCGTGAGACCGGCCACGACATCAATGGAGATCGAGTAGGTGGCCCAGGTCGCTGGGATCGTCGTCATGTCCGCCGTGAAGAAATTGGTCGTCGCATAGCCGCTGTCGGGATCGAGCGTCTTGATGAACGCCTGCGCGGTGCTCGGGCTCACCAAGTTGCCCAGCTTGGCGTCGAACTGGAAGGTCCACCGCGTGCCGATGTCACCCGCCGCGATGGTCTGCTCGTGAAAGACGTTAGACTCGATCAGCCTGCCGTTCGCGTGGTCCAGGTTGTTGTAGTCGCTGTAGACGCTCAACTGCTGCACGCCCTGCCCCGCACCGCCCTGTCCGGCCTCGATGGCTGAGAACCCGCCGCCGGGATTCGGGGCGGGGAACGGACCGTACCCGTACACGTAGACCATGGCGGGGGTGAAGACGTTGCCGTAGACGACCCAGCCGTCGTTGGCCAACGCCGCCGGATCCGCCTGGACCAGGCTCTCGAAATTCTGGGTGTAACCCGACAGGACTGCCTGACTCGTCGCCGGCGCCGATAACAGGAAGGCTGCCGCGAAGACCGCATTCAATCGAAGGGACATGGCTCCGACCTCCCATGAAACGGGACTCAAGGGGTTCGAAAGCTCTGAATCGCGGCCTGCGTCGAACTCCTGCGGCTCCGCGCCGGCGCCACACGGCGCCTGGAGCTTACGACCTCCCTTGACAACCTCCGGGAGAATCCTAAACTATGTTCGCCATGCGAACAAAGTCTTTTTCGCCCCGAATCGCGATGCGATGACGGCCCCCTCCCCCGCGGCCGCCGTGGTGCCGTTGCTCGAGGTCAGCGGACTGCGCAAGACGTTCTCCTCCAAGCGGATGTTCGGCCGCACGCGCC
Source organism: uncultured bacterium (assembly GCA_964418975.1). Classification (GTDB taxonomy): domain Bacteria; phylum Eisenbacteria; class RBG-16-71-46; order RBG-16-71-46; family RBG-16-71-46; genus JAIOPA01. The sequence goes on along the minus strand of CAYQNV010000131.1, from coordinate 8,640 downwards.
GGGTCCGTGCGGCGCACGATGTCTCGTTCCGGATCGCTTCCGGGGAGGCCGTGGCGCTGGTCGGCGAGTCCGGGAGCGGCAAGAGCACCATCGCGCGCATCCTGCTCCGACTCGAAACCCCGGACGGCGGCGTGATCCGGCTCTCGGGCGTGGACATGCTCGTGAGCGAACCTCGGCGCGCGTCACTGGCCTATCGCGCACGAGTGCAGATGGTGTTCCAAGATCCATTCGCATCGCTGAACCCCGTGCACAGCGTCGGCCACCACCTGGAGCGGCCGCTGCTGCGGCACGGCTCGACCGGCGACGTTCGCGCCCGTGTGCTCGAGCTGCTTCGCACGGTCGGGCTCGATCCGCCCGAGGAGTTCGTCGGCCGCTATCCGCACGAGCTCTCGGGCGGGCAGCGCCAGCGCGTCGCGATCGCCCGCGCGCTCGCGGTGTCTCCCGATCTGCTGGTGGCTGACGAGCCGACGTCCATGCTCGACGTCTCGATCCGCATGGGCGTGCTGAACCTGCTCGCGAAACTCAAGCGAGAGCGCGGACTCGCGATCCTGCTCATCACGCACGACCTTGCCTCGGCGAGCTACCTGGCCGAACGCATCCTCGTGCTCTACCGAGGCCGGTTGGTCGAGGACGGGCCGAGCGAGCAGATCGTCTCCTCGCCGGCGCACCCGTATACACGCGCACTGCTGGCCTCGATCGCCGGTTCCGATCCCGCCGCGGTCAGTGCGCCCGTCGCGCGTGCACCGCAGGGCGGGGAGGAAGGTAGCGGTTGTCCGTTCGCGGCCCGTTGCCCCGAGTGTCTCGACCTGTGCAGGGGGTCGGATCCCAATCCCCGGGAGTTTGGTGATCGCACGGTGAGATGCCACCTCTATCCGGCGGCCTCGGCGGTCGCGCCATGACGTCACACGCCTTCCCGGCCGACTTCCTCTGGGGCGTCGCCACCTCCGCACAGCAGATCGAAGGCGCGTTCGACGAGGGGGGGCGAGGTGAGTCCATCTGGGACCGCTACGCCGCGACCCCGGGCCATATCGCCGATGGCAGCAACGCGCGGGTCGCGTGCGACCACTATCATCGTTGGCGCGACGATCTCGAACTCCTTCGCTGGCTCGGCGTGGGCGCCTACCGACTGTCCATCGCGTGGCCGCGTGTGCGGCCCACCGGCGCCGGACCGGTGAACGATACAGGCCTCGACTTCTACGATGCGCTGGTGGACCGTCTGATGGGCGCTGGCATCCGGCCGTTCGTCACTCTCGATCACTGGGACCTGCCCCAGGCGCTCCAGGAACAGGGCGGCTGGACCTCGCGCGATACGGTGTCCCGATTCGTTGAGTTCGCCGACGCCGTGAGCCGCCGTCTTGGCGATCGCGTCGGCCACTGGGTCACGCACAACGAGCCTTGGTGCATCGCCCACCTCGGCTACGAACGCGGCGAACACGCACCGGGACTCCGCGTGCCGGCCGACGCGCTGCGTGTGGCGCACCACTTGCTTCTCTCGCACGGCCGGGCGGTCGAAGTGCTGAGGCGCAACTCGCCCCGCGCGGAGATCGGGATCGTCAACCTGTTGGTGCCGGTGCACCGAGCTTCGGACTCGGATCCGGATCGCGACGCCGCGCGCCAGCTGGACGGCACATTCAACCGCTGGTACCTGGACCCCCTTTACGGTCGCGGCTACCCCGCGGACGTCGTCGCGGACCGGGTTCGACTCGGCCACCTCACGAGCCCGGAGCTTCCGTTCGTGCGGCCGGACGACCTCGACGCGATCGCGACGCCGACAGACTTCCTCGGCGTCAACTACTACAGTCGGAACGTCGTCAAGGCCGGCCCGGCCGGTGAACCCGTCGTCGTGCGCGTCGCGCCCGAGGACCGGCTCACTGCAATGGGCTGGGAGGTCTACCCCGACGGCATGCACGAGATCCTCGTGCGAGTCCATCGCGAGTACGCGCCGGCCCAGATCTACCTCACCGAGAACGGCGCCGCGTACGACGACGTCTCGGGGCCGGACGGCCGCTTCGCGGACACCCGACGCGTCGATTACCTCCGCAGTCACACTGCGGCGGCGGCGCGCGCAATCGCCGGCGGCGTACCACTCCGTGGCTACTTCGCCTGGTCCTTCATGGACAACTTCGAGTGGGGCCAGGGCCTGTCAAAGCGCTTCGGACTGTTCCACGTCGATTATGCGACCCAGCGCCGGACGTCCCGTAAGAGCGCGTATTGGTACCGCGATTTGATCACCGGCGGAGGGGTAGAAGCGCTCGCCCGGGAACCCGACACGAGGAGGCGCCTTTGAGCTCGCCCAGCCGGACCCGCCCCCGTCGTACCGCAATACTCATGGCCACGCTGACGGCCCTGCTCCTGGTGCCCGTGGCCTGCTTCGCGCAGGCCGACTCTGCCGGCGCGCACGCGCCTGTGCGCGTCGTCTCCGATTCCGCGGGCTGGCGGCTCGAGGTGGCCGGCCGCGACTTCATGGTGCGCGGGATGAACTGGGACTACATCCCCATCGGGCAGAACTACTCGTTCGACCTCTGGCAACAGCCCGAGGCCGTCATCCGGTCGGCGCTCGATCGCGAGATGGGGCTGATGGTGGGGATGGGGGTGAACGCGATCCGCGTCAACACCGGGATCCCGCCGCGCTGGGTGCGCTACATCCATGACCGCTACGGCATTTTCAGCATCGTCAACCACGCCGTCGGGCGCTATGGCTTCATGCTGGACGGCGTGTGGCGGGCCTCGGTGGACTACTCGGACACGCGAATGCGCGCGGCGCTCGCCGCCGATGTCGCCGCCGCATTCGAGCCCTATCGCGGTGTGCCCGGCGTGCTCATCTACCTCCTGGGCAACGAGAACAACTACGGCCTGTCGTGGAAGTCGTTCGAGATCGAAGCCCTGCCCCAAGGCGAGCGCGACGCGGCACGGGCGCGCTTCCTCTACTCGCTGTTCGGCGAGATCGCTCGGGCCACGCACGCGGCGGACCCGGACGTGCCCGTGGCGATCGCGAACGGCGACCTGCAATACATCGACTTGATCGCGCAGGAGTGCAAGGACGTGGATATCTTCGGCACCAATGTCTATCGGGGCATCTCGGCGAGGGACCTGTACCAAGTCGTGCGCGAGAAGCTGCGCGTACCGGTCCTTTACACCGAGTTCGGCTGCGACGCCTTCAACGCGCGCGAGCTGCGAGAGGACCAGGCCATGCAGGCGCACTACCTGATCGGCCAGTGGCGGGAGATCTACGAGCAGTCAAGCGGCCACGGGCGCGAGGGCAACGCGATCGGCGGCTGCGTCTTCCAGTGGTCCGACGGCTGGTGGAAGTTTGGCCAGACGACGAAGCTCGACCTTCATGACACCAACGCCTCCTGGCCCAACGGCGGGTACGTCGAGGACCACGAGGCTGGCGAGAACAACATGAACGAGGAGTGGTGGGGCATCTGCGCTAAGGGCTTCCCTGACAGTCGCGGGGGATACGAGCTCTACCCGCGCGCCGCCTACTACGCCCTGCGGCAGGTGTTTGCGATCGACCCGTACGCGCCAGGGACGACCGAAGAGGCCCTCCGCTTGCGGTTCGCGGCCATCTCTCCCGCCGTGTCCGCGCTCGAGGCGCGTGGCGACCGTGCCTCGCGGCTCGCCGATATCTCCGAGCGCGTGCGTCTCGCCGGTCTGCGGCTCCAGTTCGAGACCATCAGCACCGGGGCCCAACTGACGCGGCCGCCGGCCTTTGGCGACCCGGCGTTCCAGGGCTTCGACAAGTTCCAGTCGTTCTACGCCGACTTCCAGGCCACGCCGGCACCGCAGGTGACCGGGAGGCTGTCCATCAACCTACGGGGCGACGTTCCGACCAATCCGATAGACCAGATCTTCTACGAGAATCGCAGCCCCGACCGCGTGAAGGTGTACCGGTCGAGCCTCCACTGGGACGACCGCTGGTTCACACTCGATGCGTTCCACCGCACGGGCCACTACCATTGGGGCTACGAGGGCGACTTCTTCGGCCTCTACCGAGAAGCCAATTACGGCGCCAACGTGGACATCTACGACGCGTCCGCCCCGGTGGGAATCGAGATGACCGCAAAGCGCTCGCTGTCCGGCCTCAAGTTCGCATTCGGGCCGCAGCTCTGGTGGGGCGCGCCGCCGGCCGCGCTACTCAAGTACCGGCGCCAACTGGGCACCTTCGACGCGACCGCGGTCTACGAGAAGGACCTGCAATCCCAGGGCACCGTCACCCTCGTCGGATCGTCGCCCGTCGCCCTCAAGCCGACCTCCAAGGCGACGCTCCACCTCAAGACGGTCCGCGGTCCGTTCTCGCTGGAGGCGGGAGGGATCTGGGCCGGCGCCAATCACGTGGACGAACCGTTCCAGGTCGCCCAGCCCAGTGGCTCGACCTACCGCATCCTACGTGACCAGATCCGCGCCGCGGACGCGCTCGGCGCTAAGTTCCGCGTGACCGCATCGCGAGGTCCGCTGCAGTGGTACGCGCAGGGCGCGTCGATGGGAGTCGTCGCCGAGGCGGGGCCCACCGGGACCACGACCGTCACCGGCTGGTCGCTGAAGGACACCGGGCTCGGCAACCAGCGCAACGTGCTGAGCGGGCTCGCCTACAACTTCGGGCACGTGCAGGTCGGGCCCAACTTCCTGTGGCAGAAGCCTATCGTCGGCCCGATGCCCCCGGGAGTACCCTCGCCTGGCCGTCCGCGCAACATCCTCGACGACCCGTTCGCCGTGCGCGCGAGCCGCGAGATGACGGCCGTCGAGGTGTTGATCGCCTACGACCCGACTCCCGCGACGTGGCTGCACGAGTGGGACAACGACGTGCGAGAGGACTCGCGCTTGGCGGCAAGCCTAGGCTTCGTCCACCGGCACCTGCCCACCGGCATGGACGCGGCGATCGGGTTCCTCTCGGACGGCGTCACGCCGTTCGCGTTCGAAGGCTCGACACCGCCGCGCGACCTGTGGGAGCTGAACGGCCGTGTCGTCTCCCGCGTGAGCTCGCGGCTGCGAGTGGTGGCGCGCGCCTACTACGGCACCGGCGAGCCCAACCTGGCCCCCGATCCGCGTCTCGTGAAGCGCTATGGCGGCGACGTCCGGCTCGCCGGGACGGTCACCATCTTAACTGGGTTTGTGAAATTCAACGACTGGGGCCCCTACGATTTCTTCCGCGACTTCAACCTCACGTACCCCGTGCAGCTGATGGGCGACCTTGCCCACACGCTCGGCACACCCCTCTGGTTCGAGACTGATCCGCAAACACGGATCGGCGTGCGCGCCCTGTGGCGCTCGCTCGATCGGCACTCGCTGCGCTACGCCGGGCTCACTGGCGATCCGAACGGGAGCGAGTGGGAGGTGCGGAGCTACGTCAGACTGGCGCTGTGATGATGCGAACGGCCGCTTCGGATCGCTCGACCGCGAAGCACGCCACGGTGTGATCCTGCGCGACCGGCCGCAGCTCCGGCCGCTCCGTGCGGCAGCGATCGAACGCGAGCGGGCAGCGCGGGTGGAACCGGCAGCCCGCCGGCGGATTCCACAGGCTCGGCGGCATCCCCGGGATGCTCTCGCCGCCGGACGCTTCCCCCTGTAGCGACGGGAACGCGCGCAGCAGCCCTTGCGTATAGGGGTGCCGCGGGTTCCGCCCGAGGACTCCGGAGGGACCGAGCTCGACAAGCCGTGCGGCGTAGAACACCGCGACCCGGTCCGCGAACTGGAGCATCCGGCCCAGGTCATGCGTGATGAACAGGACCGAGAACCCGAGGCGCCGTTGGAGCCTGCGGATCTGCTCCAGGATCTCCCGCTCGACGATCACGTCCAGCGCCGTCGTCGGTTCGTCAAGGATCAGTAGCGCAGGGTCGAGCGCCAGCGCGATGGCCATCCCGACGCGCTGTCGCATGCCGCCGGAGAGCTGGTGTGCGAACGCATGAAGCTGCGCCGCTTCCATCCCCACCATCCCGAGCAGCGCCACCGCGCGCGCGTGCGCCTCGGGCTTGCTCATGGACGTGTGCGCGCGCAGCGTGTCGGTGATCTGCTCCCCGACCGTGAGGACCGGATTCAGCGCGTCCATCGCGCTCTGGAACACCATGGCTACGCGCTTCCAGCGCTGCTCGCGTAACTCGGGCTCCGACAGCCCCAGCAAGTCGGTGCCCCCTAGCCGCACCTCGCCGCCCGCGATCACCGCCGGCGGCGGGAGGATGCGCATCAGCGCCTGCGCCAGCGTGGACTTGCCACAGCCCGATTCGCCGGCGATGCCAAGAGTCTCGCCCGGCGCGACCTCCAGCGAGACCCTGTCGATCGCGCGCACCGGGCCGTGTTCGGTGATGTAGTCCACGCACAGGTCGCGCACGGCGAGCAGCGGCTCAGTCACGGTCCGGCATCACGGGTGTGGAGCGGCCCGGCTTGACGCCGCGCCATTCGAGGTAGGCGCGCCACGCGCGCTCGAGTTGCAGCCGAGGGTTGGTGATCTCGTCGAATCCGGAGTTCATCATGCTGAGTCCGAACCCCACGAGTGCCACGCACAGCCCGGTCGGTGCGAACGTCCACCAGGCGCCGGTGAGCAGCGCAGAGTCGTTCTGGGCCCAGTAGAGGTTCGTGCCCCAGGTCACGGCCGACACGTCGCCGAGCCCGAGGAACTCGAGGCCGACCTGCGCGCCGATCGCGTAGATCGTGCTGCCGATGACCTGGGCGAGGAGCAGCGAGGTCATGGTTGGCAGGATCTCGCTGGCGATGATCCGGAGATCCGACTCGCCTGTCACGATTGCCGCCGCGACGAAGTCGCGCTGTCGAAGGCTCAACGTCTGCGCGCGCACCACTCGCGCGTTCCACGCCCATCCGGTGACGATCAGCACGAGTGCGAGCGAGAACGGGCCCGAAGGCAAGTAGGCGGCGATCACGATGGCGAGCGGCAAGCCGGGGATCACCAGGAACACGTTGAACAGTAGCGACAGGAGGCCGTCCACGCGGCCACCATAGAAACCGGCCGTGACCCCGACGAGCGCGCCGATCAGCACCACGGCCAGGCCCACCCCGAAGCCGATCAGCAGCGAGACGCGCGTGCCCACCACGAGCTGCGCCAGCACGTCCTGTCCCTGGCCGGTGGTGCCCAGCAGGTGCTGCGACGACGGTGGCTGTAGCGGGATCCCCACCAGAGCCTGCGGGTCCCCGACCACCAGCGGGCCGAACGCGGCCAGCAGCACGAACAGCACGAGCACGAGGGAGCCCAGCGCCGCCTTCCGGTCGCGGCGGATGGCTTCCCACCAGAGGGCGATCCCGAAGCTGCGTCCGGCCGGCGCGCTCATGAGGCTGAATCCCGAATGCGCGGGTCGAGCCACAGGCAGACCACGTCCACCAGCCAGTTCGCACCCAGCACCGCCAGCGTGATGACGAGGAAGATCCCCTGCATGAGCGGGTAGTCCTGGTTCCGCACCGCCTGCACGAGCAGGAAACCCTGCCCGGGGTAGGAGAACACGATCTCGGTGAGCAGCGAGCCCCCGAGCACGAACCCGAGCGCCATGCCGAAGCTCGTGATGCTCGGCAGCAGCGCATTACGCGCCGCGTAGCGCAGCACCACGCGCGCCGGCTGGAGACCTTTCGCGCGCGCGAGGTTCACGTAGTCCGAGCCCATCACGGTGATCATGGTATTGCGCATGGGCAAGAGCCACCCGCCGAGCGACGCGAGCACGATCGAGCCGACCGGCAGCACGGCATGCGCCGCCACGTCGGCCAGGAACGCGAACGACAGGCTCGGGGTCATGTCGTCCGAGTGCGCATGCCCGAGTGGGAACCAGCCCAGCGTGAAGCCGAGCAGGTAGAGCGCGACCATCGCCAGCCAGAAGTAGGGCAGCGCGCCCAGGAACACGAGCGCGGGAGGCAGCACATCGTCCAGCCAGCCGCGCCGCCACCACGCGGTGACCACGCCGAGAAGCGTGCCGATCACGAAGCTCACGATCACGGCGCTGCCCGCGAGGAAGATGGTCCACAGGAGCCCCGTGCCGATCACCTGGACCACGGGAGCGGGGAAGTAGGCGACCGAGATGCCGAAGTCGCCGCGCAACGCGTGCCCGAGGTAGGTGACGTACTGGCTCCAGAGCGGCGCCTCGGTCAGACCGAATGTCTCGCGCAGCGCCTGCATCGCCTCGGGCGCGAGCCGGCCTCGGAAGCGCGCGAACAGCGCCGTGGCCGGGTCTCCGGGCATGAGCCGGGGCAGGAAGAAGTTGAGTGTCAGCGCCACCCAGGCCGCGACCAGGTAGAAACCGAGCCGCCGCAGCAGGAACCTCATCGGCCGACCTCCCGTGGCGCGAGCCGTGTGAGCACGAGCAGGCACTCGCCGCGGTCGAACTTGTTGGGGGAGGCGTCCGCGTACGGATCCTCACGCGAGGGGAATCCCTCGAATCGCCCCCGGTTGTACTCGGCCCACGAGGGATTCGGGTAGAGCGGGATGGCCGGTGCCTCGGCGGCGAACACGCGCTGCAGCTCCGCGCACAGTCGGCGCTGGGCGTCCGGGTCGGTCTCCCGCTCGAAGCCGGCGAGCGCGCCATCCGCCGTGACGCTGCCGTAGCGATGCCAGTTGCCCATGGACGCCGTACCCGCCGGCTTCACCGTGGACGAGGCCATCAGCCACTGGTAGAAGGTGTACGGCGTCGGGCCCTCGAACGACCAGCC
>CAYQNV010000130.1:0-75970 GCA_964418975.1 uncultured bacterium | reverse complement strand
CGCTGCTCCCCCCCCCCCCCCCCGCGAGCGCCACCCCGCTGAACAAGAGCGGTCAGTGGGGCTCGCCCACTGAGCTTGGCTTCTCCGGCACGCACGTCGCCGTGCTGCGCAAGCCGGGCACTGACTCGACGACCGTGTTCTTGTTCGGGGAGTCGGGGACACAGACCATGAAGTTCTGGCGGTTCGTCCCGAGCGACCTGTCCCCGCTATTGCCGACACCCGGGACCATGCTGGACCTGCCGCACCCGAACAACCGCAAGTCGGACCTTTTTTGCAGCGGGCATTCGACGCTGCCTGACGGCAAGCTCTTGCTGGTGGGTGGCACCTGGCTCCCGGAGCCGCTCTGCCAGCACGTTTACTCGCTGGACCCGGCGTGGAGCAACGCAGGCGGGTCGCCATGGACCCAGAACGCCATCATGGCCGTGGAGCGCTGGTATGCCACGGCGACGCCGCTGAATGACGGAAAGCTCCTGGCTGCCGCCGGCACCATGGCGAGCGTCACCGTGGGCTTCGGCGGGATGTCGCGGACCGCCGCCGGAGCGGACACCACGTACGATCGGCTGCGCCCGCTGGAGCAGGCCGGGCGCTATGCGTGGAGCGACACCACGACCATCCCCGCCAACGATGTCGGGCCCACGCACCCGACCATCTGGCACGACAACTACACGCAGGGGAAGTGGCCGCGGGGCCGGGAAGGGCACGGCTTCGTGGCGGATGGCTGGGGTCGCGGCATCCTGCTGTTCGGACGGAATGTCGGCCCTGTCTCGGGCGTGCAGGTGCTGGACGATGTCTGGGGCCAGACCAACTCCAAGGCCGCGGTGGATACCGTGCGCGCCTGGTACCGCTACGAGCCGGTGGGCGACGCTGACTTGCCCGTGGGGCCGCAACAGTTCCCGGCGCCGCGACACCGGTTCGCGATGACCTGGGCCGGGGTGGAGAACTCGCTCGAGGGCATGCTCGATACCACCGCGGTGTTCAAGCAGATCTGCTTCATCCACGGCGGCCTCGATGCGGCCGGGAACGTGCTCGGGGACTTGTGGCGGGGTGAACGACGCGACGCGCCCGGCTCGGCCCACTACCAGTGGGTGTGGAAGCGGCTGCTGGCGGACGACCCCGCGCGCCGGCGGTTCGGCCACACGATGATGTTCGACCCGGGCCCATGGATTCCCGGTGCGCCGTATGCCCAGCTGCTTCTCTACGGCGGGCAGACGGTCGTCACCCCCCCGGCGTTCGCGGACCCCACCAAGCTCCATGTGTATGGCGTCGGCAGCCATCCCTCGATCAGCGGGCTGTGGCAGGAGCTCTCGCCCGCCGCGGACCCGGGCTACGGCTATCCCACGGCCGTCGAGGGGCACGCCATGGCGGCGATCTTCCGCGGGGGGCACGTCACCCAGCGTGAGTACTACATGTTCGGCGGGCAGGACGCGTCGGGGGCGCTGGTGCCGCCGCATCTCTGGTATCTGGAACGGCGGGACAGCCTGGTGAGCGACCTGAACCAGTACGCGTGGGAGATGATCCCGGCTGACGGGAATGGCCCCACGGCCCGCACGCGCGCGGCGATGAGCTACAGCGTGGACGCCTCGCTCATCAGCGTGATCGGCGGCGACACCGACGGCAGTTCGGTGCCGGGTGGCTTTACCAACGCGATCTGGACCTACCCGGTGACCTCGTATGGCGGCGAGCACTGGCGCACGCCGCCGCTGCGGAGCTTTCACGCGCCGCCGCCCGCGGTGGCGGGCATGCCTTTCTTGACCGCCGCCGAGGGGGCGGCCCGCATCACGCGCAGCCTGGAGCGGTTCCGGTCGGATGCCTCCTCGTCGGCCGGGCTCGACTGCCCGGTGCTTCCCGGGCAGTGGGAGACGGTGACACTCCAGAACGATGCCGACAGCGAGCGGAAGATCGCCGACTACCCCTACATGTTCCAGTTGCCCGACGGGCGGCTGTTCAACGCGGGACCCGCCCCCGGATCCGATCTGGCCGTCCATCGCTATCGGCGCTTCTACAACCTGTCGACTCGCAAATGGGCGGACGTTGGTGGCACCGACGTGCAGGATTCGATCATGTTCGGCTCCGCCGTCATGTACCGCCCGGGCAAGCTGCTGCGCGCCGGAGCGTTCTCGAGCACGGCCACCTCGTCGGATGCGAGCTGGAGAACGGAGACGGTCAGCATCGGCTCGGGCGGGACGGAGCCGTGGACGGAGCAGGTACCGGCAGATGAGAAGTGGAACTTGAGAGCTCGGAAGAATCACAATCTCACGCTCCTGCCGACGGGAGACGTGCTGGCCACGGGCGGTCACGGACAGGCAGGGCTGGACGCCTCGATTCGCGAACCGAAGCTCTGGAGTGTCGCCTTGAATCGATGGAATAGTAGTGCGTCACTCGATCAAGAGATCCTCGCCCTCGACCCCGAGAACCGCAATTACCACTCGACCGCGATCCTGCTACCCGACGCACGGGTGATGACGGCCGGCGGCGAGGGCCACGGCGACGAGAACCCGGACCAGTTGAGCGCCAGCATCTACGAGCCCGGTTACCTGTTCCACTCCGGCGGAGCCCGCGCCACGCGCCCACGGGTGCTGCAGGCACCCGCCGTGCTCAGCTACGGCCGCACGTTCACGCTCACGCTCACCGACGCGGCGCGGGCGGCCCACATCAAGAGCATCGCACTCATGCGCCCGGGGGCGGTCACACACAGCTTCGACCAGAACCAGCGCTACGTGCCGCTCACGTTCACGCTCGCCAGCAACCCGACCCGGCTGCTGGTCCAGGCGCCCTTGGACGCTTACATCGCCCCGCCCGGGGACCAGATGCTGTTCATCCTGGACAGCCTCGGCACCGACGCGCCGCGAGTGCCGTCGGTCGCCCGCTGGACCCGCACCCAGAACCAGAGCCTCGGCCTCGACTCGGCCGATGTGCTGCCGCCTGGCAAGGTCGTGGATCTGGAGGGCTGCCCGCACGGCGACCAGAACTCCGGAGAGCTCTCCTGGACCGAGCCGGCCGACGACTGGGGGCTTGCCGCCTCGGGTCGTGCCGTGAGCTATGACTTGCGCTACAAGATCAGCACCAGCAGCCCCGACACGCTCGGCTGGCCCGCCGGCTGGACCACCGCCAGCGTGTCGGTCCCGCCCGTTCCCGGCGATCCTGGCGGCGCGATCGTCGCGCAGATCGTGAACTTGTCGCCCAACACCAAGTACTGGTTCCGGCTGCGCACGCTCGACGACAACAACCACTGGTCGGCGCTGAGCAACGCCGCACTCATCTGGACGCAGGAGGGCTGGGAGTGCGCCGGCGGCTCGTATGCCGGCGGCGGTGGCGGCGGTGGTTACTCGGCGGGCCGCGTCGCGGGTACGCACTCGCTCCGCGGGCCCCTGTCGAATGGCACGTTCGAGAACTCGCTGCTGGATGCCGGCCCGCGCGGCGTGATGGGGACCGATGCGCTGCGGCTGCCGGGTTCGCTCTCAAGTGGGACCCAGCGCCTCTGGTTCCGCACCCACTCGGGGCTCGGCACTGCCGTGGACCGCGCGCGACTGCTCGTGGTGGAGCACGGTGCGGAGGAGGAGGCCCATGTCGCGGGCTCCGCCGTGATCGTGGGCGCCACGAGAGCCATCGCGGGAGCGCGACTCACCGATGGTCGCAGCTGCGACGCGTCGCTCCGTACCACGGACGGCGGGAACCCGCTGGTGCTGCCCGGCGACACGCTCGAGGTGGATCTCGGCGAGAGCCCCGGCTCGGTGCTGGTCGCCGAGGGCCGCTCCACCGGCGGTCGCGGCGCGGGCGAGGGCATGGGCTTCGCCGTCTTGACCGCCGATGCGAGGGGCGAGTGGACGGAAGCCGGGCAGGCCAGTTTGCGCCAGCGCATGGACCGCGTCGCGGTCGCGGGCCTCACTGGCACGCGCGTCAGGCTCGCGTTCCATGGAGGAGCGGAACTCACGGGGCTCTGGAGCCTCGTCCCCTCCTCGGCCACGTCGCGGGTCACGACCGTACTGCCCACGCTCGCGAGGAATGGCTACTCGGGCGACGCCACCTCGCTCACCCAGGCGCAGGACGGCCAGTCCGCGTGGCTCGTGGACCTCGACACACTGCACCTGGAGTTCACCCTGCCCGCTCAGTCGGAGGGGAGCGTCGCAGCCGTGTTCCTGGAACTCACCGGGACGCCGGTGTCGCCGGGCGTGGCCCGGGCCAACCGGGGGCAGCGCGTTCACGACGAGCCCGCGACAGTACCGCTCGTGTTCACGCTGCAGCCGCTGCGCCCCAATCCCAGCAGTCGAGGCACGACCATCGGCTTCACACTCCCTGAACCGGGAATCGCGAAGCTCGAGATCTTCGATGCGCAGGGGCGACGAGTGCGCGAGTACGTTGGGCGATTCGAAGCCGGCACGCACCGAGTCGAATGGGACCTGCGTTCCGGCCGCGGGCGTCGCGTGGCCGCAGGTGTCTACACCTGCCGGCTGAGCGCAGCGGCTCGCGAGCTGCGACGAAAGCTGGTGGTGTTGCCGTGAATCTCGCTTGGACGCCACGGATTCTCCAACCCGGTCCGTTAAGGGGCTTCGGTAATCGCGGAGGTGGCGTCTCGTTGCTCCTCGGGTTCATTTTGTCACTTGGACCGGACCGCCTCGCGGGTCAGACGGTCCTTCCCGAGCAACAGATTTCGTCGATGCAGACGCTGGTGCAGGGCTATCCAGACTTGTCGGCATCGCGTTCACGAGTGTTCGCGAACTGGCTGAGCTACATCGAAGCGCCGCGCATCGGAGTAGGCTACGCACAGTCCGTGGACCGCGGCACTTCCTGGATCAATCAGGTGGGATTCCCCATCGCGGACCAAGATGAGTCGGTAAGCCAGCCTTCAGCGTCCTGTCTGGACTTGCTCGGGCGCACGCACTTCGCTGCGGGAGGCGGGGCGGTTCAGTATTTTCGGGGGGCAGGATTTTCGCCCACGGTATGGGCTCCCCCGGCCATCTGCTTGGCGAACATGCTCAAGCGGTCCCACTATGTGACCGGGATGGCGTGCGAAGCTGGGGGTGGTGTCGTCTACGCTGCATCCACTGAGGCGTCTTTCGATCTGCTGACTGACCTCTCTTCCGTCGTCCTGTCCCGCTCACTTGATGGTGGGATCATCTGGGATCCTCCTTCCTACCCAAGCAGTGGCACGAGCCTTGGGCAGAGCATGGTGGTGGTTACCGACGGCACACTCTACGTCTCCTTCGTGGACATCGCGTCCGGGCATCTTCTGGTTCGACGATCTTCGGATCGAGGGACCACGTTCGGAGCACCCGTCGTGGCAGCTACCATGCGCGACAATCTGGGCACTCGGCCATTCGGCTGGAATCGGCGCTACAACATTGAGGGTGATTTCATATATCCCAGCTATCGAAAGGTCAATCTCGCCCCCAATTTCCCCGCGCTGGCCGTCGACGGCTCCAGTGGCCCGACGCGTGGCAATCTCTATCTGGTGTGGTCGGAATACCCGGAAGGGACGATCTCCCCGGCGACCGTCACCCTCGGCAGCGGCAGTGGGAACAACTCCTTCGCCACGGCGTTGCTCGCACCCCTCGACTCCGACGTGAGCGGGTCCATGCCTGATATCCACGTCTCGTCCACGGCACGCTACATCGCGTTTGATGGCGCCGCAGGGCAGACCGTCTGGATCGACGGCACCGCCTCGCCCAACCAGCATTCCTATTATCTGTTCTGGGAGATGCCCAACGGCAGCAGACCGTTCGCTTACGCCGCGTACCTAACTTCCCCGGACCCCGCATTCGGTCGTACCGCCCCGATCATCCTCACGTTGCCCTACACCGGGCGCTATTACCTCCGGTTGGACCCACCGAACGGGTCCTCCCTGAGCTTTCAGTTCCGCTTGCGCACGTACGAACCCTCCGCGACCTCCGTCTCGCGCGACATGCGCGATATCGTGCTGGTGCGTTCAACGGATGGTGGTCAGACCTGGTCGGGCAAAGTGCGCGTCAATCATGACCCTCCGGGCGCGGATCAACACCAACCCAATGTGGCCGTGGATGATCATGGCAACGTCTATGTCGCGTGGTATGACCGGCGGGGCATTCCGGCCGGAGACAGCGTTCATGCCTATGCCGCCGTCTCGGTGGATGGAGGCCTCAGCTTCGGATCCGATCTCAAGCTGTCTTCGCGTCCGAGTGGATGGAGCGGCGTAGCCGAGCCGCAGTTCGAGTTGTTCCCCGGCGAGTTGATCGGCGATCGCATCGCCATTGCTGCCGGCGACAACTACGGCCTCGTCGCCTGGGCGGACCTGCGCAACTGGCCCGCCCGCTCCGACGTCTACGCCGCGCGCATCGTGGATGTCCCCACGGCCGTCGCGGCGGTCTCGGACTTCGCCGCGGTGGCGATGGCCGAAGGCGTCAGCCTCTCGTGGCATTTGAATGATCCGAGAGGCATCACCGGCATGCGCATCCATCGCTCGGAGTCGGGCGGACCTGAATCTCCCGTGAGTGACGAGATCCCCGCCACCGCTCAAGCAGCAAGGTTGGAGTTCCTCGACACATCGGCTGAGCCTGGGCGGTCCTACTCGTACCGGCTCCAGATCCGCTCCGGCACGCAGGTGGCGTGGCTCGGCCCGGTGGCGGTGGACACCCCGCAGCGCATCTCGTCGCTCGCCTGGCGCGCCGCCTGGCCCAATCCGTTCGGCCGCAGCACGTCGATCACGCTGGCGGTTCCTCGCCCAGCGGACGGCGCCGTCCGCGTTTATGACGTGCAGGGCAAAGAAGTACGCACGCTGGCGGAAGGCCGGTTCGAACCCGGCGAGCGGACCCTCCAGTGGGACGGCCGCGACGCTGCGGGGAACGCGACGGCGCCGGGGATCTATTTCCTGTCGGCACAGGTGGGAGACGAGCAGGCGCGATTGCGCTTGGCGCGCGTTCAGTGAACGGCGGAGCGCCTTGTCATCGGCCCGACAGAGTTGGCCTGGCAAGGCGGAGGACCCCGGCGCGGCGCGCATGTACAAGCAACACCGCCACATCCGAAGGCGACACCCCTGCGAGCCGCGACGCCATCCCCACCGTCTCGGGACGCCACCGCCGCAACTTCTCGAGTGCTTCCTTCGAGAGCCCCGACAGCTCCTGTTCCCAGATCGCGGGCGGCAGCGCCACCGATTCCAGCGACGCGGCCGCCGCTGCGGTGCGCTGCTGTCGCGCGATGTAGCCGCGATAGCGAATGCGCACCTCCAGTGGTGCCCGGAGCGCCGGCGGCAGGACGGCTTCCACTCCCAGCGCAGGCAGTTCCTCGTAGCGTCCCTCGGGACGCGCCAGCCAGTCCACGGCGCGCACCGTGCGCGAGCCGCCCGGAGTCGCGGGCACCGTCACGCTCACGCGCTCGAGCCGCCGTTCCTCGGCATCGATTGCCGCCCAGCGCGCGCGCGTGCGCTCGAGTTGTTCGGCGTCCAGCAGCCCCAGCGCGTGGCCGATCGAAACGAGTCGCTCGTCGGCGTTGTCGGCGCGCAACAGCAACCGGTGTTCGGCGGCCGAAGTGAACATGCGATACGGCTCGCGATGCTCGCGCGTCACCAGGTCGTCCACCAGCACGCCGACATAGGCCTGGTCGCGCCGCAGCACGAACGAGGTCTCGCCGCGCACCGCGCGCGCAGCGTTCACGCCGGCCACGAATCCCTGCGCCGCCGCCTCCTCGTAGCCCGACGTGCCGCAGATCTGGCCGGCCAGCCACAGTCCGGGCGTGCGCCGGCACTGGAGCGTCGCGTCCAACTGGTGCGGTAGCACGAAGTCGTACTCCACCGCGTAGCCGGGCCGCACCAGTTCCGCGCGCTCGAGCCCACGGATGGTGCGGATGAACTCGAGTTGCACGTCCTCCGGCATGCTGGTCGAGACGCCGTTCACGTAGATCTCGTCCACGTCGCGACCCTCTGGCTCGAGGAAGATGTGGTGCTGCTCGCGCTCGGGGAACTTGACCACCTTGTCCTCGAGCGAGGGGCAGTAGCGCGGGCCCCGACCGGTGATGGCCCCGGAGTAAAGCGGCGAGCGCGCCATGTTGTCGCGGATCACCGCATGCGTGCGCGCGTTCGTGTGCGTCACCCAACACGGCACTTGCTCCACGTCGAGTCGCTCGGTCCAGTGCGAGAACGGCTCCGGCGGATCGTCACCAAGGGCCACCTCGAGTGCTGCCAGATCCAGCGAGGCGCGGTGCAACCGCGGCGGCGTGCCGGTCTTGAGTCGCCCGCGCTCGAGCCCCAGGCCGGCGAGGCACTCCGAGAGCGCTCGCGCCGCGTGCTCACCCAGCCGTCCGCCCGCGAGCTGGCGCTCACCGATGTGCAACACGCCGTTCAGGAAAGTGCCCGGCGTGATCACCACGGCGCGCGCGCCGAGCACGCGGCCATCGGTGAGCGCCACGCCGGTGGCACGGCCGCCCTCGATCCGCACGCGCTGCGCCACGCCTTCCACGAACTCGAGCCCCGGCGTGGCGCCCAACCAGCGCAGCATCTCCGTCGAGTAGAGCGCCTTGTCGCACTGCGCCCGCGGCGACCACACCGCCGGACCGCGGCCGCGGTTCAACATCTTGAACTGGATGCCGGCGCGGTCGGTGACACGCCCCATCACACCGCCCAACGCATCCAACTCGCGCACCATGTGTCCCTTGGCGACGCCGCCGATGGCGGGATTGCACGACATCTTCGCGGTGTCGGTCATCTGCACCGTGAGGAGCGCGGTGGCGAGCCCCATGCGCGCACAGGCGTGCGCCGCCTCGCAGCCGGCGTGTCCCGCGCCGACCACCACCACGTCGTAGTTGCCCTGGCGCCGCGCGGCGTCGCGTGCACGCTCCGGAATCGCCTGCGCCGGGGCACCGGGCGAAGGCGCGAAGTGCGCCGTGGATGGCTCAGGGCATTGCTCGCGCATCATTTGCCGATGCAGAAGCGCGCGAAGATGCGCTCCAGCAGCTCCTCGCTCGCGTTCCGTCCCGTGACCTCGCCCATCGCCGCGAGCGCCTCGCGCATCTCGAGCGCCACGATCTCTCCGGGCGAGCCCTGCTCGGCCACCGTTGCCGCGCGCTCCAATGCCGCGTGTGCTCGGGCCAGCGCGTCGGTGTGTCGCGGGTTCGCCACCGCACCCGCCAGCCCGCCTGCGCGCTTGGCGCCGAGTAATGAAGCAAGCGCATCGCGCAGCGCGTCCAACCCATGGCCCGTGGTCGCCGACACGCGTAGGATTGCTGCCGGCCGCTGGCCGGCGGCCCACACGACCTGTTCCTCGGAGACCACCGTCGGCAGGTCCGCCTTGCACAGCACGGCCAACACGCGGCGCCCGGTGAGACACGAAGCGAGCGGTTCCTCGGGAGCTTTAAACGGCAGCGCGCCGTCCACCACCCACAGCACGACGGCCGCGCCCTCGAGTGCCGCGAGTGCTCGCTCCACGCCGTGCGCCTCGATGGCACTCGTGGCCGATCGCACACCCGCCGTGTCCGACAGCGTCACCGCCACGCCCGCCAGCTCGATCCGTTCGCTCACGCGATCCCGTGTGGTGCCGGGTTCGGCGGTGACGATGGCGCGGTCCTCGCCGAGCAGCGCATTGAACAGCGACGACTTGCCGGCATTCGGGCGACCCACGAGCGGGATGCGCACGCCCTCGCGCACGGCGCGCGCCCACGGAGCACCCGCCAACAGCCCCGCCAACTCGTCGCACACCCCTGCGATCGCGGCCCGCACGTGCGCGGGCGTCTCGATGCCGCCCACATCCTCGGCGAAGTCCACGCGCGCCTCGACTTCGGCGGCGGCCTCGGCGACACGCTCCTCGAGCGCGGCGATGCGCCGCGAGAGCTCCCCCGCGAGTTGCGCGAGCGCCAGATCACCCGCGCTCTCGGTCTCGGCATGCACCAGGTCGGCCACAGCCTCCGCCTGCGCCAGATCCAGCCGTCCCCGGAGATACGCACGCAGCGTGAACTCGCCCGGGCCGGCCAGGCGGGCCCCGGCCGACTGCAACGCGGCGAGCACGCGTCGCGCCGGCACGCTGCCGCCGTGGCAGGAGAACTCCACCGTGTCCTCACCGGTGTAAGAGCGCGGCCCGCGGAACACGGCCGCCACCACCTCGTCCAAGCGCGCCGCGTCACCCGACGCGGACTCCCGCCGTGCGTCCACCGCCCAGCCGTGGTGCAGCGTGTGTCCCGACGCCGCGGCCAGCGGCGACGAGCCGCGAAACACCTGGTCGGCCACGCGCAGAGATTCGCGTCCGCTCACTCGCACCACGGCGAGCCCGGCGGTGCCGGTCGCGGTGGCGAGGGCGGTGATGGTGTCGTCCAGTGGCAGCAAGACCTTCCTCCGGGAATTGCGCGGCGCCCGGCTCGCGCGATGCCGAGCCGGGCGCCGTGATCGGCTTTCGCCTCGGTCAGCTCGCGCTCTCGTCTTCCGATCTATCCGGGAAGCTCGCGGGCGCCACGGCGACACGTTTGAGCATGCCCGTGCCAAGCGAGAACGTCCGCACGCGCAAGTCCTCCTTGAG
The DNA here is from genome assembly GCA_964418975.1 of uncultured bacterium. Lineage (GTDB taxonomy): Bacteria > Eisenbacteria > RBG-16-71-46 > RBG-16-71-46 > RBG-16-71-46 > JAIOPA01. The sequence continues at coordinate 65,501 of CAYQNV010000130.1, read as the reverse complement.
CGTCACGTGGAGGATCCGCCGTTCCTGCGAGTTCAGGTAGTCGCTCACCACCTCGGCGTTCCGCGTGATGGCATCGTCCGCCATGCCGCGGGCCAGGTCGGCCAGCTCCAACTCGCGCTGCTGCCAGAAGTCGTTCACCTCGAGCTGGAGGTGGTAGCGCGAACCGTCGCCTTTGTTGAGAAAGCGGTTGAGCAGGTGCTGGAGCGACTGCCGGGTCTCGCCCTGGCGGCCATTCAGCAGGTTCTCGTCCTGGTCCACTTCGACCGTCACATCCACGCGATTGCCTTCGGCGCGCACGGTGATGCGGGGCTCGAAGCCCATCGCACGGAGCAGGTCCTCGGTGATCTTCCGGCTGGTCGCAATGAGTTCCTCGCTGGTCATGTCCGGAGCCTCCGATCGCTCGCGCGCTTCGCCGCCATGCTCGTGACGTCCGCGGAAGCGCTCGCGGCGACCTTCGCGCGGATCACGCTCGGGCCTCCCGCCGGGTCTCTCGTCGCCCGCGGCCACGCCCGCACGCGTTTCAATCGGCTCCTGCGACTCCGGCGCATGCTGCTCGTCCGGCTCCGCCACCGGCTCGGGCGCGAGGCGCGCCATGACCGGTTCCGTCGACGTGGCCGGCATCGGTGGCGCGGGTGTTGCCGCCGCGGGAGCGGCGACCGGCGCCGATCGCGGCGTGTCCAACATCTCGTGCTCCGAAGCCTCGACACCGTTCATCATCACCGGTGCCGTCGCGGCCTCGACGTCTCCGTCTTCCTCGCCTGCGCCACCCCGGCGACGGCCTCGGCCACCGCGCCGGCCACGCCGACGCCGCTTGCGCGGCGAATCATCGTCGCCACCGTCCGCGACCGACGGCGGCACCGGCGACGGCGCCGCAGCCTGAACGGACGCCGGCCGCCGCTCCTCGCGCGGGGCACGCTCGCGGGGGGCTCGCTCCTCGCGCGCCACCTTATCCTCGCGCGGCGGGCGCGCCTCACGCGGAGCACGCTCCTCGCGGCCGCCGCGTTCCTCGCGTCGTCCCTGCGCCTTCGGCTCGCGATCGTCCTTCTCCTCACGACCGCCGCGGTCGGAGCGCTCGTCGCGGCCAGCCTTGGCCGGGCGTTCGTCGCGGCCCGCGCGGGCCGGCCGCTCGTCACGACCGACACGACTGCTGCGCTCGCCACGACCGTGCGGTGCGGCCTCGCGAGTACCGCGACCAGTGCGCGCCTCTCGCTCGTTGCGCTTGCCGCCGCGACGCTCGTCACCGCCACGCTCCGCGGGCTCCTTGATGGCACCCCCCGGGCGACGCGCCACGCTCACCCGGAACGGGCGGGCGCCGAATCCCAGGAAACCGCCCTTGCCCTCTTCGACAGTCGTGATCACCGCCTCGGCGCGCGACAGTCGCAGCGCGTCGAGACCTTTACGGACCGCCTCATCAAACGTCTTGCCTTCATAGACCGAACCAGCCATTGCATTGCCCCTGCCGGACGCGAACCGGTCGCGCGCCATCCAGCCGCCGGGGGGGCGGTCTCGGCGCGCGGTTCGGGCTCAGCGTCCCGGTGCGGGTGGAAGTGATGCTCCGTGGCGCACATCGCGCGCGGCGCGAGGTCCTGCCCCTGATGGGGGCCGACATCGCCGCCGGTGCGCGGGGGAGACCCGCCGGCCCCGCGCCGACGAGATTCGCCGCGCCGGGTCCGGGGGCCGTGCGGCCCGCGAAGCCGTTTCGAAACGACGGGTGACTCTACTTCGCCGCGGCTCCCGTCCGCCATGGTGAAGGTCGTGGTCCGGACCGTCCGCGCCGCCACTCGGGCGGGCTCGGCGGATCCGGTGCGCGAGGCCCCGGGCCTAGCCCTTGCCGCGCGCGGCACCTGTGCCGGCGGGGACGACCACCCCGTCGTCACCCCGCATGGCCAGCCACTGCTGGAGCGAGGTGTACAGGTTCATCACCGTCCAGTAGAACACCAACCCCGACGGCAATCCATAGAACACGAACAGCATGAAGAAGTTCATCAGGTACATGGTCGTCGCCTGTTGCGGCGGCGTCGGGGTGAGCTTCTGCTGCAGGAAGCCCGTGCCCGCCATGATGATGGGCAGCAAGCGGATGGGGAATCCGGCCACGGTGAACAGGTGGTCCGGCGCCGACAGGTCGTGGATCCAGGTCACGAACGGCGCCTGGCGCAGGTCGATGGCGTTGAACAACACCGCATAGAGCGCGAAGAACAGCGGCATCTGCAACAGCATGGGCAGGCAACCGCCGGCCGGGTTGACCTTGTTCTCCTTGTAGAGCGCCATCACCGCGGCGTTCATGGCTTCGGGCTTGTTCTTGTGCTTCTCGCGCACGCGCTCCATCTCGGGCTGCAGTTTCTGGAGCGCGCGCATGCTCTTCATGCTGCTCATGTTGAGCGGGTGCAACACGACCCGCACCAGCGTGGCGAGCAGGAAGATGGCGATGCCGAAGTTCTTGACCCACGAGTCGAACAAGCGCAGGAGCTGGAGCAGCGGATAGCTGAACGGCAGCATCCAGTTCGCACCTAGGTCCACCGCCTTCTCGAGCTGCAGGCTGCCGGGCTTGCCCGCACCCGAGAGCTTGGCTAACGCGAAATAATCCGCCGGGCCGAAATACACCGCGAACCGCAGGCTGCCCTCCGCCGGGGCCGCCATGACCAGCGTGCCCTCGGCGATCGGCTGGCTGCTCTTGGCCCCCTTGGGCAGTCGCGCCAACTCGTCGGCGGTGACGATGTGCGAGCGGCCGCGCGACACGGTGCCGCGGCCTTCGACCCCGATCGGGGCGACCACGCCCAGGAAGTAGTGGGACTGCACCCCGGCCCAGTGGGCCGCGCCGTCGCGCAACTTCTCGGGCTTGCCGATCAGGCCATTCGCGCCATCGCGGTGCAGGTTCTTGCCGAGTAGCCCGATCGCGCGTACGGAGTTCTTCTCTTGGTCCAGGTTGCTGTCGTTCAGGAGCGGCCACGAGCGCGTGGTGAGTGACCAGTCGCGCACGTCTGGCGCTCCCGCCACGGTCACGTCCAGATCGAGCAGGTAGCTGTCGGGATTCACGCGCCACGTCTGCCGCACCTCGAGGCCTGCGGAATCGCGCGCGGTGAACGTCACCGCGGCCACCGCGCCGGAGGCATCGGTGCTCTCGACCACGGCGAACGGCGTCGAAGCGAGTGAGCGGAGCGCCGTACCCGAGCCCAGGTCCATCGCGAACGCCGGCGCGCCGGACAGCGCGACGCGATCCCCCTCCGGCACTTGGGCGCCTCGGCGTGGCCGGCGGCCCGGCTTCTCGGCGTACTGCGACACGCCCCAGGCCGCGGCGTAGCGCTTGAGCTCCAGCGACACGAGCCGTGCGCCGATGTTGTTGAACGTGGCGCGATAAAGCGGCGTCTCGACCACCACATTGCGCTCCGGCACGGCGGGCGCTACGGGCGGAGCGAGCCGCAGGTCGCCGACAGCGGCGGTCGGAGTTGCGGCGCCGGTCGGAGCCGCCGTGTCGGTCGGGGCGCCCGAGGCCGGCGGGACCGGAGCGGCCGGAGTTGTCGCGGTCACGGCGGGCTTGGCGGGCGGCTTCGGCATGAAGCGGGCCTGCAGGCTGGTGAACACCGCGAACACCAATAGGCACGTCAGTAGCGCGTAGACGGTTCGACGATCCATGGTCAGGGCACCGGGTCCACGCCCGCGGAGCTCAAGGGGTGGCATCGTCCGATCCGGCGCAGCGCGAGCCAGGTGCCGCGCAGCGAGCCGTGGCGCGCGATGGCTTCGCGCGCGTATTCGGAGCAGGAGGGGAAGTAGCGGCACGCACCGCGTACCGTGGGCGGGGCGAGACGCTGGTAGGCGAGGATGGCGAGCAGCAGGAGTCGGCGCATGTCAGACGGGCAAGGGTGCCAGCGCACCGGCGTGGGCGAGCAGCGTCTCCACGTCCGTGGCGAGCACCTGGTGCGGGGCGTCAAGGGTGCGGCGCGAGGCGATGAACACGAGTAGGTATCCGTGGGGGGGAACTCGGGCCCAGCGGCGCCGGACGATCTCCCGGAGGCGGCGTCGCGCGCGATTGCGCTGCACCGCCCCGCCCACACCTCGCTTGCTGGCGATGAACCCCACGCGGCTCGTCTCGCCTGCAGCCGCAAGCACCAGCAGCAGGCAGGTCCGTCCGCGGTAGGCCATCCCCTCACCCCGCACGCGCGCATGGTCGCGTCCGCGGGTCAGGCGATTCGCCGGCAAGAGCCGCTCGGAAGGCAGTCCGCTCATCACGGCGGAGAATACGGCGGCAGGCACCGGCATGTGGGTCATGCGATCGCGAGCGACCGCATGGATCCGCCCGGGTTCACTGGCACCACGAGCGGCTCGGGAACTCGTTCGAGGACCGCTCAGCGGTCAGACACGGTGAGGCGCTTCCGGCCCTGCTTGCGGCGGGCGGCAAGTATCTTCCGGCCGCCCTTCGTGCTCATGCGGGCCCGGAAACCGTGCGTCTTGAACTTGTGGCGATTATTCGGCTGGAAAGTGCGCTTCATGGTGGCTTCGAGAACCTCTGGAAAGTGCAGACACTGCGTCGGATAGAACGAGGCAGACTACGGGAGTGGCCGTACGAGCGTCAAATTCGGCGGCGCGTCCTACATTAGAATTGCCGCGGACGCGAGGGCGCCGGTGCCGGCTGCAACCTGGGACGACGTCCGGACCGCGCGGCGCGGGATTGGCTCAGCGCTCGAGCAGCCCGCCCGCGCGCGACTGCTGTGCGTGCAGGCGGTGCACGGAGTCCTCGAGGATGGGCAGCGTCTCGGCGTGCTGGTCGGTGCCGACCACGTGCCGCATGCCCTCGGGTACGTCCACGCCTTCACCTGCCGGCGTACCGGTGCCGGCCACGCGAACGTGGCCCTCCATCACGCACACGCAGGTGCCGAAGCTGTGCCGCAGCACGGCGAACGACGTGCCCACCGCCCGCACGTTCGCCTCGGGCGTGGTCACGTCGAGGCGCGCGCCGTGGAATGACCTGCCGGTCGTGAAGTAGGCGTCTCCCGATTCGAGCCGCGCGGTCATGCCGCGTGCCCAGATCCGATTCGGCGCCGCCGACAGCGTGAGCTCGGCGTCGGGCCCGATTGCCACGGCGGCCACGCCGGGCGCGGCCAGGTCCAACGTGATCGCGCCTTCCACGCGCACGCGGCCGCCGCGGCGGAGCGCGGCCGCGAGTGCCGCCGTGTCGGCCGGCGTGAATGCCCGGCCCGCCACCCACACGCGGCCTTCGCCATTCGCCGCCACGAGCCGCCAGTCCGGGCCGCGGTTCGCCTGGAACACCAACGCCAGCACCACGCCGGCCGCGAACGGCAGCAGTACTTCGGGGCGCGCGAACCACGGTCCGCGCAGCAGCAGCCCGCGCCGGCGGCCGATGCGGCCCGTCACGAAGTCCTCGCGCAACCGAGCGCGGAACGCGTCGCCGGCTCGCGGCCGCGAAAGCGCTCGCACCGAGTCGCGCGTGGCGCGCTCGCCGGTTGACCGCCCGTGGTCGTCGTGCGGGCTCACAGCCGCCCCCTCAGGCTTCGTTCCAGCGCGGCCAGCGCGCGCGAGTAGCGCTTGCGCGCGGCATCGTGCGCGATGTGCAGCACCTCGGCCACCTGCCGATGGTCCAGGCCCTGGTAGTCGTGCAGCACGATGCTCGTGCGCAGTGGCTCGGGCAGCTCCAGGAGTGCGGCCTGCACCAGTCGCTCGCGCTCGGACAGCAGCGCATCCTGCTCCGGGTCGTTGCGCCCCGAAGTGAGTGAGGCGGCCGCCGCCGGATCGTCCACGTCGGCGGCGCGCCGGCTCATGCGGTAAGCACCCGAGCGCCACAGGTCGCGGCACACATTCGTGGTGATGGTCACGAGCCACGGCGCGGGGTCACGCGTCGGGTCGAGCCGATCGGCTGCACGATGCACCTTGAGGAACACCTCCGAGGCCGTGTCCTCGGCCAGGGTCCGGTCGCCAAGCAGGCGCCAGGCGAGTCCGAACACGAGGTCTATGTAGCGGTCGTAGAACGCCCCCAGCGCCTCGGGGTCGCGGGTGCGCACGCGTTCGAGCAGCACCCGGTCCGGCGGCCCATCCGAAGCGGGGAGCGGGGTCACTGCTCCCGGTACGGACGGGCCCGCTGGATGTGATGGGGAATCGGGCGTGCTCAAGCGGGGGACTCCCGGGGCCAGGGCTCCACATCCGGGCGGGGGCTCACCCGGCGGGGACGGACCAGTATGCACGCCGGCTGGAGGGCGCGCGAACCGCGAACGGAACCGCTCTCAGGCCGCGGCGCGGCCCTCGGCGCCGGCGTCGACCGTGGCGTGCGCCTCGGGGGCGAGCGGCAGGCGGATCCAGAACGTGGAGCCTTCCCCTGCCCGGCTATTCACGCCGACATGGCCGCCGTGCAGCTCGGTGATGCGCTTCACCAGGTGCAGGCCGATGCCCAGTCCGCCGCGCGCGTCCGCGTCCTCGGGCACGTTCTGGCCGAACAACTCGAAGATGTGCGTGGCGGTGTCGGGCGCGATCCCCGGACCGCGGTCGTTCACCTCGACCCGCACGTAGGCCCCGTCCAGGTGCGCGCGCAACACGACCGGCGTGTCGCGCGGGCTGAACTTGATCGCGTTCACGATCAGGTTCACCAGCACCTGCCGGATCTTCACCTCGTCCACCGACAGCATCGGCAGCAGGTCCTCGAGCTCCGCACGAACCGTCACGCCGAACTTGCTGGCGGTTCCGCGCGTGGTCTCCACCGCGCCGCGTGCCACCTCGCGGATGTCGAGTCGGCGTGGCTTCAACGCCAGCTTGCCGCTCTCGAGCCGCGACAGGTCGAGGATGTCCTCGATCAGCGACAGCAAGCGCTGCGCCTCGACTCGCAACCGCCCCACGAACTCCCGGGCCTGGTCGCGCGACAGCTTGCCCTCGTGATCGTCGAGCAGTTCCGCGTAGGCGATGACGCTGGTGAGCGGCGTCTTGAGCTCGTGACTCGCCGTGCCGAGGAACACGTCCTTCATGCGGTTCAGGTCCGCGAGCTTCTCGTTGTCGGCTTCCAGCTCGCGCGTGCGGCGGCCCATGCGCTCCATGACTTCGGCGCGATCGATGATCGCGGCGATGTGCTCCGCGAACACGCGCAGCACATCGAGGTGGTGCTCGCCAAAGGGCTCCGTGTGGTTGATGCGATTCACGTTCAACACGCCCACCACGCGCTCCCCGATCGCGAGCGGCAGCGACAGGGCGGACGTGATCCGCCGATTGCCCTTGTAGTGGCGGCCGAGTTCGGCCGAAGGCGCCTTCTCGCCCAGCGACAGCGCCTCGCGCCGCAGCGCCACCCAGCCCGCGATGCCTTCGCCGATCTTCTTACGCGCGCCGCGCGAGAACTCCGCCTCCAGTCCGTACGAGGCGCGCGTCACCAGGTCGCCGTTCTCGGGCTCGAGGATCATGATGCTGGCCTGCTGCGCCTTGAGCGTACTCACCACGCGGCGCACGATGATCTCCAGAATCACGTCGCTCCGGAGCTGCAGCTGGAGCGTGGTGCTCACCTGGAACAGCGCGGTGAGCTCGGACAGCCGCGTGCTGGCATCCGCGCGATCGTTCTCCTCGCGCGACAGGGCCTTCACCGCACGGTGGAGCTCGCGTTGCTGGAGCACGGTGTAGAGGCAGAACAGGATCACCATTCCTGCGAGCGCCACCGTGACGATGTAGGGGTTGTCGATGCCCACGGGCAGCTCGTTCGTACTCGTCAATCCGAGCACGCGTGCATAAAGCGCGGGGACCACGGTGGTGAGCGCGATGAGCAGCGCGAACGCGGCGGCCCACAGCATCCAGCCGGCGCGCTGCAGGTGAATCCAACGGATCTCGGTGCGCGAGGTCATGCGTTCCCCGGTCCCTGGGTTCGTGGGGGCCTCCTGTGACTCCAAGCCCGGTCATCGGCCATTCAGCTTCGAGGATTGAGGAGCAATCCTCAGGGGGGAGCCTCCGGCGCCGGCCACCGTGCCGAAATCCGCCAGACACACTAGATTGCGGCCCATGGACTCGACCCTGTTCCGCACTCGGTGGCTCGCTCCTGTGCTGGTGGTCGCGGCCCTGGTGGCGCTCTACGCCGGCGCGCTCGGCAGCGCATTCGTCAACGACGACTACCTGTTCCTCGAGCAGGCCCGGCGACACGGTCTGCTGGACGCACTGCTCCACCCCGGCGGCCTGGGGAACTACTTCCGCCCGCTCTCCCGCGAGTTGTGGTTCGCGCTCCTTTCGCCGGTCTCCGGCGGCGTGCCGCTCGTGTTCCACATCGCACAGTTCGGGGTGTTTCTTGGGTCCCTCGCGTTGCTCGCGGACCTCCTGCGCGTGTTCGTGCCGGGGCGGGGGCCGGGTGTCCCCGCCGCGGTGCTGGCCGGCGTGCTGTGGTTTGCACTGGTCCCGTTCCAGCGCGTGAACCTGTTGTGGGTGTCGTGCTCGCAGGACGTGCTGGCGCTCGCGGGTGCGCTGGGCGCGCTGGCACTCTTCCGTCGCGGCCGCACCGGCCCGGCGCTCGTGGCGTACGCCGCCGCAACGCTCGCCAAGGAGTCGGCGCTGCCGCTGCCCGCGCTGCTCTTGCTGTGGAGCTGGCGCATCGAAGGTGAAACCCCGCGCCGTTCACTCGTGCGCGTGTTGCCGTTCGTGGCCGCGATGCTGCCGTGGGCGCTGGGCGAGCTGGCGCTCCGACAGCACTCCGCCGCGGCCACCCGGTTCGCGTTCGATGGCCCGCATCTCGCCGCCGCGTTCACTCACCTGCTCCAGGGACTGGCCGGAGTCGAACACGCCGCCGGCTGGCTCCGCTCGTGGGCCGACGCGCGGCCGTCGCTGCCCGCGTTCGCGCTGCTGGCGCTCGCCGCACTCGGCCTGCCCGACCGCGTCGAGCCCGCGGCCGGCACCGAGCGGCAAGTGCGGACGCGGGAAGGTGTGTTGTTCGGCGTGGCCTGGTGCGCGGCGTTCGCCCTGCCGGTATGGCCGGTGGCGTATGCCTGGAGCGGCTACTACTACACGCTCGCGGCCGTGGGCGGCGCCCTGCTCGTGGCGTACGCTGCCGCTCGCCTCGCCCGTTGGGGCTGGATCGTGTTCGCGGGTGCTCTGCTGTGGTGGCATGCCGCTGGCATCTCGCCGCCCGCATTCGCGCTGCGCGAGGATCCCTGGACCGGGACGTCGCACCTGACCTCGTTCTACCTCGAGCGGGCCGCAGCACTCTCGAGCGAGCTGCGCGCGTCGCTCGAGCGCGCGTGCCCCAGGGTGCCCCGCGACACGCGTTTCTTCTTCGCGACGCTGCCGTCCTGGGCGGGTTTCCAGATGGGCAACGGCCCGTCCGTGCGGCATCTCTACCGCGACGACTCCGTGGAATCGCACTTCTACTCGGCGTTCAGCGAGAGCACCGCCGCGCGGCATCCCGTGCGCTTCCTGTTCTGGAACGGCGCCGAGTTCGACCCGCTCTACGCGACCGAACGCGACCCGCTGTTCCAGGTGGGCAGCGACCTGCTGTTGCTCGAGCGGCCCTCTGGCGCGGCGTGGGCGTTTCGCCGCGGCCTCGAGGAAGGTGGCGAACGGCTCGACCACTGGTATTGGCTGGGGTGGGCCGCGTTGTGGAACAGCCGGCGCGAACTGGCCGAGCGCGCGTGGCGCGAGTGGGGCGCGCGCGACGACAGCGTTGCGCGCATCGTGTGGCTCCGGCGAGCGAAGGGCTCGCTCGAGGACGGCGATACGCTCACTGCACGCCGCCAGTTGGTGGAATCCCTGCGCAGCGGCATCGGTTCTCCCGAGGCGCACGCCATGCTGGGCATGCTGCTGCAGCGCGTGAACGCCAAGTACGCGCTGCTCGAGACCAAGGTCGCCGCGGAACTGAATCCCCTGGACTGGCTCGCGCGGCGGGACCTGGTGGAAGGGTTGGTGGCCGCCCGGCTCGACGAGCCCGCGTCCGCGAATCTCGAGCATCTGCAGCGCGTGCTACCGGGCTGGCGGGAGGACAGTGTCGCCGTGCGACTCGCCGCCACGCTCCAGGCACGCCGCCCGCCCTCGAGCGGTGTGGCGGTGTTCGGCCCCGGAGGATTGCGATGAACACTGGCCGCGTGGAGATCACCCGGTTCGAGAGCGATGTGTTGCGCGACAACGCCGCGGGCGACCCGTACGTGCGCCGTGTTCCCGTCTACCTGCCGCCCTCCTATGACGAGAGTCCGTCGCGACGCTACCCCGTGGTGTTCGTGCTCACGGGTTTCACCGGGCGCGGCCGCATGCTGCTCAACGACAACCCCTGGAGCCCGTCGCTCGACGAGCGTATGGACCAACTCATCGAGGCGGGGTCGCCGGAGATGATCCTGGTCATGCCGGACTGCTTCACGCGCTTCGGCGGCTCGCAGTACCTGGACTCGAGCGCCACCGGGCGCTACGAGACGCACCTGCTCGAAGAGCTCGTGCCGTGGGTGGACCGAACCTACCGCACGCTCGCTGCCCGCGAACACCGCGGCATCGCGGGAAAGTCGTCGGGCGGCTTCGGCGCGCTGCGACTGGGCATGCTCCATCCCCAGACATTCGGCGCGATCGCGTGCCACAGCGGCGACATGCTGTTCGAGTACTGCTATCGCCCGGACTTCCCGCGGACGATCTCGGTACTGCAAGCCTCCGGCGGCGTGAAGCGCTTCCTCGAGGCGTTCGAGGCCAAGCCACAAAAGGGCAAGGACGATTTCCTCGCGCTCAACATCCTTGCCATGGCGGCGTGCTATTCACCGGAGCCAAACGCCGAGCTGGGGGTGGGGCTGCCGTTCGACCTGGCCAGCGGGCTGCCGCGACCCGACGTGTGGGAGCGCTGGCTCGCGCACGACCCGCTCACGCTGCTGCCCGCGCACGCCGAGGGGCTGCGCGCGATGCGACTCGTCTGGCTCGACTGCGGCATGCGCGACGAGTACCACCTGCACCTCGGCGCTCGGGCGTTCGTGGCGGCGCTCGAGCGGTTGGGGGTCGCGCATCGCTACGAAGAGTTCGACGATGGCCACATGAACGTGCCCTATCGCTACGACCGGAGCCTGCCGGCACTGGCGCAGGCGCTCGTGGGGTGAACATGGCCGCCGCGCCGCTGTTGGTGGAATCACTGGTCCGTCGCTTCGGCCGGCTCGAGGCCGTGGCCGGCGTGTCGTTGCGCGTAGGTCCCGGCGAGATCGTGGGCTTCTTGGGTGCCAACGGCGCGGGCAAGACCACCACGCTCCGCTGTGTCGCCGGCCTGCTCACGCCCGACCAGGGGCGCATCACCGTGGCCGGTGCCGATCTCGCGCGCGAATCGCGCGTGGCCAAGGCGCGGCTCGGGTTCCTGCCCGACCGCCCGTTTCTTTACGACGCGCTCTCCGCACGAGAATTCCTCGCGTTCGTCGCGGCGTTGTACGACTTGCCGGCCGACGCCGCGGAGCGCAGGGCGCAGAGCCTGCTCGAGCGCCTGGGGCTCGCGGCCGACGCCAGCCGCACGCTCGAGGGCTACTCGCTCGGCATGCGCCAGAAGACAGCCTTGATCGCCGCGCTGCTCCACTCGCCGCCATTGCTGCTGCTGGACGAGCCATTGAACGGCCTCGACCCCGTCTCCACGCGCACATTCAAGGACCTGTTGCGCGAGCACGCGACGGCCGGCGGCGGCGTGCTCGTGAGCACGCACCTGCTGGACGTGGCCGAGCGGTTGTGCGATCGCGTGGTGATCCTGCGCGCGGGCCGCGTCGTGGCCGAGGGCACGCTCGAGGCGTTGCGCGATGGGCACGCAGAACGCTCGCTCGAGGACGTGTTCTTGGAACTGGGCGCGCCGGGCGGTTCGGCATGAACTCGCGCGTCGTGGTGCGCACGGGCTGGACGCTGGCGCGGCGCGCGCTGTGGTCCGGCGGTCGCCCACGACGCGGGCTCCTCACGGTCACGCTCACCGCACTCATGGCGGTCGCGTTCGGCCTAGGTTTCCTGGCGCTGTTCGCCCAGGCCTACGACAGCGGGCTGCCGCAGGCGGTATCGATACGCCTGCTGGGTTGGGCGTTCACGCTCTCTGTGCTCATGTTGGCGCTCGGCGACCTGCACGCCGTCGTCTCCGCGGCCGTCACCGCGCCCGACCTAGATCGCCTGCGCTCGGCACCGCTCACCACGGCGCAGCTGCTGGGGCTCAAGTGGCTGGCGACGCTGCCGCGCACGCTCCCGCCGGTCCTCGCCATCGCGTTGCCTGCCGCCATCGGCTACGGCCTCACGCACGGCGGCATCGCGCTCGTGCCGCTCGCAGTGACGATGCTGCTGCTCTGGGCATTGCCGCTGGCGGTGGGCACGTTGCTCGCCCTTCCTCTCCTCCACCTGGCACCGGCGACGCGACTCCGCGAACCGTTGGCGCTGCTCGCTACGCTCGCGTTCGTCGTGGGCTGGCTCGTGAACGCGTTCTGGATGCCGCGGCTCGCGGTGGAGGTGGCCGACCTGGGTGGCGCACTGAGCACGCTGCCCGCGCCGCCCGACTGGTCGCCGGCCACGTGGGCGGCGCGCGCGCTCGCGGCCGAGCCGAGGCCCGCACGCGAAGCGCTGGCGGCGTGCGGCGCGGCGCTGGTCGTAGCGGCGGGGGCCACCGCGTGGGTCGCCACGCGGCTGTTGCCCACCGCGCAGGCTCGAGCGGCGGGTGTGGCCAGTCGCGTCACGCGCGCGAGCGCTCGTCGCGCCCGGACGCTGGCCTCGGCGTTCCTGCGTCGCGACGCCGCGCTCGCTTCGCGCGATTGGCCGGTGCTGTTGGATGCGCTCGCCAATCTCGCACTGTGGTCGCTACTTCCGCTCGCCCTGCTGCCGATCGCTCCACTGCCGCATCAGATGATCGCGCGCGACATGTTGATCGCGCTGTCGGTGAGCCTCGGCAACGACGTCGCCGCGCGCGCGCTCCCGCTCGAGCGCAGCTCACTCGCGTGGGCGCGACTCTCACCCGTGGGTGGCGCACGCTGGGTGCGGTTGCGCTCACTCGGCGTGGCGCTGGCGGGCGGTGGCTTTATCCTCGCGGCGCACGCGCTCGTGTGCGTGGCGTTCGGGCTGCGCGGCGCCGCGGCGTGGGACGTGCTCGTGTTCGCCGTCGCCGCGGGTTCGAGCGCGCTGGCCACGGGGCTCCTGTTGGGCGCTCAGTTCGGAGAGCCGACATGGACCGACCCGCGCGCGATGCTCGGACCCGGCGGCCGGATGGTGAGCGCGGGAACGCTGCTGGTACAGGCCGCGGTGTGGCTGCTACTCGCCCACTCGATTCCGCTCACGACGCTCGAGCCGGTCACCGGCGCGCTGCTGATCGTGGCGGGGTTCGCGCTCTCGTCCGGCGCGCTGGCCCTCGCCGCGCGCGTCGTGGAGCGTCGGGAGTTCACGCACGGCTGACGGCGAAACATCGAGAGTTGACGTCGCATGAGCCGCCCCCGCACCCTGCTCGCATGCCCGCGAAGGACTATCGCTTCCTGCCCGAGTACCAGAAGTACGACCGCAAGAGCCGCGAGGATCCCGGCTACTGGTATCGCCCGAGCATGGGCCTCCAGAAGCTCGAGCGCCTGCGCTTCCCGTGGTTCCGCAAGCGGCTCCCCGAGTTCGCAGGGCTCGAGGTGCTCGACATCGGCTGCGGTGGCGGCATTCTCGCCGAGGACTTGGCGCGCGCCGGCGCGCGCGTCACCGGACTCGATCCCTCGCGCGCCACGCTCCAGGTGGCGCGATCGCACGCACGCCGGGAGAAGCTCGCGATCCGCTACCGGCACGGCTTCGCCGAAGCCCTTCGCGAGCGGGCACGCTACGACATCGTGTTCGCGGTGGACGTGCTCGAGCACGTTGACGACCTGCCCGCCACGTTCGATGCCGCCACCCGCGCGCTCAAGCCCGGTGGCTGGTTCGCGTTCCTCACGCACAACGCCACGCCCGACTCCTTTCTGGAGATCATCTGGAACTGGGAGTACGCGCACGGCAGCTCGTCACGCGGTCACCACGACTTCCATCGCTTCATCACGCCCGACCAACTCATCTCGGCGCTTCGCAAGCGCCGTGTTCGGGTCGAGGCGCTGTCCGGCATCCGCTGGTCACCGCGCGTGGCGCTCACCGACTCGCTGGCCGTGAGCTACATGGGTTTGGCACGCAAGGCCGCGCGATGAGTGCATCCGGCGGTCGCCGCGTGCTCGCGGTGGTGCCCGACCTGTTCTTCGCCGTGCGCATCGCGGCCACTGCCAAGTCGGCGGGCGTCGAACTGGAACTGGTGACGCCGCAGCGCGCCGCCGCCCGGCTCGCCGAGGCTCCGGCCGCGCTGGTGCTGCTCGATCTCCACGCGCCGGACGGCGTGGCGCTCGTGACGGCGCTCAAGGCGGTCGCACCCGCCACACCGCTGGTAGGCTTCTACTCGCACGTCGAGACGGACCTGCGACGCGACGCGCTGGCCGCGGGCGCCGACGCGGCGCTGCCGCGTTCACAATTCGTGGTGAAGCTCGCGGGCTTGTTGCAGTCCGGGGTCGTGGCGCTACGGGCCGCCGACCCGGGGAGCTTCGAGCTGTGATCATCGAGGACGAAGCGACCCTGGTCGCGATCGCCCGCGACATGCGCACGGTGGCGGTGCTCGGCATCAAGGACGACCGTGACCCCTTTGCACCCGCGTTCACCATCCCAGCGATGCTCGCGGAAGCCAGCGTGCGCGTGATCGGCGTGAACCCAGTCGTAAAACACGCGCTCGGCGCGGCGACGCTCGCCAGCGTCGCGGAACTCCCTTCTGGCATTGACGTGCTGGACGTGTTCCGCCGCCCGGAGGCGATCCCCGCGCACACCGACGAGTTGCTCGCGCTGCCCCCCGAGCGGCGGCCCGCGGTGGTGTGGTTCCAGTCGGGCATTCGTCACGACGAGTCGGCGGTGCGGCTCGTGGCCGCGGGCTATCGCGTGGTGCAGGACCACTGTCTCGGCGTGTATTCACGCCGTGCGCGACGCGCGAGCCGATCTTGACGCGTGTGCGAGGAGCGGTGGCCCTGCCCATCCACCATTTCGCTTCAGGAGATCGCCGATGACGACAGGCACGCGCAAGCCGGGTGAGTTCTGCTGGATCAACATGCTCACGCCGCGTCCCGCCGAGGCGGTCGCGTTCTTCGGCGACGTGCTGGGTTGGTCCTACACCGAGATTCCCGGCATGGGCTACTCCGTCAAAGCCGGCGGGCGAGACATCGGTGGCCTGTTCGATCTGGCGGGCCCGAACACGCCCGCAGGGCTGTCGCCTTACATCGGCGTCATGGTGAAGGTCGAGAACGCCGACGCCACCTGCGAGAGCGTCGTGTCGCTCGGCGGTACGGCGAGACCGGCCTTCGACATCATGGACCGGGGCCGCATGGCCGTGTGCTTCGATCCCAACGGCGCGGAGTTCGACGTGTGGGAGCCACGAAAACTGCTCGGTACCGACGTGGACAGCGGCGTGCCGGGGCACCGACCTGGTTCGAGACGCTCACCACCGACACGGACCGCGCGGCGGCGTTCTACTCCGGCCTGTTCGGTTGGAGGCCGGAGCCGATGCCGAGGCCCGGGTTCGCCTACACGATGTTCAAGCTCGGCGATGACTCCGTCGCGGGAATGCTGGGGATCGCGCCCGAGATGGGGAACGTGCCCTCGCACTGGGCGACCTACTTCACCGTGCCGGACGCCGACGAGGCCGCGCGCAAGGCGGTCGCGCTCAGCGCGATTCTCGGCCCACCCTTGAGCGACCTGCCCGGTGTGGGCCGCACCTGCGGCCTGACCTCGCCGCAGGGCGTCCCGTTCCACGTCATGTGCCATACGGCCTGAAGCCCGCGCGGCGCTCACAGGCGCGGCTTCGCGAGGTCCGCGACCCCCGCTATACTGCCCTGTCCGAAGCCAGTGGCCCGAGGGATCCATGAGCCAACGTCCAAAGAGCACAGCCGCGCCCACCGGGCGCGAACACATCTCGTGCCCGGGATGCGGGCGTCACGACTGGGTGACGTGGCCCGCCGACCAGGCCACGTATCACTGGAAGTGTTTCAACTGCGAGAAGGAGTTCGATCTGCATCGCGGGAGCAAGCACTGATGTTTGGTTTCCTGCGAACTTCGCGGTCGATCCGCCTGTTGTTGTTCGGGACGAGCTTCGCCCTTCTCGCGGGCGGCCTCGTGCTGTTCGGGGGCTGCGCGCGCAGCGAACGCCCCATGGCCAGCAGCGCCGGCTCGGACCCACAGGCGCTCGCCATCGCCGAGCAGGTGATGACGGCCCTCGGAGGACACGAGGCGTGGGAAGCGCTGCCGGGATTGCGCTGGTCGTTCGGCTCCATGCTGGGCGACTCCGTCCGCAGCACGCGCCGCCATGCGTGGAACAAGCAGACCGGCGAACATCGCGTGGACGGCGTCAACCGACAGGGCCAGAAGTTCACGCTCATCCATACGGTGGGCGACACCACCACCGGCATGGCGTGGGTGGACAGCGTGCGCATCGAGGGGGACTCGCTGGCCAAGCTGCTGCGCCGGGCCGAGGCGCTGTGGGTGAACGACACCTATTGGTTCCTCATGCCCTACAAATTGCGCGACCCGGGCGTGCACCTGGGCTACGCCGGCGACACCACACTCGCCGGCGACACGTTCGATCGGCTCGCGCTGACGTTCGAGCGCGTCGGGCTCACGCCGGGCGATCAGTACTGGGTGTACGTGGACCGAGCCGATCATCGCGTGAAGCACTGGGAGATGGTGCTCGAGGGAGATACGCCGCCCGCCGTGGCCTACACGTGGGACGGATGGGAGCAGCACGGCGGATTGTGGTTCGCCACCGGCCACCAGCGTGATTCCATCAACGTGTTCACGAACCGGATCGAGGCCGTGCGTGCGTTCGCACTGGCGGAGTTCCGCGAACCCTGACCCTCCCCGTCGCGCCCGACGCACCCCGGCACGCCATGACGCTTCGCGTCGCTGAAGTCTTCCGCTCGCTCCAGGGCGAAGGCCCATCCGCCGGCACGCCCGCGCACTTCCTGCGACTCCAGGGGTGCGACGTGGGCTGCCGCTGGTGCGACACCAAATACACGTGGGACGCGGCCGGAGGTCGCGCACTCTCACTCTCCGACGCGTTCGCGGAGCTACGCGCGCTCGGTGACGCTCCGCTGTTGGTGGTCACCGGCGGCGAGCCGCTCGCTCACACCGGCATCGAGCGCCTGCTCGCGGCCGCGGTCGGCCAGTGGCCACGCGTGGAAGTCGAGACCAGTGGCGTCGCGCCGCCGGTGTTCACGCATGAGCGCCTGTTCCACATGTGGTCCCCGAAACTCCCGGGTGTCACCGAACGCTGGGCCGAGACGTGGGCGCACGCCGCCCGCTTCATGGCGGACCCGCGCACGCTCGTGAAGCTCGTGGTGTCGACCGGCGACGACGACGCGGCGCTTCGGCTGGTGGGCGAATACGCGCTGCCGCGCGAGCGCGTGATGCTCATGCCCGAGGGGATCACCGACACCGCGCTCCGCGAGCGCGCGCTCACGCTTGCGGAACTCTGCATGCGCGAGGGCTTCCGGTTGTCGCCGCGGCTGCACGTGTGGCTGTGGGGAGCGAAGCGCGGCGTATGAACAACCGAGCGTCGGGCGCTGGCCAGCCGGCGGCCGGCAAACCCTGCGTCCTGCTGCTCTCCGGCGGCCTCGACTCCACCACCTGTCTCGCGTGGGCGCTCGCCGAGGGTTTCGCCTGTCACACGCTCGCCGTGGACTATGGCCAACGCCATCGCGTCGAGCTCGCGGCCGCACGACGCGTGGCCGCGGCACTCGGCGTGCAGGACCATCGCGAGGTGCGCGTGGACCTGCGCGCGATCGGCGGCTCGTCGCTCACGTCGGACGAAGCCGTTCCCAAGGAGCATGACGAGGCGCCCCTCGCCACCGCGATCCCGTCCACGTACGTGCCCGCGCGTAACACCGTGTTCCTGAGCGTGGCGCTCGGGTTGGCCGAGACCCTGGGTGCCAGCGATCTCGTGGCCGGCATGAACGTGCTCGACTACTCGGGCTATCCCGACTGCCGGCCCGAGTTCGTGCGCGCGTTCGAACAGCTCGCGGCCCTCGCCACGCGCGTCGGCGTCGAAGGCGCTCGCTTCACCGTGCACACACCGCTCATGCAACTCGACAAGGCCGGCATCATCCGGCTCGGCACACGGCTCGGCGTGGATTATTCGCTTACGCATTCGTGCTACGATCCCTCGCCTGCGGGGCTGGCGTGCGGCGGCTGCGACAGCTGCCGCCTGCGTGCCAAGGGCTTCCGCGAGGCGGGTGTGCCCGACCCCACTCGCTACGCCACTCCAGCCTGAGGAACCGCGCCCCATGCGTGTCGAGTTGGTAAAGGACTTCACGTTCGAATCGGCCCACCGCCTGCCCATGGTGCCGGCCGAGCACAAGTGCTTCCGCATGCACGGCCACTCGTTCCGGATCGAGGTGTGCATCGCGGGCGAAGTGGACCCGAAGTTCGGCTGGCTCGTGGACTTCGGCGAGATCGCCGCGCGCGTCGAACCCGTGTTGAAGCAGGAGCTCGACCATCGCGTGCTGAACGACGTGCCGGGGCTCGAGAACCCCACGTCCGAGGTGTTGGCCCACTGGCTGTGGAAGCGCCTGGGCCCACTCGTGCCGCACCTGGCGGCGATCACGGTGCACGAGACCTGCACGTCTCGCTGCACGTATCGCGGCGAGTGATCGGCGGCGGAGCGCTGGGCGGATTTGCCCACACCTGACGAGCGCACGGGAATAGCCGCGCATCCCAAGCGTTGAAAGAGCAGACCCCACGCTCCCTGGAACTACGGCCTCAAGCCCGGCTCGACCGGGCCGAAACCATGGCGGGATTCGCGTGGGCCGAGGGAGCGGAACGATGAAGCAGCGCATCTTCGTCACGGGAGCCACGGGATACATCGGCAGCGCGGTCGCCGCGCGCCTGGCTCGCAAGGGTCACCAGGTCTTCGGGCTCACCCGGCATCGCGACAAAGCGCACACGCTGGAAGCGGCGGGCGTCGTGCCGGTGATCGGAGACCTCGCGAAGGATCGCGAGTGGGCTGGCGCGCTGCAGAACTGCGACGTCGCGGTGCATACGGCGTTCGAGGGAGAGAACGGCGCCGCCGACGTGGATCATGCCGCGCTCGAAGCGTTGCGCGTCGCCTCATTGGACGGCCGCGTGCGCCGCGTGCTCTACACGAGCGGACTGTGGGTGCATGGGCATGGCCGCGAGGGATTGGCCGACGAGCAGACACCGCTCGCCCCGCTTACGCTGGTGCAGTGGCGTGCCGCGCACGAAGAGATCGCGCTCGACCTGGCCGCACACGAGGTGGACGTGATCATCCTGCGGCCGGGCATGGTGTACGGCGAGCATCGCGGCATCCTGGGCGGCTGGTTCGCGGAAGCCAACGAATCGCACACGGTCACCTATCCGGGTGACGGTTCGCAGCACTGGAGCCTGGTCCACCGCGACGACGTGGCGGACGCCTACTCGCTGGCGCTCGAGCACGGCGCTGCCGGTGAGCGCTATCTGCTGGCGGACGAGTCGCGTCATACCGTGAAGGAACTGGCCGAGGCCGTCGCCAAGGCGACTCGTTCCAAGACCGTGTCGTGGCCCGCGGCCGATCTCGTGCGGACGCACGGCGCATTCGGCGAGGTGCTGTTGAACGACCTGATCGTGTCTTCCGCCAAGGCGCGCCGCGAGTTGGGCTGGGTCCCGCGTCACCTGTCGTTCGTCGCCGAAGCCGACGACCTGTGGCGGGACTGGCAGTCCGCTCGGCCCACGACCGTGCGCTGATTCCGAGTCGGGCCGAGACCCACTGAAGGCCGCCCTCGATGGGCGGCCTTCTCGTTTCGGTGAGAGTGCGCGCGGCGCTCGGCGCCTCGTTGGCGCGCGCCGGTCGCCGTGCGTAGTGTCCGCGGCCATGCCTCCTCCAAGCCTGCCACGCCGCCTGCTGGCGACGGCCGCTCTCGTTCTTGCGTTGGCCGTGATCGTGCCGTGGCTCGTCACGCCGCTCGTGGCGGCGCGGCTGCGGGGACTCGCTCACGACCGCGGTCTCGACGCACGCTGGCGCTCGCTCGCGTTTCGCTGGCCCATGCGCGTTGAGGTGCGTGGCCTGGCGATCGATCGCACGTCTCCGGCCGGGCCGGTGGTGCGCGCCGAGCACGTGGACGCCTCGCTCGGGCCGCGCGGCTGGAGCCTGCGACCACGCGTTGTGCGTCTCGAACTCGAACACGTGCGCGTCACTTTGCCGGCCGCGAGCGAGAACGACGAGTCCGCGACCACGCTCGACAGCGACGATCCTCGTGGCAAGGGCCCCGCGTCGCCTCGCGTACGCGCCGCCGCGGAGCAGTTGGCTGAGGCGTTGCTATTGCCCGCGCGCCGGCTGCCCGAGTTGCAGTTTCGCGGCTTCGACGTGCAGCGTGGCGACTCACTGTTCGCGCGCCTTGACGCGCTTTCGCTCACGCGCCGAAGCGGCGGCGTCCAGTTCACCACTCGCGGCATGCTCGCCGGCGAGCGGCACGTGCCGTTTGAGGTCGCGCTCCAGTGGCACCGCGATGACCGACTGGTGGGGCGGGCGAGTTTCGAGATGGACGACCCAGGCTCGGACGCCTCGCGACTGGATTGCGTGCTGGACGGCCGCGTCACGCAGGACCGGCGCGAAGGCGTGCTGCGCGTGGAGCACGGCACGCGCCTGACCGTCGGCGATGCGGTGCTCTCGCTCGCGGGCGAAGTGCGACGGGCCGGCCCGCGCTTCCAGCTCACGCTCGAGGCGGACAGCCTCACCGCGACGCGAATTCAAGACCGCGTTCCCCCGGTGGTGCTGGGTCCGCTCGCCGACCTGACCGTGCGGGGCTCGTGGGACTGGCGGGCGAGCCTGGACCTGAACGTGGCGCACCCCGAGAGCACGCGGTTCACCGCCGACGTGGTGCCGCACGGCTTGCGCCTCGGCCCCGACGGAGCGCGTGTCCCACTCGGGCGGCTCGCGGGCCCGTTCCTCGCCCGCATCCACCTGCCGCGCGATCGCGTCGTGTTCCGCGACCTATCGAGCGCCAATCCCCACTTCCGACCGCTCGAACGCATCAGCCCGCTGTTGCGACAGGCGCTGCTCACCAACGAGGACGGCGGTTTCTACCAGCATCGCGGGTTCAACACCGGCGCGATCCAGGCCGCGATGGCCGAGAACTTGCGCGCGGGCGCGTTCCGCCGCGGCGCGGGCACGATCACCATGCAGCTCGCGCGCAACCTGTTCCTCGGCCATCGCCGCACGCTGTCGCGAAAGGGCCAGGAAGTGGTGATGGCGTGGGTACTGGAACACCTGACGGGGCTCTCGAAGGACCGGCTGCTCGAGATCTACCTGAATGTCATCGAATGGGGACCCGGCGTGCACGGAGCGAATGAGGCCGCGCGGTACTACTTCGATCGCGACGCCGACGACCTCACGTTGGACGAGGCGCTATTCCTGACCGTGCTGGTGCCGAGTCCCGCCCGCTGGCGCTCGCGCGTGGACGCGCACGGCGACCTGCGCGCGTGGGCGCGCGCCCAGATGGCATTCATCGCGCGCAAGATGGCGTCGCGCGGCGTGCTGACGCCGGAGCAGGTGCCGCCCGCGGAAGCACTCGCCATTGAGTTGCGCGGGCCCGCCGCGGCCATGTTCGCGGCGCGTGACAGCAGCGCTCGGGTACCCGCCGACTCGCTGCGCGGGCCCTGACCGACGTCCGGGAGTGCTTCTCCATGAAGACGACGGCACTGCTGCTACACTCGCGCGTCCCTCCACCTGGAGCGCCGCGTTGACCGACCGCCGCTGGCCCCACGAGTTTCACGTTTCGCGCGAGGCGCGCGATCGCTGCCGTTTCGACGAAGCGCTGTTTGCGTCGTCGGGGCACGCGGTGCTCGCGCATCCCGCCGCCGCGTATCGCTTCGCGGCCGCACTCGACCAGTCGCGGCCCGGGGCGCCGCCCGCCTCGGCGGCCGAGTTGTTCGCCTTGGGCCTGCTGGACGAGGCCGCGCACCTCGCGTGCGCCCACTGGCGCCGTGATCATGAGCCGCACGGGCTGCGCGACGGTCTCGCGCACCTGCGCCAGTCGCTCGATGGCGCCGCAGTGGACGCCATGCTGCTCGCGTTCGTGGAGCGTTTCCCGCCGGTCGCGGTCTATCGCGGCGACGTCTCGGCAAGCGCGTGGCTCGCGCGCGCCACGGCCGACCGGCCACATGCCGAAGTGGCGTTGGAGGAGCTGCTGTTGCTGTGGCTCGCCAACGCGAATCCCGCCGCCACTGCCTACCGCGAGCTGTTTGACGACTCGCCGCTTGCTCGCGACACGACGTATGCCGCGGCGATGCGCTCCACCGAGGTGTTCCTGGCCACGCGCGCGCCGCTCGGCGAGGGCGGCCTGTCGCTGATCGACTTCCTGCGCGCGCCGGTGCGCGCGGCACCCGATTCGCTACTCGGGCAGCTCGAGTTCGTGCGAGAAGAATGGAGCGCCATCGTCGGCGATCTCGTCGAACGCCTACAGCTGGCGTTCGACCTGCGGCTCGAGGAGGCGCGCTGGCTGGCGTCGCGTGCGGCCGCCGCGCTGGGCGAGCGCCCGTCACCCGGCGAGGCGCTCACTCCCGACTACACCGGGCTCGAGGCCGAGGACGAGCGCTTCAGCCCCGACGCCGAGTGGATGCCGCGCACGGTGATGATCGCCAAGAGCACGCTGGTGTGGCTGGACCAGCTGGCGCGGACGTACCGGCACCCGGTGTCACGCCTGGATGAGGTGCCCGACGAGGAGCTGGACCGGCTGGCGGCGTTCGGCATCGATGCGCTGTGGCTGATCGGCGTCTGGGAGCGGAGTACCGCCTCGCGCCGCATCAAGCAGCAGGCGGGTAACGCCGAGGCCGCGGCCTCGGCCTACGCCGTGCACGACTACGCAGTGGCCTCGGAACTAGGCGGCGAGGACGCCTGGCGGGGCTTGCGCGATCGCGCCGCAGCGCGTGGCATCCGGTTGGCGAGCGACATGGTGCCGAACCACATGGGGCTCGACTCGCGCTGGGTGCTGGAGCACCCCGAGTGGTTTCTGTCGCGGCCCGACTCGCCCTACCCGGCCTACCGGTTCGACGGACCCGAGCTGTCCGCGGATGAGCGTGTGTCCATACGCATCGAGGACCACTACTGGGACCGGAGCGACGCCGCGGTCGTGTTCCGGCGACAGGACCGCGCCACCGGCGACACGCGCTACATCTATCACGGCAACGACGGTACGAGTTTCCCCTGGAACGACACTGCGCAACTCGACTACCTGAACCCGGCCGCACGCGAGGCGGTGATCCAGGCCATCCTCGGCGTCGCGAGGCGGTTCCCCATCATCCGTTTCGACGCGGCGATGACGCTGGCCAAGCGCCACATCCAGCGGCTGTGGTTTCCCGAGCCCGGCAGCGGTGGTGCGATCCCGTCGCGTGCCGGGCACGGGCTCACGCGCGCGCAGTTCGACCGGCTGCTGCCCCACGAGTTCTGGCGCGAGGTGGTGGATCGGGTGGCGGCCGAAGCGCCCGGCACACTGCTCCTGGCCGAGGCGTTCTGGCTCATGGAGGGCTACTTCGTGCGCACGCTTGGCATGCATCGCGTCTACAACAGCGCATTCATGGTGATGTTGCGCGACGAGCGGAACGCCGACTACCGGAGCGTCCTGCGCAACACGCTCGAGTTCGATCCCGACATCCTGCAGCGCTGGGTCAACTTCATGAACAATCCGGACGAGCGCACCGCAGTGGACCAGTTTGGCCGCGGCGAGAAGTACTTCGGCGTGTGCACCTTGCTCGCCACGCTGCCGGGGCTGCCCATGTTCGGGCACGGGCAGCTCGAGGGATTCGAGGAGCGCTACGGCATGGAGTTCCGCCGCGCACTGCGCGAGGAGACCGTGGACGAGGGGCTCGAGCGTGAGCACTGGCGCCGCATCATGCCGCTGCTTCACCGTCGCGCGCTGTTCGCCGGCTCGCGCGAGTTCCTGCTGTACGACTTCCGCGACGCCTCGGGCCACGTGAACGAGGACGTGTTCGCTTTTTCCAATCGCGACGCCTCCGGTGCCGCGCTTGTGCTCTATCACAACCGCTACGCCGAGACGCGCGGCCACATCCGCTGGTCCGCGGCGTACGCCGACAAACACGCCGGCGGTTCGCGCGCGCTCCGCCAGCGCACGTTGCTCGAAGGACTCGGGCTGGCGCACGTCGCGGACGATACGCTGCTCCGCTGCCGCGAGCACGTGGGCGGCCACGAGTGCCTGTTGCGCGCCGGCGAGCTGCGCGAACACGGGCTGCGCGTGGAGCTGGCGGCGTACGGCTCGCGGGTGCTGCTCGATTGGCATGAGGTGACGCGCGACCAGCGCCCGTGGGATGAACTCGCGCGCCGACTTCAGGGTCGCGGCGTACCCGATCTGGAATCCGCGCTGTGGGCGGTGGCGGTCGAACCCGCGCAACAGGCGCTCGTGGCGGCACTCAGCGGCGAGCCGGCCGACGAGGCCGCGTCGCGAGCCGCGCTGCTCTCGGCTCGCGATGCGCTGATCGCCGAGGGCCGACACTTGTTGGGGATGACCCTCTCCGCGGCCGGAGGCCGCGATCGCCTCATGTCACGCCTCGATCGATTGCACGCCCTCGCCGGCGTGGCCGATTCGCCGACCCCCGCCGCCGAGCGCGCCGCCCACGAGACGTGGCTGCTGCTCGAGGCGTGCGGCGAGGCGCTTGCGGCTTCGCCCGGGCCTCCTGCCGAGCTGCGACTCTACGACGAACTGCGACTGCGCGAAGCGGTCGTGAAGGTGGTGCGCGCTCGTGGCGCCGAGGGCGACCACGCCTGGCGGCTCGCCGCGCGCGTGCGGACCCTGCTTGCGCATCCGCTCGCCGTGGCGCCGGCTTCGAAGGCAGCGCACTGGCAGGCGTTGCTGGCGGATGACGACGCGCGGTTCGCCGCGGGCCTCCCCGAGGACGCTCGTCCCGCCGACGCCCCGGCCTGGCTCGCGCTTCCCGCGCGACTCGAATCGAGTGCTGCGCGCAACCGCTGAACCGCGACCGCCACCGGTTGGGGCAATGCGCGCAACGGCCCGCCTGCGGCAAGGGCTACGCACCCAGCGAAAGCGTGTGATGCGCCGCGCGCCGTGCAAGCACGCGTCGTGCGCCCTGCAGTGCGCTCGTGGAACTCGTTCCCGCTGCGTGGCCGCTCGGCGGCGACGTGCGTGCGTCCTGCGCGGTCGCGCCGTGCAGCGAAAGGGCATCGTCCTTGCGCAGGGAGTCAGGCATATGAGGCGAGTCCGCACCCACGCGGACCCGCGTCGCTCCCCCCACAAGCGAGGCTTCTCATGCGGATGTCCCCTCTGTCCCCGGTCCTGCTGCTCGGGGCCATGGCTGTGTTCCTCGCGGGTTGCTCGCGTAACCCGGTGTCTCCCGACGTTTCGTTTCCCGCGGGCCCCGGTGCCGAGTCACTCGCCGGGGTGCAGGTCGAAGACCCGCCCGCGCCCATCGAGGGCGGCGTTGGCGCGACGTCGTCGGTGTCGCTCGAAGCCGGCCAGGAGGGGAGCGTGACCGCGGGCAACTTCCGGCTCGTGCTCCACAAGAACTCCCTGCGCATGCCGGCCACCATCACGCTCACCCAGCCGAACCCGAACGTGATGGAGGTGCAGGTCGAGGTGGTGCCCGCCGAGGCCAACGACTTCCAGGTGCCCGTCGTGTTGGTGGCGGACTTCTCGGACGATCCCGCGTGCGACATCGACACCCAGACGCTGTTCTGGTGGAACGGGGCGTGGGAGCAGGCCAACACCGTGGCCGTGCAGCACGGGTCGCGCAGCCTCACCGCGCGCACTCAGCGGCTCGCGAACAGCAAGGCGGGCGAGCGCGAGCGCGCGGGCATGTCGCGCAGCGCCGACTGATCCCGAGGGCGAGGGAACGAACGGCGCCGGTCCGCGAGGGCCGGCGCCGTCTCGGCTTTGCGCGTGTCGCGGCAAGTCAGAGCTTCACGATCTCGCCGTCGTCCGTCAGGTCGAACTTCGCCGCAAGCGGCTCCTTGGGAAGTCCCGGCATGCGCAGGATCTCGCCGGTAATGGGGATGACGAAACCGGCCCCCGCCGCGAGCTGGATCTCGCGCACCGTCACGAGGAAGTCCTTGGGCCGGCCGAGCAGCGCCGGGTTGTCGGACAGCGACTGCTGGGTCTTCGCGATACACACGGGAAGTTTGCCGAACCCAAGCGTTTCCAGGTGATCCCGGTCGCGCTTCGCGCGCACCGTGTAGTCCACGGCCTGGGCGCCGTACATCTCGCGGGCGACGATGCGGATCTTGTCCTCGATGCTCGCGTCCCAGTCGTAGAGCGGTTTGAAGTGCGGCTCGCTCGCGGCGACCTGGTCGCGCACGATCTCGGCCAGCTCGGTGCAGCCGCTGCCGCCCTCGGCGAAGCCGCGGCTCACCGACGCCTTGAGCCCCATGGCCTCGCAGTGCTTCTGCAGCGTCTCCACCTCCTCCGGCGTGTCGGACGGAAAATGGTTGATCGCCACCACGCACGGTTGCTCGAACTTGGCGATGTTCTCAAGGTGCTTCTCCATGTTCGAGAAGCCGCGCAGCATGGCCCGCACGTCGGGCTGGTTCACGTCCGCCACGCGCACGCCGCCATGCATCTTGAGCGCGCGAATGGTCACCACCAACACCGTGCACGCCGGCGCGAAGCCGCCGTATCGGCAATTGATGTCGAAGAACTTCTCCGCCCCCAGCTCGAAGGCGAAGCCGGCCTCGGTCACCACCACGTCCGCGTAGGCCAGCGCCGCCTTCGTGGCGGCGATGCTGTTGGTGCCGTGCGCGATGTTGGCGAACGGTCCGCCGTGCACGAACGCCGGCACGCCCTCGGTGGTCTGCACGAGATTCGGCTTCACCGCGTCGCGAAGCAGCGCGGCCATGGCGCCCACGGCCTTCAGGTCAGTCGCAGTGACCGCCGAGCCGTCGAGGCGGTAGCCCACGACGATGCGCCCGAGCCGGGCTTTCAGGTCCGCGATGCCGTCGGCCAGGCACAGGATGGCCATCACCTCGCTCGCCGCTGTGATGTCGAACCCGGTCTCGCGCGGAATGCCCTCGGTGCGGCCGCCGAGCCCGATGACGATGTCGCGTAGCGCTCGGTCGTTCATG
This sequence comes from uncultured bacterium, assembly GCA_964418975.1. Taxonomy (GTDB): domain Bacteria; phylum Eisenbacteria; class RBG-16-71-46; order RBG-16-71-46; family RBG-16-71-46; genus JAIOPA01. The sequence continues at coordinate 38,476 of CAYQNV010000130.1, read as the reverse complement.
TCCACCACGCGCTTCCAGCTCGCGCGTCGTGCGTCGAGCCCGCTGGCGTTGTCGTGATGGAGCGCGTTGTCCACCAGCGCCGCCAGCAGGTTGTGTGCACTCGAGACGGCGTGGAAGTCGCCGTTGAAGTGCATGTTGATGTCGTCCGCCGGCACGATCTCGGACGCTCCGCCACCCGCGCCGCCGCCCTTCACACCGAACGTGGGCCCCAGGCTGGGTTCGCGCAGCGCCACGGCGCTCTTGACGCCGATCTTCGCCAGCCCCTGCGCGAGCCCCACGCTGGTCGTGGTCTTGCCTTCGCCCGCGGGCGTGGGGGTGATGGCGGAGACCAGCACCAGCTTGCCCCGCCGGGAGCGGCCCTGGAACGACTGCAACGCGAGCTTGGCCTTCCAGTTGCCGAACGGCTCCACATGCGCCGGGTCGAGGCCCAGCGACTTCGCGACTTCGAGGATAGGTCTCATGGGAGCGCACTATAGGGCGCCGCTCCGCCGGGTGGGAACCGGGGCCGGTGGCGCTCACCGCGAGCGCACACCCGGGGGCGCGACTCAGGTTCAGCCCGCGGGCGAGTCGGCCGAAAACCCCGGGACAGACCGTGCGCTCTCCCTCGATCCGCGGCCGACCGGGGAACCCGGCGGCGCGGGAGGATCCGGATTGGAGATCACCCCGACTCGGCCCTGGACCGAACCCGGCCAGGACCTCCAGCTCCTCGACGCGGCCCAACGTGGCGACCTCACGTCCCTACGGCGGCTCGTGCGTGCACATCGGCTGCCGTTGTGGCGGGCCTGCTTTGCGATCACTCGCCATCTGGGCGAAGCCGAGCTGCTGTTCCAGGAAACGCTCGCTCATGTCGCGAGGCAACTGCGCGCCGCACCCGCCGGCCGGCCATTCCTGCCGTGGTTGGTGCGCCTCGCGCGCCAGATCGACGCGGCCAAGACGCGCGGCCGGCCCGTTCGGCCCTCGGTGGGCTTGCGCCGCCCGAACGGCGAGGCGTGGCTCGCGGGCGCACGCGGGGCTCATTGGGTGGAGGACGAGCAGCGCACGTTGCACGCGTTCGCCCAGCTCCACAGCGACGACCAGTGGCTGCTCGTTTTGCGCCTGTTCGAACGCCTGCCTTACTCCGACATCGCGCGCGTCACCGGCATCCCGGTGCCACGCGTCATGAACCGCATCGCACTCGCCCGCGAGTACCTGGACCGCGTGCACGAGCACGGGGATCGCGCGGCATGAATCACTTGACCGTGCAGCAGTTGTCCGCATCACTCGATGGGGCGCTCACCGGCCCGTCATTGGAGCTGGTGGTGCGCCATCTCGCCGGCTGCCACGAGTGCCGCGACCGCCAGGCGCGGCTCGCGCGCCACGACGACGCGTTGCGACGATTGCTCGCGCTGGATCCGCACGAGTTCTTCCTCGATGACCTGATGCGCCGCGCCGAGGCCATCGTCGTGGCGATCTCGCGCGGGCTGCCGGCGCCGACCATGGTCACGTCCGCGCCGTTGATCGGCGAGGAGGACCCGAACGCGCCGGCTGAGCCGACTTCGATGCCGCGCCCCGAGCTGGGCCGCGGGGGGCAACTCGCGCAGGAGGCCGGCTACGGAAAGATCGGCCTGCGCCCCACCGGCTCCAGGCAGCCACCGCAAGCCGATCCCGTGGAAGCGCAGCGCCTGCTCGACGCGCTGGCGAGCGGCAACATGGACGACCTCATCGAACTCACCGCCGAGGGCCTGCGCGAACATACGGCGCTGGACGGTCCGCAGTTCGACCTGCCGGCGTGGATCAAGGATCGCGACGCGCGCGCGCGCCCGAAGCCGACCGGCCCACGCGAGGTGCATAAGCTGGAGTTGTTCTTCGAGCACCTGGACGAACGCGCGGCCGGGATCACGCGCGGCGCGGTGGACGAGGTGTTCCGACGCCCCGACGTGCCCGCGACAGCCGCCGCGCCCGGGGAACTCGCTGCGCCACCTCCCAGCACGCCGGCGTGGGAAGCGGCGGGGTTTGGGAGCAGCGCGTCGGCTGCGGATCCCGCCGAGCGTTACGCTCGCGACGACGCACCCTCTGCCCCGCGCCCGCACGGGTCGCGTCGCCTGCGTTCGGCGTGGCTCCTGGCGCTCGGCAGCGTGACCAGCCTGCTGACACTGGTGCTGGCGCTCCAGCTCATGCCGGCGTCGCAGACGCGCGGTGGAACCGGGCATGCCGTGACGTCCCGCGGATTCCGGCTGCCACGCATCCAGTTCCTGCGACACGACAGCACCGACACCGCCGGCGAGCGAGCGCGCGCGCCTGAGCTTCGCTCCGCCTCGGCGCCTGCGCCGATCGAGACCGCGCTTCCGCCGGAGCCGCTCCTCGTGACGCCGGCGCCGGTGGACTCGAGCGCGTTCGCCGCTCCGGACAGCGCAACGGATTCGCTGGCCGTGGAAGATGTTCACTGATGCACTCGGGAGGTTGGGCATGAAGGCACTGGTGGTGGATGGCTCGGAGGCGGAGCGCGTCGCGCTCGCCGGTCACCTGGGAAAGCTGGGTATCGAGTCGGCGATGGTCGCAACCGGCGAGGAGGCGTGGGCGTGGCTCGAGGAAGGCCCTGTCCCGGCGGTCATCCTGCTGGCGTGGGATCTGCCGGGCTCGGACGGCATGGAACTCCTGCGCCGGCTGCGCGCCGATGTGCGCTGGGCTCGGCTGCCGGTGGTGATGGTGACCGCGGTCGACGACCTGGCGCGCGTGGAGCAGGCGCTCGAGGCGGGGGCGAGCGAGTACCTCATGCAGCCGTCCGACGCGCAGGCGTTGCTCGGAAAACTGTTGCTGCTCGGCGTGGACCCCGAGGCACGCAAGGCGGCTTGAACCGGGGAGCGGGCCGCAACCGCGGCTGAAGGCAGCCCCGCGAATGGCCGATGACCCAAGGGCCCCGCGGCCGCCTTCCCACGCCCTCCAAGGACAGCTCCCGTTTGCACGACCCCCTGCGTCGGCCCTGGACGGAACCGGGTCGAGACCCGGAACTCGCACATGCCGCCCAGCGCGGTGATCTCGCCGCGCTGTTCACGCTGCTCCGTGAGTACCGCCGGGAACTCTGGCGCGTGTGCTTCGCGCTCACGCTCGACCGCCGGCGCGCGGAGCGCCTGTTCCACGACACGCTGTTGCGTGCGGCGAAGAACCTGCGCTCGGTCCCAAACGGCGCCTCGCTGCTGCCCTGGCTCGTGCGCCTCGCGGCCCACCTTGCTGCGGCGGCGGCGCGCCGAAACGGCACCGACTCCGCGCAGGCCGCGGCGCTCGACGGGCCGAGCGCGACTCTGGGAACCACGCTCACCGAATCGGAGGCGCGCGCGCTCGAGGCGTTCGCCCGGCTCCCCGAAGCCGACCGCATGCTCCTGTCGCTGGCGTCGGTCGAACGGCTGCCCTATGCCGAGCTCGCCTCCGTCAGCAAGCACGAGGTCACGGCAGTGATGCAGCAGCTGGCGATGCTGCGCGTGCGGCTGGCTGGAGAGGACGCGGCGTGAGGCACGTGTCCGTGCAGCAGCTCTCGGCGTTCCTGGACGGCGCGCTCGCCGGAGTGTCGCGCGAACTGGTCACGCGCCACCTGGCGTCGTGCACGGGTTGCCGCGAGCGACACGCGGGCTGGCGAGCACGGGACGAGGCGCTGCGTCGCGTGCTGTCCTGGGAACCCGACGGGCGAACGCTCGAGGAGTGGTCCTCGCGCGTGGAGCTCACGCTCACCGCCGAGCGGAAGGGCCTGCCGGCGCCCGAGTTCTCGGCACTCCAGCACCCGGTCCTGGCACCCGCGCCGGAACCCGACGCGGACAAGGTGCGGGAGGTCGTGAGCCACGCGCGGCCGCCGGTTGCGACGAGCCCGCCACCCGAGCCCGCGGCGGAAGCGCCGGGGGAAGCGCGCGTGCCGGGAGCATCGGCAGAGATCGAGGAGGCCGCTGCGGCCCTGGCGCACATCGCCCTGTCCGTGAGCGCGCGCATCCATGACCCCGGCCCGCCCGCGGATCCGAGTCCACAACCGCGCGCGGAGCGGGTCGCCGCGCGACCCGCCGCCGCACCACCGCGCGCGGAGCCACGTCCGGGCGAACACCGCCGCCCGCGCGCGCGCCGCGCGAGGCGCGGCCTGCTCGCAAGTGCGGCCCTGCTGATCGTGGCGCTCCTCGTTTCGCCGTTTCTGCCCGAGGTGATCCGCATCCCGGTGCCCGAGCGCTGGCTGCCGCGCCTGCCACGCGTGGAGTTCGTGCGGCACGGCGGTGCGCCCGAGTCGCCCGCCGCGCTTCCTTCGCCTGATGCGCCGGCGAGCTTCACGTCACGCACGCCGGTCGTGGCGGAGTTGGTGCCCCGGGCCGCGCTGTCGGTTCCCGAGGACAGTCTCGCGGTCGCGGCCGCGAGCCCGGATGGGGCGCTGCCGCTGCCCGTTCGCGCGCGGTCGGTGGCCGAGGCGTCGCCCGAACCCTCGGGCAGGGAGAATCCCACCACACTGGTCCCGGTGCGCGTCAAGACCACCGTGCAACTCGCTCCGAGTCCACGCCGCGAATCGGCACCGGCCACGACTCCCCCTGTCGCGCCCGAGACCGACGAGGACTGGCCGCTCCTCTGCGGCGAGGTCCTCGATGCCACCGGGACGCCGGTCGAGGGCGCGCGCGTCGTGCTGGTGTCGCCCGCGCTCACCGTTCGCACCGACCGGCGCGGCCGCTTCTGCGTCGCCTGCCCTGCCGGCGTGCGAAACCTGCGCATCGAGGCCGAGGGATACCCGCCGACCACTCGAACGGTGGAGCTCTCGGTCGGCATGGTCGAGACGCGCATCACGCTCGCGCCCAGCCGGTAGGGCCGCGAGCGGCAAGCGCCTGCGCCGGAATGACTAAAGCCCGGTGCCACTTGGAGCGATAACGCCACTGGCCCGGTCCACCTGCTCCGGCTGCCCCCCGCTCTCCGGCCCGGGCCACGGTCGTGCGTCCCGGAGTGACCCGGCTTCGGCGCGCGTGAAAGGGATTGCCTTGGAACCACTGGACGATTCCATCCTCGACGACTTCCTCGTCGACTCGCACGAAGGGCTCGACCGACTCGACCGTGACCTGGTCACGCTCGAACACGACCCTTCGTCGCGTGACGCGATCGCCAGCGCGTTCCGTTCACTGCACACCATCAAGGGCACCTGCTCGTTCTTCGGCTTCCGCCGGCTCGAGCACGTGGCGCATGCGGGAGAGCACATCCTGTCGCGCCTGCGCGCCGGTCAACTCCAGCTCACGCCCGCGATCACCGAAGGCCTGCTCGCCGTGGTGGACACGGTGCGCCGCATCCTCGCGGCGATCGAATCCACGCGCCGCGAGCCCGAGGGCGATGACACGGCGTTGCGCGCGCGACTCGCCTCGTGGCTGCCGGCCCAAGGCAAGCCCCAGGCCGGCCAGCTCGTCGCTGCCGCCGAACCGGTGCCGGCCACGGTGGCGACCGGAACCGCGACCGCGCTCCAGCAGCAGCACCTGCGCGTGGACGTGCGCCGGCTCGACCAGATCATGGATCTCGTGGGGGAGTTGGTGCTCGCCCGCAACCAGTTGGTGCAGACCGTCGCGAGGGGTGGCGCCACGCCGGCCGGCACCGCGGCCCAGCGCTTGGACCACGTCACCACGCAACTTCAGGATGCGATTATGCGCACGCGCATGCAGCCCGTATCCGCGCTGTGGGCGCGACTGCCGCGTCTCGTGCGCGACGTGGCTGCGGCCTGCGCCAAGCCCGTGCGCCTGGAGCTCGAGGGCAACGCCACCGAACTGGATCGCACGTTGGTGGAAGCACTCAAGGATCCGCTCACGCACCTGCTCCGAAACGCCGTGGATCACGGCATCGAGGATGCCGCCGCTCGCGAGCGCGCCGGCAAGCCCGCCGAGGGCGTGCTGCGTTTGCGCGCGTTCGAGGAGGGCGGCAGCGTGCACCTGCTGCTCTCCGACGACGGAGCCGGCATGTCGCTCGAGCGCATCCGCGAGCAAGCGATCGCGCGCGGACTTGCGGATGCCGCTGACCTGGAGCGACTCACCGACGGCGATTGGCTCCAGTTCATCTTCCTGCCCGGCTTCTCCACCGCGGCGAGTGTCACCCACATCTCCGGGCGCGGCGTGGGCCTCGACGTCGCCCGCGCGGCCATCGAGAGCGTGGGCGGCAGCATCGAGGTCACGACCGTTTCGGGCCGCGGCACCACGTTTCACATCCGCATCCCGCTCACGCTCGCCATCATCCCGGCGCTCACGGTGGAGCAGTCGGGCGAGTGCTATGTCATCCCGCAGGCGCACCTGCTCGAATTGGTTCGCTTCGGCGACGGCGCCGCGCGCATCGAGCGCGCGCACGACCAGTGGGTGTTCCGCCTGCGCGGCGACCTGCTGCCGGTGGTGTTGCTCGGCCATGTCTTCGACCCCGACCGCCTGCCGGCCGGCGGCGCGGCGCCTCGGCACCTGCTCGTGCTCGCGGCGGAAGGTCAGCGCTTCGGACTCGTCGTGGACCGGGTGCGTGACACCGAGGAGATCGTGGTGAAGCCGCTGCGCCAGGGCCTGCGCGAAGGCGGGCTGTTCGCCGGCGCGACCGTGCGCGGCGACGGCCGCGTGGCGCTCATCCTCGACGTGCTCGCGCTGGCGACGCGCGCGGGGCTGCAACGCGTCACCGGTTCGGTGCGCGCACAGGCACCGCCGCGCCCCGCGCCCGCGCGCGACTGCATCCCGCTCCTGCTCGTGCGTGCGCGCTGCGGTACCCAGGCCGCGGTGCGGGTGGCCGACGTGGATCGCATCGTGGAGTTCGAGTCGAGCGCGTTCGAAACGCTCCAAACCCGCCCCGCGGTGCGCTTCGAGGGCTCGGTGTTGCCGGTGACCGCGCTCGCCGGCGGGCGGCCGGCCGCCGGGCTCGACCGGCTCGAGCAGGACCGCTCCTGGCCCGTGCTCATTCATTCGCGCGATGGGCAGCGCTGGGGCTTCGTGGTGGACACGGTCGAGGACATCGTGGAGTGGGCGGGCGTGCCGGATACGGATCGCCTCGTCGTGCGCGACCGGGTCACCGACTTCATCACGCTTTCGCAAGCCACCACGGCTGCGTTCTGCGAGGCGGCATGAGCGGCACAGCGCGAGCGCTCGACATCGGCTGGTGCACGTTCCAGCTGGCGACGGGGCTTTACGGCGTGGAACTGGACCGCGTTCGCGAAGTGCTCCGGCCCCAGCCGCTCACCCGAGTTCCGCTCGCACCGCCCGCCGTGGCCGGGCTCCTGAACCTGCGCGGGCAGATCGTGCCCACGGTGGACTTGCGCGTGTTGTTCGGCCTGCCGCCGCTCCCGGGCGCGCGGAGCGGCATGATCGTGGTGCGCGGCACCGACGGACCGGTCGCACTCCTCGTGGACTCGATCGGCGACGTGCAGCGACATGGCTCGCTCGCGCCGCAAGAGACCGACGCACGCACGCACGTGACCCACGATTCCCTGTGTGCCTACACGCTGCCGTTGCCCGAGTCGCTGCTGGTCGTGCTGGATCTCGACCAGGTCCTGACGCGGGCGTTCGACCGGCCCGGCCGTGGCGCTCCCGCGCGCTCGCGTCTCCCGGCGCCGCGTATCTCCGGAGAGTGACCATGAACTGGACCGTGCGTACCCGCCTCGTGGGACTGAGCGTCCTCGGGATCACGCTGTTGTTCGCCGTGGGTTTGACCGGCGGCCTGAGCCTGCGTCAGGCGAGCTTCACCAGCCGCGCCATGCAGCAGAGTGTGCAGACCGTGCGTAACCACCTCGAGATGGACATGATGCACGACGCCATCCGGGCCGACGTGCTGTCCATCGTGACGGCGAAGGACGCAACGGCGCGCGAGCAGGGCGCTCTCGAGCTCCAGCAGCACATCGCGCGGCTGGAGCGGTATTCCGAGCGCTCCGCCCAGCTGTCGCTCGATGCACAGACGGTCGCGATGCTGGAGGAGATGCGCGCGGAGTTCCGTCGCTACTCCGCGTCGGCCCAGGAGATCGCGGAGCACACGCGCCAGGGGGATCGGGCCCTGGCGGAGCGCTTGCTGCCTGATTTTCTCGCCCAGTGGGGCCGGCTCGAGCCGGTCGCCGAGCGGATCAGCGACCGCTTGGAACTGCTGGGCACGTCGGCTGCGCGCAGCATGGACCGCGCCGCCGAAACCGGTACAACGCTCACGCTGGTCATCTCCGCCATCGCCATCCTGTCGCTGTTGCTGGCGGCGCATGCCGTGCGTCGCAGCATCATCGTGCCGCTCGACGAATCCGTGCGCGTCATGGACGCGGTCGCCGGCGGCGACCTCGACGCCCGTGTGGCGGTGGGGCGGAACGATGAACTGGGACAACTCGGTGCCGCCGTCAACCGCGCGCTCGAGAGCCTGGGCAGCGCGCTGTCGCGGATCGCCGAGAACGCGGTCGCCGTGGGCAACGCCTCCGAGGAACTGGCGTCGGTGAGCAACGAGCTTCAGTCGAGCGCCAAGGAGACGTCGGAGCAGACCGCGCTCGCCTCGGCAGCCAGCGTGGAGACGAACACGTCCGTGCGCTTGGTCGCCGCTTCGGCGCAACAGGTGGGCTCGGGCATCCGCGACGTGGCGCACAACACGAACGAGGCCGCGGCGGTGGCGTCCACCGCGGTGCGCGTGGCGGGCGAGGCCAACGCCACCATCCGCCAGTTGGGCGAGAGCAGCGAGCAGATCGACAACGTCATCCGCGTGATCAACTCGATCGCCGAGCAGACGAACATCCTGGCGCTCAATGCCGAGATCGAGGCCGCGCGCGCCGGTGAGGCCGGCAAGGGGTTCGCGGTCGTGGCGAACGAGGTCAAGGAGCTGGCCAAGGAGACCGCACGCGCCACCGAGGACATCGCTCGACGCGTGAGCGCCATCCGCAACGACAGTCGAGCCGCGGTCACCGCCATCTCCGAGATCAGCACGATCATCGAGCAGATCAGCACCACGCAGTCCGCGATCGCGGCGTCCGTGCAGCAGCAGAGCGCAGCCACCGCGGAGATCACGCGCAACATGGGCGAGGCGGCCCGTGGCACCGACGAGATCGCCGCCACCATCGCCACGGTGGCGCGAGCCACCGAGAACAACAGTGCGGCCGCGCGCGAGACGCAGCGAGCCGCGAGCGAGCTGGCCATGATGGCGACCGAGCTGCAGCGTACCGTGAGCCAGTTCCGCTTCGGGGCGAGGCCGCATTCGAGCGCTGGGCACCCCGCCGGGCGAGTCGTGAACCCGTTCCTCCGCGCCCGCCCGCGCGAGGACCGCGAGACGAAGGCCGCGTGATGAACCACGTCCATCGTCCGCTCGATCGCGCCGCGGCGCCCGCGCCGGCGGAGGGTCGCACGCCGCCCACCGGCGGGCTCCGCCGTCACGCCGACGAACTGGGGCGTGCCTCGGAACGTCTGGCCGCGCACGGCTGGGAGGCCGACACCGAGGCCGAACGCACCGCGCGCCAGGCCGAGGGCGTCTCCGATGCCGCCGAGCAGACCGCCGGCAACGTCGGCAGCGTGGCCGTTGCCGTGGAGCAGATGGGCGTCTCGATCCAGGAGATCTCGCGCAACACGACCCAGGCCGCGGCCATCGCCGCGGCTGCGGAACTCGAGGCGCAGTCGGCCGCCGAGCGCATCCAGCGCCTGGGCCTGGTGAGCGAGCGCGCCGGCGGCGTCGTGCGCGCCATCTCCACCGTCGCCAGGCGCACGCACCTGTTGGCGCTCAACGCCGCCATCGAGGCCGCACGCGCCGGCGAGGCCGGGCGGGCGTTCCAGGTGGTGGCGCACGAGGTCCGCTCGCTGGCGCAGCAGACCTCCACCGCCGCCGACGAGGTCACGCACACGCTGCAGGAAGTACGTACCGACAGCTCGCAGGCGATCGAAGCCATCGGCCAGATCCGCGCCACGATCCACCACATCGCGCTCATCTCGCGCACGATCGCCGAAGCCGTCGCGCAGCAGTTGCGCACCGCCGACGAGATCAGCCGAAACCTCAACCAGGCCGCGACCGGCGTGGTGTCCATCGGCGAGGACAGCGCCGCCGTGGCCGAGGGCGCCCAGCGCATCCGCTCGCACGCACAATCCACTCAGGCGATCGCCGCGGACTTGGTCCGCCTGTCCACGACGCTCGGCCGCATCGCCGGCCGGCTCGAATCCACTGACCCCGCCGTCGGCTCGACGGCACCGTCCCTGGGAGACGTCTCGTGAAAGCACTCGTGGTGGACGATTCGCGCGCGATGCGCCGCATCATCGCGAAGTACCTTCGAGAACTTGGCTTCGAGGTGCACGAGGCTGGGTCGGGTGTCGAGGCGCTGACGGCCGCGGCGAAGCTGTCCGGGCTGTCGCTGATCCTGCTGGACTGGAACATGCCCGAGATGGACGGACACACGCTGCTCCAGCGACTGCGCGACGATCCCGACTTCGCCGACATCCCGGTGATGATGGTGACCACCGAGAGCGAGATGGAGCAGGTCGAGGTTGCCCTGAACGCCGGCGCGAGCGAGTACCTGATGAAGCCGTTCGACCGCCAGGCGCTGCTCGAGAAACTGCTACTGCTCGGATTCGACCCAAGCCGCATGGCCGCCTGAGGCCCATGCCCGACATCCGCATCCTTATCGTGGACGACAGCATCACGGTGCGTCGCGCGCTGGGCGACGCCATCGAGCGTGAGCCCGGTTTCAGCGTGTGCGGCGCCGCCCCCAATGGCCTGCTCGGCCTGGAGCTGCTCGCGAGCACGCGTCCGGACGTGGTCGTGCTCGACCTCGAGATGCCGGTGTTGGACGGGCTCGAGTTCCTGTCGCGTATGCGACCGGAGCATCCGAAGCTGCCGGTGCTCATCTTCAGCGGTGCCGCCGGCCACGGCAACGAGGCCACACTTGAGGCGATGTGGCGTGGCGGCAGCGACTATGTCCTGAAGCCGAGTGGACTCGCGGCGGAGAACACGCTGTCGTTCCTGCGCGCCGAGCTGTTCCCGCGACTGCGCGCCCTGGTGGGCGCCGGCGCGCCCTCGCGCGCCGCGCCGACGCTGTCGCCGCGCGCTCCGGCGCCAGTCGTCGCTGCGAGTGCGCCGCTCCCGGCCGTCCCCGTGGCGACGGGTCGCGACCCGTTGCCGAGCGTCGTGGTGATCGGCGCCTCGACGGGCGGGCCGCGCGCGCTCGCCGCCGTGCTCGGCGAGCTGCCGCGCGACTATCCGTTGCCGATCGTGGTCGTGCAGCACATGCCTGCCGAGATGACCGAGTTCTTCGCCGCCGGACTGGCCAGCAACTGCGAACTGCCCGTGCGCATCGCCGAGGACGGCGGCGGCGTCGCCCCGGGTTCCGTGTGGCTCGCGCCGGGGGGCGCGCACCTGTTGCTCACGAGCGACGGTCCGCGCGCACGCTTTCGCCTGGATCGCGGGGCCGAGCAGAACGGCTGCCGGCCATCGGTGGATCCGCTGTTCCGCTCGGCCACGCAGGTGTTCGGTTCGGGCGTGCTCGCGGTGGTGCTCACCGGCATGGGGCATGACGGCCTGGAGGGCGCGCGCACGGTGCACGCCGCGCACGGCCGGGTGCTGGCACAGGACGAGGCTTCGAGCGTGGTGTGGGGCATGCCGGGCGCGGTCGCACGCGCCGGCGTCGCACACGCCGTGGTGCCGCTCGCCCAGCTCGGTGCGGACATCCTCGCGCGCAGCCAGCGCCGCGACGCCCGGGATCGTGCAGCATGAGCATGGGCCCCACGGCCGACCGCCGCCAGAACGCGCTCAGCGAGGCGGATCACGCGCTGCTCCGGCGCCTGCTCCACGAGCGCACCGGCGTGGTGCTGGACCCGAGCCGCGATTACTTCGCCGAGATGCGGCTCGGCTCGCTCGCCACCGAAACCGGCTTCAGCTCGCTGCCCGACGTGCTCGAGGCGCTCCGCACCGAGGAGAGCTGGGGCATCCTGCACCGGCTCGTCGTCGAGGCGCTCGCGATCGCCGAGACGTCGTGGTTCCGCGACGCGCACCTGTGGGAGGAGTTGCGCTTGACGATCCTGCCGGGACTGCTCGAGCGGCGACAAGGCTCGCGCCGGCTGCACCTATGGAGTGCCGCGTGCGCCACCGGCCAGGAACCCTACAGCCTCGCCATCCTGCTTCAGGACCTGGCGCCGGCGCTCGCGGGCTGGGACGTGCAGCTCTTGGCCACCGACTTCTCGCAGACGATCCTCAAACGCGCCCGCGCCGGGTCCTACAGCCAGATCGAGATGAACCGAGGCCTGCCCGCGTCGCAGCTCGTGCGACATTTTCGCAAGACGAGCGACTCGTGGGAGCTCAAGCCCGAGGTGCGCGAGCGCGTGGAGTTCCGCGAGTTGAACCTGGCCATCCCCTGGCCGGTCCTGCCACAGATGGACTTGGTGTTGCTGCGAAACGTGCTGCTCTACTTCGAGCCCACGCTGCGCCAGCGCGTGCTCCGGCGGCTCGCCCAGACCATGCACCCCGACGGCCTGCTCGTGCTGGGAGCCGGCGAGACCACGCTCACGATGGACGATTCGTTCGAAGCCGTACCGCTTGCCCGCACGGTGGTCTACCGCCGCCGTGGTCACCGATAGAGAGGAGCCCGACGATGAGCGCCACCATCATCCCGCTTCAGGAGTGGCTGCGGGCGTTCCGCAGCGCGGCGGACGAGCTTGCGCGCACGTCGCTCCGCTTTGACCCCAACCCGGTCGCCGCGCGCCCCGAGGACACGGGCGAGCCCGGCGCGTATATCGCCATCCTCAGCCCGCACAATGCCGTGCACCTCGGAGTGTCGGCCTCGCCCGCGCAGTGCCGCTCGCTGGCGCGCGCGCTGCTGGGACTGCGCACGGACGAGACGCTGTCGGACGATGACGTGGTGGACGGGCTCTCGGAGGTCATGAACATCCTCGCCGGGAAGGTGAAGGCGAGCATGGCGGGGCGCGACGGCCAGCTGCACCTGGGCCTGCCGTTGTTCGTGCCCACTCCGATTCGCGCCGGCGGTGAATCCGAGACCGCCTCGGCCGAGACGCGCCTGGGCCCGGTGGAGTGCACGCTCCGCGTGTACCGGCGACAACGCGCCGCCTGACCCGCCCGGGCTCCGATCCGCGGCGACATGCTGATCAAGCCGTACCCCAGGCCTGCCGATACGCCTGTCGGCAGGCTCCGCCATCCCGGGGCAGGCTTTCCCATTCGTCCCGGGATGAATCCACCTTCTGCTCGCCCTCCTCCACGGAAGGAACCTCGCCCGAACGTGCGCCCACGGCCGCTGCAGGCCGCGGGAGCCGTGCGCGATGTCCATCCGTCCGCTCCAGCGGACCGACCAGGGAGGTCTGGCGATGCACCGATCCATCCGTTGGGCGCTCGCGCTCGCGTTCGTGGGGACCGCCGTCGTGTCGGCGCCCATGGCCCGCGCGGCGGGCAGCGTCACCGTGGAGCTCACCGCGAACCGCGTCACGAAGGCGCAGGGTCGCGAGGTGCTGGCCTCCGCGGAGCAGGCACGGCCGGGCGAACTGCTCGAGTACCGCGCGCTCTACCGCAATGACGGCACGAGCGAGGCGCGTGGCTTCACCGCCACGCTACCGATCCCGGTCGGCACGCAGTTCGTGCCGGGTTCGGCAACGCCCTCCCGCGTCGAGGCCAGCCTCGACGGCCGCACATTCGCGCGCGTGCCGCTGACGCGGCGAGTTCGCACTGCCGACGGTCGCACCGTCGTGCGCGAGGTGCCGGTGTCCGAGTACCGCGCGCTGCGCTGGTCCCTCGGCTCGCTGCCCGCGCGACAGGTTCGCACGGTGACCGCGCGTGTGCGCATCCAGCCCACGGAGGTCGCCGCTCTCACCCGCTGATCGATCGTCAGGTAACGCCATTCGACGACCCGATCGTGGCGCGGGCTCCCTCCGCCTGTCGCGCGCACCGAACGGGGACGCACCGGACCCATCACCGGAGTGTTTCCATGATCGCCTCACAGATCGCTGGCTTCATCCGCCGGCGGGTCACCACGCCACTCGGCCTCACGCTCACCGCGCTCGCGGTGTGTGCGCTGGCCGGGTTCGCCGGCGTGACCCTCGCCGCCCCGCCCGCCGGGACGACGATCGGCAACCAGGCGACGGCCACCTACACGGACGCCGCCTCGAACAGTTACACGGTCTCCTCGAACCCGGTCACGACGGTCGTGCAGCAGGTGGCGAGCCTCACGCTCACCGCCAATGGCGTGCGCGTCGCGGCGCCGGGCGGACAGGCCGTGTTCCCGCACGTCCTGACCAACACCGGCAACGGCACCGACTCGTTCTCGCTGTCCACGGCGAACCAGGGCGGAGACGACTTCGACCTGACCGGGCTCGTGCTGTACGTGGACGCCGACGGCAACGGCGTGCCGGACAACTTCACACCCGTCACCACGACCGGCCCGCTCGCGGCGGGGGCCACGTATCGTTTCGTGGCGGTCGGCTCCGTGCCGGGAACAGCCGTGTCGGGCAATGTCTCCGACATCACCGTGAACGCGGCCAGCGTGTTCGACCCGGGCCAGACGTCGTTCAACGCCGATCAGGTCACCGTGTCGTCGAACGCGATCGTCAACGTCACCAAGGGCGTGAGCGCGCCGAATGGTGCGTCGCCGAGCGGCCCGTACACCTACACGCTCACCTATACGAACTCGGGCAACGCCACGGCCGCGAGCGTGCGTCTCACAGACCTCGTCCCCCCCGGCATGACGTACGTGCCGGGTAGCGGCCGCTGGAGCTCCACCGGCGCCGCGGCGCTGTCGGACGTGGACTCGTCGGACACCCACGGCGCTGGCCTCAACACCATCCGGTTCGACTTCAACGAGGCGACCCCCGGCGCGGTCACGGCGATCGTCAACCAGGTGCCGCCCGGCCAGTCCGGCAACGTCACGTTCGACGTGAACGTGAACGCCGGCCTGGTACCGCAGACCATCGACAACGCGGCGCGGTTCGCCTACAACGATGGCGCCGCCGACGTGGGCCCGTTCTTCACGAACATCGCGCCGTTCGTGGTGGATCAGTCGGCCTCGGCCACGTTCACGGGCGATACCGTTCCGAGCGCACTGCAGGGCGCCACGGTGTCGTTCACGAACACGCTCACGAACACCGGCAACGGTGCGGACGTGTTCGACATCAGCACCAGCGGCAGCACGTTCCCGGCCGGCTCGATCGTGCAGCTGTTCCAGAGTGACGGTGTCACGCCGCTCACGGACTCGAACGGCAACCTCACCCCGGACGTGGGTCCGCTCGGCCCCGGTGCCAGCTACAACGTGATCCTCAAGGTCACGCTGCCGGTGTCCGCCACGGGCGGCCCGTTCCAGGTGTCCAAGACGGCCACCTCGGCAACGAACCCGCTCGTGGCCCCCACCGCGATCGACGTGCTCACCGCGATCTCGGCCAACTCGGTGGACCTCACCAACAACTCGCCCCTGCCCGGCGCTCCCGGCGCGGGTAGTGGTCCCGAGCCGGGCTTCGTGGACCGGCAGGCGGTGAATCCGGGCAACACGGCCCGCTTCACGCTGTACGTGAACAACACCAGCACGCAGGCGGATTCGTACGACTTGGCCGCGAGCACGGTGAGCACGTTCGCGTCGCTCACTCTGCCGGCCGGCTGGTCGGTGACGTTCCGGGATGGCTCCAACGCGGTCATCACCAGCACCGGCGCCATCTCCGCCGGCGGCAACCTGCTGGTGTACGCCGACGTGGACGTGCCGGCGGGCTTCGTGGGCGGGGACGTGGAGCTCTACTTCCGCGCGCTGTCGCCGGTCTCCGGCGCCACGGATGTGATTCACGACCAGGTGGGCGTGAACGTCCTGCGGGACCTGGCGCTCACGCCGAACAACACCGCCCAGGTGCAGCCGGGTGGCTTCGTGGTCTACACGCACACGCTGGCCAACAACGGCAACGTGCTCGAGGGCGACGGCGTCGGCAGCAGCGTGACATTCACGAATGCCGACAACCAGGTGTCGTGGAGCTCGGCGCTCTACTGGGACACGAACGCGAGCGGCAGCTTCGACGCGGGTGACCTACCGCTCACGACGCTGGGGCCGTTGGGAGGCCTGGCTCCGGGCGGCACGCTGCGCGTGTTCGTGCAGGTGTTCGCTCCGGCGGGCGCTCCGCTCGGCACGTTGAACACCACGACCCTCACCGCCACCACGGCGAACGTGGCCTACGTCGATCCGGTGCCGGTCCCGGGCTTTGCCCAGGACGCGACCACGGTGATCAACGGTCAGATCACGATCGTCAAGACGCAGGCGCTGGACGCGGCCTGCGACGGCACGGAGGACGCGGCGTTCACCACGCTCAACCTCACGACCGGTGCGGTGCCGAACGCCTGCATCCGTTACGAGATCACCGTCACGAACACCGGCACCACGTCGGTGACGGCACTGGCGATCAACGACGCGACGCCGGCGAACACCGTGTCGTCGAATGCGGCCTCGGCGTTCACCTCGCAGGGCTCCCTCTCGGTGCCTGCGGACGGGGCGACCGGAGCGGTCACCGCGACTCTGGGCAATCTCGCGCCCGGGGCCTCCGCGACGATCCGCTTCAGCGTGCGCATCAACTTCCCGTGAGCTGACTCCAGCGCGGCGGGGAGCACCCGCTCCCCGCCGCCTGCCGGGCCTCTCTGCCAGGGGCCCACTCCCACAAGCCTCGCGGCGCCGCGCTACCGGAACCCTGGTCCGGTGGGCGGTGCCCGCGGGGTATCGGGGTTCGCGCATGAGGTTTGGTTTCCGCTGGCTCGATCGAGAGTCTCGCGCTTATACGCGCGCGCGCGTGTACGCGAGCGGGATGCTGTTGCTCGGATCGACACTCGCCGCGGCGGCTCCGCCAGCGGGCACCCCGATCGACAACGTCGCCAGCGCCGTGGCGTTCGACGCGTTCGGTGCGCCGATCGCGCCGCAGAGCAACGCCGTGCGTGCCGTGGTGCAGGCTGGCGAGACGCTCATGCTGTTCCCCGACCGCGCCGGGACCGGCGCGCCCGGCACGAGCGTGACACTCGCCCACCGGCTCGTGAACACGGGTAACCTGCCCACCGACGTCCGGCTCGACGCGCTGAACTTGAGCCTCGACGGGTTCGACGCCGCGAGCCTCGCGCTCACGCACGATCGCGACCGGAACGGCGTGGCGGGCGGCGGTGACACGCCCGTGGCGAACGGCGGTGTGCTCACGCTGACCGCTGGCGACTCGGCCGACGTGCTGCTGGCGCTCGGCATCCCGTCCGGTGCGCCCTTGGGCGCGCTCGCTCTCGTGCGCCTTACCGCCACCGGGCTCTCGCAGGGCGCGTGGGCGTCGGTCACCGATACGCTGCGCACGCCCGCCGCGGGCTCGCTTCCGGTGCTGGTGTTCTGCGACGCACCCGACTACCTGCGCACTACGCGCGTCGCCGCGCTTGGCGTGCCACTGCACGTGCAGGCGCTTGCCCGCGGTTGCGACCTGGATCCCGCGCGCGTCGAGACCGTGCGCCTACGGCTGCGTTCGCACGTGACCGGGGATCGCGAGGACTTGGACGCCGTGGAGACGGCGCCGCACTCGGGCCTGTTCCGACTCGTGCCGGGAGTACCCACGGTAGCCGGCATCGGCGCGTCGGCCGCAGGCGATGGCGTGCTCGCGCTGGTGCGCGGTGATCAGGTTACGGCCGAACTCGCCGGCTGCGGCAGCGTGCTGACCACGGCGTCGGTGTGGATCGAGCCGGCGAGCGTCGTGTACGAATCGCGCAGCGACCTGGGCGTGGGCGGCGTGCGCGTGCGGCTGGTGGACGTGAGCGGTGCCGGCAACGGTGGCGTGCCCGGCGGCCCGGCGCGTGTGTTCGCCGGTGACGGCATCACGCCCAGCTCCGCCGACGTCATGACCGATGCGATCGGTCGCTATTCGTTCCCACTCGTGCCGCGCAGTTCCTACCGGCTCGAAGTGTCGCCGCCCGAGCCGTTGCGCTTCCCGTCGCGTGTAGGTGCCACGGCGCTACCGCCGGGGCACTTGACCGACCTCGCCGGTTCGTTCGGCGGCACGTTCACCACGGCGGACTCGCTCGCCCCGATCGCGGTGGACGTGCCGGTGGACGCACTCGGCGCGATCGCGCTGTTCGTGGAGCAGGCCGCTTCGCGTCCCGAGGTCGAGTGGGGCGACGAGTTGGAGTACCGGATCCGAGTGGCGAATCGCTCCGACAGCTCGCTCACCACGGTCACGCTGCACCAGACCCTCCCGTCCGGGTTCGCCTACCAACGCGGCAGCGCGCGCGGCGGCCTTGTGGCCGCCGGTTCGAGCGTCGCGGCTTCGAGGCTACCCATGACCGATGCCTCCGGCGCCGGTCCGGCACTGGCGTTTGAACTGGGTCCGCTCGACGCGCACGAGGCTTACGAGCTGCGCCTCAAGACGCGCGTGCGAGCCGGGGCCCCGGTGGGCGAGGCCCTCGCGGTGGCCCGGGCGCAAGCGCAGGCACAAGCCAGCGTCGTGCACTCGAATCAGGCACCTGCGCGCGTACGCGTGCGCGGCGACGTGTTCGCCGACGAGGGCGGCATCGTCGGCACGGTCGTGGTGCAGGCTGCGAACGGCGGAGCCCCCACCGGGCTCGCCGGCGTAAGGCTTTACCTCGACGATGGCACCTGGGTCGTGACCGACGTGCAAGGTCGTTTCAGCTTCACCGGCGTCACGCCGCGCACGCACGCCTTGAAGCTCGACCGCACCACGCTGCCGCCGCGCGCGTGGCCGGTGGCGCTCGACCGCCGCGACGCCGGCACGCCCGGGCTCCGCTTCGTGGACCTGACGCGCGGCGAGCTGGCACGTGCCGACTTCGCCGTGGCCGGCGACACCTCGACGCTGCGCGAGGCGCAGGACCGCCGCATGGCCGCCGCGACCCGCGACGAGGCCGCGCGCGCGCTCACGCGCGGGCTCCAGCGCCCGGAACTGCGCACGCGCATCGGCGACGCGCGCACGCTGCCGGCTTCGGCGATCGTCACCGGCGAGCGCGAGTCGGGTGAGGGCGGCGCCGGCAGCCGCGCGATCCGGCCCCTGGCCGCGCCCGTAGCCACGGCGGCGTCGCTCGAGCAGCTGCTGCCCACGCTCGACCCCGAGCTGGGATTCGTGGGCCTCTCGGACCTCGACACGTTGACCTCCACGCAGGTGGCCGTGCGCGTGAAGGGCCGGCTCGGCACGCCACTCGTCCTGCGCGTCAACGGCGTGCGCGTGCCCGAGTCGCGCGTGGGCCGGCGCGTCACGGCGACGCAGGCGGGGCTCGAGGCGTGGGAATACGTCGGCGTGGCGCTCCGTCCCGGGATCAACGTGCTGGAGCTGGCCACCCCGCACGCGCGCGGTCGGGTGGCCGTGCGCGTCGTAGCCCCGGCGGCACTCGGCGGGCTGGCGCTCGTGGGGCCACGCCTCGCGCCCGCCGACGGCCGGAGCCCGGCGTTCCTCACGCTCGCGGCGGTGGATTCGGCGGGCGTGCCCGTGGGCGCGCGCACGCTGGTCACGCTCGAGAGTTCGCTCGGGCGGCTGGCGATGGACGACTTGGACCCCGCGGCTCCCGGCGTGCAGGTGGCGGTCGAGGGCGGCCGCACGCAGGTGGCGCTCATGGCGCCGGCCGCACCCGGTCGCGCGCGCGTCACGGCCGCGAGTGGCGCGCTGCGCACGGTAGCCGACGTGGAGTTCATTCCCGAGATGCGCCCGCTGCTGGCGGTGGGCACACTCGAGGGCGTGGTGACACTTGAGACTTTGCGCCGTCCGGCGCACGGACGCTTGCCGCGCGCCGGATTCGAGCAGCCGATCGCGCAGTTCCTCGCCGAGTCGCGCGACGGGAAAAGCAGCGCGGGGGCGCGCGGCGCGCTGTTCGTGAAGGGCCGCGTGCGCGACGACATGCAGTTGACGCTCGGCTACGACTCCGATCGGCCCGAGGACCTGCGCCAGTTCCGCGACCTCCAGACCGACCGCGGCTACCCGGTCCAGGGCGACGCCAGCGTGCGCGGCTACGATGCTCAGTCCACCGGACGGCTCTACGCACGCCTCGACCGGCGCGACGCGTCGCTCCTCTACGGCGACCTCACCACCGGCGGTTCCGGGCGCTCCCTCGCGAACTACGCGCGAAGCCTGACCGGCGCCGCGGCGGCGTGGGGAAGTGCTGAGCGCGGCGGACGCGCGTTCACGAGCCGCGAGCGTTCACGCCACGCGATCGACGAACTGCCCGGGCGCGGCGTGTCGGGCCCCTACCAACTCGCGCGCGCGCCGATCGTGGAGCAGAGCGAACGGGTCGAGGTGCTGGTGCGCGACCGCGACCAGCCCGCGGTCGTGCTGTCGTCCGAAGTGCGCCAGCGCTTCACCGACTACGAGCTGGATCCGCTTTCCGGCCGTCTGCTGTTCCGTTCACCCGTGCCCAGCATGGACGCGGCGATGAACCCCGTGTCCGTACGGGTCACTTACGAGTTGCCGGACGGCGGCGCGCCCGCGTGGGTGCACGGCGTGGAGCTGCGCGAACGCGTCGGCCCCAAGCTCGAAGTGACCGGCACGTACGTGGACGATCACGACCCGGCACAGCCGTTCGAGCTGCGTGGCGCGTCGGTGGTGGCGCGGTTGGCGCCCAAGACCACGCTCGAGGGCGAGTGGGCGGCGACGCGCCGATTGTCGGGCGGCCTCGAAGCCGCGGGCGTCGGCGACGCCGGACGCGCGGAGTTGCGCCACGAGGGCCCGCGCACACAGGCACGAGTGTGGGGCATGACTGCCGCGGACGGCTTCACGAATCCGGGCGCGGGACTCGCGGGCGGTCGCACCGAAGCGGGCGGCCGTCTCGCCACGCGATTGGCCGAGCGCACGCGCCTCACTGCCGAGGCGCTGTTCAGCGCCGACGCCGCGGGTCGCACCCGTCGCGGCGGCCTGCTCACGAGCGTGGATCGCACGCTGTCGCCCGCCTGGCGCGGCGAACTGGGCGTGCGCGTGGTGGGCGAGACGCGCACGACCGGCACCACTGAACCACTGCTGACCTCACTGCGCGCGCGACTCCTCGGCCAGTGGCCGAGACACCCCGAATGGAGTGGCTACGGCGAGTTCGAGCAGGACACGCGCGCGGCCGGGCGTCGACTCGCGGCGCTGGGCGGCGAGTATCGCTTCAACGCCCGCGGACGTGCCTACGCGCGTCACGAGCTGGCGTCGTCCTTGACCGGCCCGTGGTCGCTCTCGGGCGGCGAACAGCGGCTCGCCACCGTGGCTGGCGTGGACGCGGCGCTCGCGCAGGACGCGCACGTGTTCAGCGAATACCGGCTGGCCGACGCGTTCGCCGGCCGTGAGGCGCAGGCCGCGGTGGGACTGCGCAACGCCTGGCGGCTGGCGAGCGGCATGCGCGTGGGTGGGGCGTTCGAGCGCGTCAATCCGCTCGGGGGGGCGCGCGCAGCAGAGGGGCCGAGCACGGCGCTTTCGGGAAGCGTGGACTGGGCCGAAGACGCGCGCTGGAAGGGTTCCGCGCGCATGGAGGTGCGCTCGAGCCGCGCGGCCGACCAGGTGCTCCAGACCATGGCGGCCGCGGTGAAGCTGGATTCCTCGTGGACGGCGCTCGGCCGCCACGCGCTCACGTTCGGCGGTTCGGCCGCCGGCACGGGACGCGAGGCGCGCGAGCAGCTGCAGATGGCGTTCGCGTTCCGCGACGCGGGCGGCTCGCCGCGCGGGCTCGGCCGCTGGGATGCACTCGCCCGCTGGGAACTCCTCTACGAGCGCTCCCCCGGCGCCGGCCTGCGCCATCGCCGCCTGGCGAACGTGTTGGGGGTGAACGGCACGGGCCGATTCCCACGCGGCTGGAGCACGAACCTCGCATGGGCCGGCAAGCTCACGGGTGACGAGAGCGACGGCTCGTCCACCCGGGGCGGCGCGCAATGGCTGCACGGCCGCATGCTGGTGGATTTCGCGCGCGCCTGGGACGCGGGTGTGTCGGCGAGCATGCTGTCGGGCCGCTCGGTCGCCGAGCGCCAGTTCGGCCTCGGCGCCGAACTGGGCCGCCAGCTCCCGGCGGGCACGTGGCTGTCGTTGGGCTTCAACCGCTTCGGCTACCGCGACGACGAGCTCACGTCCGAGGAATGGACCCGCACCGGCGGCTACCTCCGCGTCCGCACCCGGTTCGACGAGTCGCTCTTCCGCCGTGAAAGAACCCGCCCGTGAGCCGCGAGCCAGGAGCGCGACGAATCCGCAGTGGCAAAAGCTTGCGGGCGGGCCGGGGGTCGGGGGGCTGCGAAACAGGAGGACGCTCGTCGGGTGCTTCCTGCACCCTCCTCGCTCGTCTGACGGCCAGCTCCGCCATCCTGGCTCCCGCTGGCCGCCAGGCGCCTCCAGTTTCGCACCCCCCCTCGCCCCGGCCCGCGCGACAGTCTGTGGTCGGCGGATTCATCACACTCCTGTCGTTATCGCTACTCTTCGCCAGCCAAGCCTCCGCGCAGGTCGCGCGCACGATCACGCCAAGGTTCAACGTGCAGACCCCCGGTGACGTGACGCTCATCGGTAACACGCTCATGAGTTGCACCGGTGGAGGGCAGTGCGCCGGGGCGCAGGGCGGTGGCAACGGCAAC
This sequence comes from uncultured bacterium, assembly GCA_964418975.1. Lineage (GTDB taxonomy): Bacteria > Eisenbacteria > RBG-16-71-46 > RBG-16-71-46 > RBG-16-71-46 > JAIOPA01. Next base: position 16,035 of record CAYQNV010000130.1, on the reverse strand, counting down.
GTGAACAACCAGAACTTCACCATGCAGTACGTGGACGTGGACGGCGATCCCTCCACGTTCTCGTCCAGCTCGGCCACGCTCTCGTTGCCCGCCGGGTCCAGCGTGCTGTGGGCGGGGCTTTACTGGGGCGGGTACACGACCGCGGCCGCGCGCAGTTCGGCGAGGCTGGCGGTTCCCGGCGGCGGTTACGTGACGCTCGCCGCGCAACAGCTGGACGCACTCGGCTCGGCTTACCAGGGCTTCGTGGACGTCACGTCGCAGGTGCGGGCCGCGGGCAGCGGAACCTATCGCGTGGCCGACGTGGTGTCGTCGCCCGGCACCAGTGATGTGTGGGCCGGTTGGGGCATCGTCGTCATCTACCACTTGAACTCGCAGCCGGCGCGCAACCTCACCGTGGCGGACGGTTTCGTGTTCACCGGCCCCGGCAACGACGTGAACCTCACCGTGAGCGGGTTCCTCACGCCGCCCAGCGGCACCGTGCAGGCGGGCGTGGGCTTTGTCGCGTGGGACGGCGACCGCGGGCACACCGGCGAGGACCTGATCCTCAATGCCACCGTGCTGAGCGACGCGCTCAATCCCGCGAACAACGTGTTCAACAGCACGCTCACGCTGGAGGGCACGCGTTTCTCGGCCAAGACGCCGGACCACGTGAACCAACTGGGCTTCGACGCCGACATCCTCGCCGCGAACGGCGTGCTCGGGAACGGCAGCACCAGCGCCGCGATCACGTTGAAGAGCGCGAGCGATCGCTACTACGCGGGCGCCGTGATCTTCAAGACCGAGATCTTCGTGCCCAAGTTCGACGCCGCAAACTTCCGAAAGACCGTCCTCGACGTGAACGGCGGCAGCGTGCGACCGGGGGACGTACTCGAGTACACCGTATCGGCGCGCAACGTGGGCACCGACGCGGCACTCCAGACCGTGTTGCGCGACACGCTCGCCGCGACGCTCACCTACGTGGCGGGCTCGCTGCGCGTCGCCAGCGGTGCGAACACAGGTGCCAAGACCGACGCGGCTGGCGACGACCAGATGGAGTACGCGCCCGCCGCGCGCGTGGTGGTGGCACGTGTGGGCACGGGTGCCAACGCCACGAGCGGCGGGCAGTTGAACGTGAACGACGCCACCACGGTGGTGTTCCGCGCGCAGGTCACGCCGCCCGCCCCCACCGGCACGTCAGTCGCGAACCAGGCGGCACTGGCCTGCATCGGGGCACAACTCGGCCTGCCGCAGTCCGCCGTGAGCGACGGTGACAGCCTCACGGCGGGCGAGCAGCCCACGTGGGTGACCACCGTGTCCTCGCCCATCACCGGCACGGTGTTCGAGGACGTGAACTATGGCGGAGGCGCGGGCCGTTCGCGAGTGGCCGCGGCGGGCGTGGCCGTGGCCGGCGCGCGCGTGGAACTTTATGACGCCTCGGGCAACTATAAAGGTGCGGGCACCACCGACGCCGCGGGACTCTACGCGCTCGATGGTTGGGCGCCCGGGCTCTACGGCGTGCGCGTGGTCAACTCGACGGTCGCCTCCACGCGGCCCGGCTCCGTGGCAGGCCTGCTGCCGGTGCAGGTGTTTCGGACGGACGCCACTGCCGGCGTCGTCGCCGTAACCGACCGCGTGGGCGGCGAGGTGCCGTCCCGGTCGGATGCCGCCGCGAACCTCACCAGCGCGTCGTTCGCCTCGCTCGCCACGCCCACCACCGCCGCCCAGTCGGTGAGCGCGGTCACACTCGCCGCCGCCACGGCGAGCGGCGTGGATTTCGGCTTCACCTTCGACACCATCGTCAACGCGAACGACACCGGTCAGGGCAGCCTGCGCCAGTTCCTCCTGAACTCGAACGCCCTTGGCAATGCCGGCCTCGCGCAGGCCGGACTCAGCGCCGGCGTGGAGACGAGCGTGTTCATGGTGTCCGATGGCGCCGCGCATCCCGGGCTGCGCGCCGGGCTCGCCAACCTCTTGACGAGCGGCGCGGTACGCATCACGTGCGCATCGGCGCTGCCCGCGCTCACCGACGCGTTCACGCGCCTGGACGGCGGCACCCAGACCACCAACGTGGGCAACACCAACAGCATGTCGGTGGGCACCGGCGTCACCGTGGGCGTGGATGCGCTCGCCACCGCCGTGCTTGCGGGCCCCGAGCTGGAGCTGCGCGGGAGCTTGGGCGTAGCGGTGGGCCTCGACCTGGTGGCACCCGACCTCGCGGTCGCGAACTTGGCGATGCTGTCGTTCGGCACCGCGGTCGCGAGTGATGCGAGTGCCATGATCCGCGTTGACGCGGCCGCGCACCGCGCGTTGCTCGATCGATTGGTGCTGGGCTCGCTGCCTCAGACGTTCACGGATCCGGGCGCGTTGCGCGCGCGCGCCGACCAGGTGCGCGTACTGGGCGGCGACGCCGGCACGTTGCGCGACTGCTTGATCGGCTTTGCCGCCGGCAGCGGCGTGGCGCTCACCGCGGGCTCGGACGGCTGGGCGCTCGATGGTTGCGCGCTGTTCAGCAACACCTACGGCAACGCCTCGCTCGGCCAGCTCGTGCTGGCGGCGAGCGGCGGGCTCACCGCGACGCGCTGCCTCGTCCAGGAGGGCGATGGCCCGGGCGTCGACGCCATCTCCTCGACCGGCTCAGTCACGCTCACGAACCTCAGCATTCGCCAGAACGGCCGCGGCACGGGCGCGGTCAACGCCGGCGTACGTCTGGGTGGCGCCTCGGGCACGCTCGCGCGCTGCGTGGTGGAACAGAATCATGGTGCCGGCGTGCAGGTGGTGTCGTCGGGCAGCGGTTGGACGCTCACGCGCAACTCGTTCTCGGGAAACGGCTCGATCGCCACGTTCACGGGTGGCGCCGCGTCGGGCCAGGTGGGCATCGACCTCCAGTCCGCGGCCGACGACCCCGCGACCGGGACCAGCCCGTACGTCACGCGTAACGACAACGGCGACGGCGACACGGGCGGCAACTCACTCGTCAACTTCCCCGTGTTGGAGAGCGCCATCCTCTCCAACGGCCAGTTCACGTTGACCGGCTGGGCCCGGCCCGGCGCGGTGATCGAGTTCTACCTCTCGGACGGCGACGCGAGCGGCTTCGGCGAAGGCCGCACCTGGCTCGTCACGCTCACCGAGGGCTCGGCCGCCGACCTGGACGGCGCTGCAAGCGCGTACGCGCCTCCCGTGAACGGCCTCGACCAGGGTAGCGACGCGACGAATCGCTTCCGCTTCACCGTGCCGCTGCCCGCGGGGGTGGCCATCGGCACCCCGCTCACCGCCACGGGAACGCTCTCCGGGCTCGGCACGTCGGAGTTCTCGGGCGTGGTACTCGTGAACACCGGCGTGAGCGTTGCCGGTGCGGCCTATGCAGACGCCGACCACGACGCGCAACAGGATGCGCTCGAGCTCGGCAGCGGGCTCACGCTGTGGGTCAAGCTTGTGGCCGCGAGCGCCACCTCCGCGACGCAGGTCGTGCCCGTGCAGGTTGCGAGCGGCGACTATGCATTCACGTTCGTCTCGGCCGGCACGTGGACCGTGCTGCTCGACGACTCGAACGACCCGAGCGACCTGGCCGCGAGCCTGCCCTCGGGCTGGATCCGCACCGAGCATCCGACCGGCTCGCTGCTCGCCACGGTCAACGCCACCGATCTCGCGAATCAGGACTTCGGCCTGTGGCACGGGAGCCGCGTGGACGGTGTGGTGTTCCAGGACAACGGCGCCGGCGGCAGTACCGCGAACAACGGCGCGCGCGAAGCGGGCGAGGCGCTTCTCGCCGGGCGCCGCGTGCGGCTCACCAGTGTCGCGTGCGCGACCGGCGTGTGCGACTCCACGCTCACCAACGGCGCGGGGGCGTTCGACCTGTGGCTGCCGTTCGCGGCCACCGGCAGCGCGGGTGTACAGGCCACGAACAACTCCGGCTGGCTCTCGACCGGCGCGTCGCCCGGAGCCACCGCGGGCAGCTACGACCGGCCCTCCGACCAGCTCGTGTTCACGGCTGTTGCCGGTTTGGAGTACGCGGGTGTCCAGTTCGGCGACGTGCCGCCCAACCTGTGGTCGGCACCCAGCGCACTGGGCGTGGCCGGAGGCACGGCGGCGTATCACCGCCACACGTTTACGGCGGGGAGCGCGGGCACGGTCGGCTTCACCGCCGTCACCACACCGATTCCTCCAGCGCCCGGTTGGGGGCTCACGCTGTGGCACGACTTGGACTGCGACGGCGCGCTCGAAGCGGGCGAACCCGTGCTGCCGGCCTCGGCACTACTCGCCGCCGGGCAATCGCTGTGCGTGATCGCGAAACACCAAGCCCCGCTCGGCGCCGCCGCGGGCTCGCAGGAACTCGCCACGCTCACCGCCACGTTCAGCTACCGCGGCGCGGCTCCGGCGCTCGTCGCGAGCGACGCGTTGGACGACGTCACCACCATCACGTTCGCCAACGGACTGGTGATCTCCAAGAGCGTGGACCTGGCGAACGCCGCGCCGGGCAACTTCCTCGTCTACACCATCACCTACTTGAACCCGGGCACCGTGCCGCTCTCGAGCATCGCCATCCGCGACGCCACACCGCCCTGGACCACGTTCGACTCGGCGGCGTGCGCCACGTCCGGCGCCGGCATCACCGGCTGTTCGCTGTCACAGCAGCCGGCCGCGGGGGCGACGGGCACCGTGGAGTGGACGCTCGGCGGCTCGCTGCTGCCGGGCGGGAGCGGAACGGTGAGCTTCCGGGTGCGGGTGGAGTAACGCCCGCCGCCAGGTTCAGCGTTTGGTCGCGATCGCCCGTCGCCAGCGATCGGACCAGCCCATCGGGCGTGAAGCATCGCTCACCGCCGCCGGCGCGCCGGCCGGCCCGCGCGCAACGGGATCGCGCGACAGCCCCCAGATCCCCTGGAGCACCGCGTCCACGAGCGAGATGCACTGCGCGCGCTGGAAGCTCCAGATGTCGAAGCCGGTCCACACCACTTCCCCGTGCTCCAGTCCGTGATAGCGCGTCATCGCGACGTTGCCCGTGCCGATCGGCACGCTGCTGCCCTGCACCACATAGAGCGAGTCCAGCACGGACTGCTCGTCGAATATGTCCGGATCCGGATCGATGTCCTCGAGGATGACGTTCGGCTGGGTGAGGAACTCGGTCGGGCGCACGCTCACGTAGAACTGGCTGGAGATGGTGCGCGTCGGCGGCAGGGGGTCCGTCGCCCCGGTGCGCGACTGAAGTGCGAGTGGAAGCGCGTCGTAGCCGCCGGGCGCCGGCTCGAACCGCCCCAGCGCGCGACTGGCCTGGAGCGCGTTTGTCACGCTCAGCTCCGAGCGGAGCTTGGCGCTCTCCCACATGAGCCGACCCCGCCCCAGCTCGTTGTACTGGGGCTCGCTGGAGAACCGGGTGAGCTGCCCCGAATTGTTCTGTATCCGATCCCAGGGCAGCAGCGACGCCGTGGCCGTGGCGCCGGCGAGCCACAGTTTCCCTCCCATTCGGACGTAGGCCGAGAGCACATTCACCATGCCGGGCTCGCTCATGAAGCGCATGGCCGTCTTCTGGCTGGTCGGGCTGTTGATGGGATTCGTGTTCAGCGCCCCTTGTCCGTCCGTGATCCAGAGGACGTGCCGGTAGTCGGCCAACAGCGACAGCGGCACGGACTGCGTCTGCACGAGCTGGCCGCCGCCCTGGTCGTACTGCTGCCCCGAGAGCCGCCCCCGTGTTCCGAGCGTGTCGAAGTCGTACCCGGCGAACAGGCCGCCCGTGGTGATCACGCCGCTGGTCGGATTCACCGTGCAGCGCCATGGCACGCCGCCTCTCGCGTACAGGAATGTGTCGAGCTCCGAAGCGGTTGGCCAGTTCCCCACGTGGGCCGTCGGGCAGCTGCCGGGACTGACGACCATGTCGCCGCGTAGCCGCGTGTCGTCCACGATCAGGAGCTCTCGCCGATGCGTCGGCCGCACGACCACGAAGTGGATGATCCCTAGGCTGAAGACCTCGGAACCGGGCACGACGCAGCCGCCGGCATTGCTGCGCGCCTCGATGTAGAGCGTGTGCTCCTCGCGCTTGAGCCCCGCGGGCGAGAAGGGTGCGAGCGTGACGTCCCGGGTGACGGGGCTCCACGGACTCCAGTGACTCAGGTCGTCCGGGCCACTGCGCGGAGTTTGGTCGTGCGGACTCGAGGGATCCAGCACCCAGCGGAAGCCCGTGATCGTTTGACCGATCGTCGGAATGGCGCCCCAATCGAACCGGGCGGGAACTCCCGCAGCCACCTCGGTGTGCACGGCGCGCAGCGGATCATCGAACCAGCCGCCGGTCTGATAGGTGATCGCGAACGTCGGCGTCGAGAGCGAGAGCCTCGGCCCAAGCGTCTGCGGAAAGTTCGCTGTGAACTGGAGCATGTTCTTGCTGAGATTGAACACGGGGTCGTAGTCCCCAGCCTCGTCGAACGCCGTCACCACGAACAGGTAGCTCTTGGCGGGAACCAGGTTCGAGAAGCTCACGAACTCCGTATCGGCTGACGTGGAATCCCATCCCGCCCAGCCCGAGGGAGCGTAGAGGCGGCGCAATGAGTCCGGATTCAAGAGGAAGATCTGGTTGGCGGGATCGTCCAGGTCGAGGAGATAGTACTTGTACTTGACCGGCTTGGTCGTGAAGATCCCGTCGGGGTCCGTGCCGTTCCACGTGATACAAAGGTTGGGCGGAACCTGCGCTCGAAGTAGCGCCGAAGGTACCGGGCCGGTGATCACCACCATCGGCGCCACGTTGTTCGTGAACAGCGCGAGCGACACCGGCTTCGACTCGGCGCCCGCGTCGTCCACCGCCCAGAGCGTGAAGCGCTCGGGCTCACGGACGGCTGCCGGTTCCCCAGTGCGCGCGAGGGGTTCGCTCGGCAAGACACACTCGCTCCCGGTCGTTGCCGTGCCCGAAGCGCTCTTCGCGGGCACGCCCCACGACGTGAGGCTCCAGCGGCTCTGCTTCACTCGGCCATCCGGGTCGCGCGCGGCCCAGCGCACGCGCACGCCGGCCCCGGACATGCGATCGGCACGTGCGTCCACGATCTCGATCTCGGGGGGCTGGTTGGTCCCCACGATCGAACTCACCCTCCCCGAGCAGCCGGGAAGCAGGAGGAGCAGGAGGAGCAGGCCAGCCGCCACGCATCCTGCGGCCGTGCCGACGATCGAACGCCTGACGGACATGGCATGAGGCTACGCCGGTTCGTGGCAGGGCGACAGCACGAAATTCATGTTCCGGGGCCATGGAATGGGCTCGAGCTCACAAACTCCGCTTGACCCCTGTCGGAGTCCAGACGGACTATTTCGCATAGCCCCTTGCGCCCCGGCGGCGCGCGGGCCCGAGGGCCGATTAATGCGCGCTCTGCTACTTCTGCTCCTGCTGGTCGCGACGTCCGCGAGCGCCGCGCCCCCGCGCGCCAAGCCGCCGTTGACCCCCGAACGGGTAGTGCGTTTGGCCGATCCCCTTCAAGTCAGCACGACGGGACCCGGCTGTTCCGTGGGCGTGACCGGCCCCGCGGTGTACCTCGTGGACTACATCCTGCCGCCCGACGATTCCTATTACCTCCGCGCGCGCCCCACCACCTGCGGCCCCTGTAGCGCGCTCCCCGGCGTGTGGGTGTCGGCCGTGCGGGTGACGCTGGAGTTCCGCGTGCCCTGCAGCCAGCCGGTCGAGGTCTCGGTGGTCTCGGGCGTCGCCGACACCGCGTGCGCCCCGCCTCATCCACCGCGTGTCATGCGCGGACCGGTGAGCGGCATGCTCACGGCCGCCACGCCGGGTGTCTACAACTTTTCGGTGCCGCTCGAGGGTGGCGTCGCGCTGTTGAAGGACACCTACCTGCGCGTGACGTTCCCCACCGATGGCGCCGACTGCACCGCCGAGGGCACGCGGCCGCGGCTCGTGACCACATCGGCGTGCAGCCTGTGTGTGGGCTGGAACTTCTACTCGACTTACTCCGACGACCTCTGTGCGCTGCTCTTCCCCGGCAACCCCCTCATCTCCGCGACCGTGGACTCGTGCGTGTCGGCCTCGCTGCTGGACGTTGCGGACCGGCCCGGGGCGAGCGCGAACGTGCGCGTGCGGCCCAACCCCAGCCGGGACGGCGCCGACGTGAGATTCACGCTCACCTCCGGCTCGCTCGTCCGTGTGGACGTGTGCGATGTGACCGGGCGCCGCATTCGTGCGCTGCTCGACGGGGAGTTGCCGGCGGGCGAGCATGGCGCCCACTGGGATGGCCGCGACGACCACGGCACGCGTGTGCGTCCGGGGACCTATTTCGCCGTGGTGCGCGAGGGCCCGTCGGTGCGGTCGCGCCGCATGGTGTTGCTCGGCCCCGCTCGCTGATCGGCCCGCCCGCGGGGGCGTTCACGGCGAGCGTCGTCCCGCGTGCCCTTGGCCGCGAATCGTCTTACACTCGCGCCAAAGGTTCCGGCCGCGCCCACGACGACCCCGAGGGATCCTCCATGCTGCTCGCGTTCCGTTTCCTGCACGTGTTGCTGGCGTTCGCCTGGTTCGCCGCGGTGTTCGCGGCGCACTGGAACACGCTGCAGGCTCGCCGCGCCAAGGACTGGGCCACGCGCGCCGCGCTGTTCGCGGTCAACCGCGGGCTCTCGGGCCTGGTGGCGCTCCCGGCGTTGCTCGGCGTGGGCATCGTCGGCAACGTGTTCGCCATGCAGATGGGCTACCGCATGAAGGACACGCCGCTGTTCATGGCGGCGAACGGCCTGTGGGTGGTGTTGGTGCTGGTGACACTTGCCATGGAGATGCCGGCGACGGGCGCGCTGGGCGCGCTGTCCCACGCCGCAGCCGATGCCGCCGCACGCGGCGGCCAGGGTGAGCCCGCCGGCTGGACGCGTGAGCTCGGGCGCTGGCGCATGGCGAACCTGATCCAGTTGCTGCTCTTTGTCGTGCTGCTCGCGTTGATGGTCGCCCCGTGGGGCGCGGTCCGCTAGTCGCCCGGCTCATGCTCGTCACGGCCACACCCCGAACCCGGAGAGCTATTGCGATGATCGCGTTCTTCCGCACCGGCGCCCGACTCCTGGCCGCGACCCTCGTGCTCACGCTTCTTCCCGGCCCCACCGGGGCGCAGGAACCCGCGGCCGCTGCAGCCAGCGTGCACCCGTGGAAGGCGGCGTACGCCAAGCGGATGGCGGAAGGACGCATGCGCCGGCAGCAGGCGTCCGAGAAGCGAAAGGCACAACTCAAGACGAGGGCGCGCCAGCAGCGGAGCGCCAGCGGCGCGGATGCACCCAGGCGTGGACTTCGCGCGCGCCCGGTGCTCCCGGAGGCGAATCCGGCCATCGCGAACGACGTCACCGTGGTGCGGCGCACCGCTCGCTTCGGCGCTCAGGCATTCGCCACTCCGGTCAACCGAATCGTCAATGACCGCAGTGGCGACAACGGCGCTTCCGGCCAGTGCGAGACCTCGATCGCCGCGTTCGGCGACATCCTGGTGGCGGCGTGGAATGACGGCCAGGGTTTCGTGACCAACAGCGACACGCAGGGCTGGGCCTTCTCCACCGATGGCGGCTCCACGTGGTCGGATCGCGGCACGTTTCCGTCCACCGTCCCGGGGACCAGTGCCTTCGAGTGGACCAGCGATCCGGTCGTGACGGTCAATGAGAAAACGGGTGCCTTCTACTTCTCGGCCCTGTGCGACTTCACCACGGGACTCGGACTCCGGAGTGGCGTCGGTGTGGTGAAGGGCCGCTGGAACGGCGCCGACTTCGTGTGGGGAACTCCAACCATCGCGCGCAATCTCCCCTACCTGGAGCCCGACAAGGAGTGGGTCGTCGCGGATTCCGCCAGCGGTCGCGTGTTCCTGTCGTATACGCGCTTCCCCATCACGGGATCTGTCATCGACTTCCAGTGGGCCGACAGCAACGCCACGACTTGGTCCACGCCGCGACAGATCTCGCTCGACACGTCGCTCGAGCGAGGCTATGTGCAAGGGTCCCGGCCGGCCGTGGACGGCGACGGGCGTGTCTTTGTGGTGTACGAGTTGATCGGAGACAGCTTCGAGGACTACTTCCGCATCCGGCGCTCCGACGATCGTGGCCAGACGTTTGCGCTTCCGGTCACGGCCGTGTCCATGTACACCAACTTCGGCACCGGCGGGCCGGGCTTCAATCGTGACCACGGCGTCGAGTTCAGTGGCATCGCGGTAGACCGGAGCCACGGCCCCCAGCGCGGGCGGATCTACCTGTCGTGGGCGGAGAGCATCAACTGGCTCGACGAGGTCCTCACGCTGGGGCTCGCCGGGAACAAGTCCGAGGTCGAGTCCAACGGGACCCCCGGTTCGGCGACTCCGGTCACTCCGGGGCAGACGATCCGTGGCGCGGTCAGCGGCACGCTGGACGTGGACTACTACGCGCTCCCGCTCGCCCAGGGACAACACGTGGTCGTGGCTGCGGATTCCGCGGAGGCCAGCGCCGTGCTCGATCTGCGGCTGCTCGCGGGCGACGCCCTCACTCGACTGACGTTCACGACGTTCAATTCCAGCGTCAATCCGAGCGTGGGCAATCCGCAGGGGTTCCCCTCGGCGTGGTTATTCACCGCACCCGTCACCGGCACTTACTATCTGCACGTCGAGTTCAGGTCCGGCGCTGGGTCCGGGGCCTACCGGCTGCGAACCGGTTCGGTGAATCGCGGCTTGGAACGCGGACGCGACCAACGCGACATCTTCGTCGGCTGGTCCGACGACGCGACCACGTGGAGCGCGCCAAATCGGTTGAGCGAGGATCCGGTCGGGTTCGACAGTTGGCTCCCCGAAGTCGCGGTCGCTCCCGACGGAGGCGTGTATTGCGCCTGGCACGACTATCGCGACGCCGCGCCGTCCAAGAACGGCGGCGAGGCGGGTGTCTACCTGTCCCGTTCGCCCGATGGCGGGCTCACCTGGACGACGCTCGGCGCTCTCGCGGATACGCTTACCGACTGGAGCAACTCGGTCACGAATATCATGCCCAATCAAGGCGACTACCTGTCGCTCATCGCGACGCAATCGCAAGTCGTGACCTGCTGGTCCGACGCCCGCCGCGGCAACCCCGACGTGTTCGCGGCGCGCGTGCCGCTCATCCCGAACGGCGCGCAGGTGGCAGTCCGGAACGTGCGGCGCGAGAATCGCCGCATCAGCATCGACTGGGAGACATCGCCCGCCGACACGCTCACCATGCGGCTCTATCGCTCCACCGACGGCGGGGCGTTCCAGTATCGCGATCTGGTGTACTTCGACACCGGCGGCCGGCTCACCTACACCGACACCACGGTGACCGGCGACCACGGATATTCCTACCGGCTCGGTCGTTTCATCACCGGGGTGGAGATCTACTACGGGCAGGTGAGCGTGTTCCTGCCGAGTTCATTCCCGTTGTCCCTGGGGCTGCCGCGGCCGCAGCCGGTGGTAGGCAGCACGTTCGGCGTGATCCTGTCGCTGGCCACGGACGAGGCCGCCGACCTGATCCTGCACGACATCTCCGGACGCGAGGTCTTCCGCCAACGCGTGAACCTCGGCAGGGGACCCCACACGCTCACGCTCCCGGTCGGCCCCGGGCTCAGCCAGGGCCTCTACATCCTCACTCTGCGGCAGGGTGGCCGGAACACGTCCACCCGGGTGCATTTGCTGAGGTGAGCGCGGAAGTCCCGCTCGCGCAGCGATTCGGCAGTGGTGCGCCGTACGCCCGCTCCATTACACTTCTTGCCATCGACCCGGCCCGGCCTGTGGTCCGCACCGTCCTCCCGGCGGCGCGCTGCGGGCATGCTCCGACACCCCGCCGAGGCTCTCGCATGCGACCGTTGAGACACCGCGCCATTCCCGCGCTGTTCCTGTGCTGCGCATTCGTCGCCCCGGCCTTCGCCGCGACCCCGTTCTCGCGCCTCGATCCCTCCACCACGCGGTTGCTCGCGACCACCTCCGCGTTGAGCGGTGTGGCGGCGAGCCCGGCCTCGGGTGCCACGTTGCTCGCCGTGGACGAGGGCGAGCTGGCCGCGTTCAGGGCCGCGGGCGGCGGCCGGCTGTCGGTGCCCGACGTGGACGGCACCAGCGTGGAGCTGGAACTCGAGCCCTACGAACTCATGCCGCCCGACAAGCACGTCACCTACACCGACGCCACCGGCCGGCACGACTTCGCCGCGGACTTCACGCTCTACCGCGGCCGTGTCGTCGGCGAGGAGCAGAGCTGGGCGGTGGTGTCCATGAGCCCGACCGGCGTGGTGGGGCTGATCGAACGCGGGGAGCGGCGCTTCACGCTCACGCCGGTGCAGGACATGGCCGGCCCAAACGCCGCGGGTGTTGGCGTGCACGCGTTCGCACCCGAGGGCTCGCTCGCCGAGGCCGCCGCGCGTTTCCGCTGCGGCATCAACGCCGAGAACGAGGCGTACTACAGCCGGTTCGCGACCGAGCCGGGCACGCTCGAGCAGGGTTCCGTCGCTGCACCGCTTGAATCGAACCTGAACGCCCCCCGCCTCGGCCACGAGTTGGCTGTGGACTGCGACTTCGAGATCTACAACAACAAGTTCAGCGGCAACCTCACGGCCGCCACCACCTACCTGATGACCGTGCTCGGCACCGTGAACCTGATCTACGAGCGCGACGTCGAAGCCACGTTGAAGCTCGTCTACCTGAACTTCTGGACCGTGGCGGCGGACCCCTACGTCGCCGGCAACACCAACGGCGCGCTCACCGAGTTGCAAGACTACTGGCAGGCCAACATGGGCGGCGTTTTGCGCGACTTGACGCACCTGATCTCGGGCCGCTCGCTGGGCGGCGGGATCGCGTTCCTTACCACCGTGTGCAATGGCAACGGCTACGGCGTGAGCGCCATCGACTGCGTTTACACCTACCCCACCGCGACCAGCACCTGGGACGTGAACGTGATCGCGCACGAGCTGGGCCACAACTGCGGCTCGTTCCACACGCACAGCTGCAATTGGATCGGTCAGGGGCTCTCGTCGGGAACCATCGACTCGTGTGCAGCGCCCGAGGGCAGTTGCGCCACCTACTCGCCCCACCTGCCCCCCAACAAGGGCACGATCATGAGCTACTGCCACCTGCTCGGCGGCGTGGCGAACAGCATCCGGCTCGAGTTCCATCCCATCTGCGTCACGCGCATGCGCGTCAGCATGGCGGCGTGCACGAGCCCGAACTCGCCCGCGCCACCGCGCAACCCGGTGGCGACGCCGCTCCCGCCGGGTGTGCGCCTCACGTGGACCACGGGCGGAAGTTCGGGGATCCTTCGCTACAGCGTGTACCGCAGCCGGCTGCCACTGGACCTGGGCGCCGCCTACCTCGGCCACACGGCGGCCTCGCCGTTCGACGCGCCCGGGCTCGGCACCTATCACTACCGCATGCGCACCGTGCGCGCCGCCGACTCCTCCGCATGGAGCGGTGAGGTGAAGGCCACGGCGTGCGCGTTTGTCAACGCCACCCCGGTCACGGTGGGCTCGCAGCCCACGGCTTCGGCGAGCGAGGACCTGAACGAGGACGGCATCCAGGACGTGGCGCTGGTCACCACCGGCGGCGGCAACCTCGTGGTGCTACTCGGACAGGGCGCGGGCGGCGCGGGCAGCGGCGCTTTCGACGCACCCGTCAATGTGGCCACCGGGCCGACGGCCGCGTGCCTGGCGCTGCTGGACGCGAACGGCGACGGCATCCTCGACGCGGTGGTGGGTGCCCAGGGCGACAACTCGCTCCACCTCCACTTGGGCCTTGGCGCCGGCGGCGTGGGCAGCGGAGCGTTCGGCGCTGCCAGCGTGCTCGCGGCGGTCGGATTCGCGCCCACCGGCCTCGCCGTGGGCGACTTCGACGAAGACGGCATCCAGGACCTGGTCGCGTCGGGCGGGGCCTCGGCGCTGGCGATCCTGCTCGGTCAAGGCGTGGCCGGCGTGCCCAACGGCACGTTCGCGCCGCCGCTCAGTGTTTCCGCGGGCGGCGTGACGCGCGGGATCCTGGTGCACGACTGGAACGGCGACGGTATCGCCGACCTCGCCACGTCCGGCGGTGGGCTCCGGCTGCTCTATGGCAATGGCACGGACGGACAGGGGGACGGTACGTTTGCGCTGGGGCCGAGCTATGGCACCAGTTCCACGCCCAACCACCTCGCCACGGGTGATTTCGACGCCGATGGCATCACCGACCTGGCCGTGTGCAACACCGGCACCAACACGATCAGCGTGCTGCTGGGCCAGGGCTCGCTGGGCGTGCCCGACGGCACGTTCGCGCCGGCGGTGAGCGTGCCCGCGGGCACGGGGCCCAATGCCGTGAACGTGGCTGACTGGGATCACGACGGCCGGCCCGACCTGGCCGTGGCCAGCAACAACACCACGCACGCCACCTCGATCCTGCTGGGCCTTGGCGGCGGCGCGTTCGAATCGGCGCACACGTTCGTGACCGGCGGCAGCAATCCCGCATTCCTCGCGGTACAGGACTTCAACGAGGACGGCACGCCCGACCTGTTCGCGTGCAATCGCCTGACCCAATCGGTGACGCGCCAACAGGCCGGCTGCCCGGGCGTGCTGTCGAGTGCGATCAGCGTGCTGTCGCCCAACGGCGGCGAAAACTGGAATGGCGGCGACGAGCACACGCTCACCTGGAGCAAGGGCGCGGGCGTGATGACCGTGGACGTGCAACTCTCCACTAACGGTGGCACGGACTGGCGCACGCTCGCACGTGGCCTGATCGGCACCAGCTTCTCGTGGACGGCGACCGGTCCCACCACGACGCAGGCGCGCGTGCGCGTGGTGGACAGCCACGCCGCCCAGTTCGCCGACGCGAGCGACACCGACTTCTCGCTCACCGACGAGTCCTTGGTCTCTGTGAACGACGAGGCGCCGCGCCTGGCGCTGCTTGGGGCATGGCCCAACCCGGCACGCAACGACCTCACCGTGTCGCTGGCACTGCCCGAAGGCAACCAGCGCGGCACGCTCGAGCTGTTGGACCTGGCCGGGCGGCGCGTTGCGTTGCGCGACCTGTCCGGGCTCGCCGCCGGCCGGCACCAGCTTCCATTGCTCGAACGACGCGCGGTGCGCCCGGGCGTTTACCTCGTGCGACTTCTACGTGGCGGCGAGGTGCGCAGCATGAAGGTGGCGGTGCTCCGCTAACCGCCGGAGCGACTGCTAGGGCTGCCCAAGCCGGACGAAGCGTACTTCGGTGCTCGACGTCACCCCTATGGGAACGACCAAGTAGGCCGCGCCGACGACGCTTTCTCGCTTCTTGAGCTTCCCCTGTCCCTTCTTGTCCAGGCCGAGCTCCAGGGTGGTCCAAACCACGAACAGTCCGCCCGCCTCGGGCTCATTGAGCGAGTTCTCCACCTTGGTGCGCAGTCGAAGCCGCCCATGAGTGAACTCGAAGTCCTTCCCCGCAATGAAAGTCCCCTCCAGCTCGATCTCAGCGTCATTGAGGGCTCGAACCACCAGCGCCGTGTCGCTGATCGCCCGAACCGAGATCGCGCTGATCAACGCGTGCGGGATGTCCTTGGGGCTGGGCCAGATGATTTGCGACAGGTAGTGCCCTGTCTCCTTGGACTCTCCGAGATTCTGGTAGGTGCCGGCGAGCTCCTGGAGCGCGCCGGCGGTCCCGAAGCCAACGTTGCCGGACGGCCTTGAGGCGAAACAACCCGTCAACGCGACGGCGAGGATCGACGACCAAAGGGTCGCCTGGATGACTACGCGTGTGGTCTGTGTCTGAGCTGCACCGATCATTAGGAGTGCCTCCCTTTCGGAACGGAACACGACCTGCTCGCCAGCAAAACCCTTCCTCCGGAGGGTACACCCCGGTCGGCGGCCGGCGGTCGATGACGAAAGTGCGCCAGCCGGGCCTTTTTTCGCGGGGGGCAAGATTTCACTTGCGCCCCCCGCCATAGGGTGTATTTATTCGCTCCCCTGCATACTTATGCACTGACTCAGGAGAACGAACTTGTCGCGCACCAGCAGGCTCACGACCATTGCCCAGATGTTGAGCGGCCGCCGCTTCTCCAACCAGGAGGAGCTGGCGAGCGCGCTGGCTCGCGCCGGCATCGAGGTCACGCAGGCGACGCTGTCGCGCGACCTCAGGAGCCTCGGGGTGGCCAAGCGCTCGGGCGCCGACG
>CAYQNV010000129.1:0-3827 GCA_964418975.1 uncultured bacterium | reverse complement strand
GATCAACGTGGCGATGCTGTTGCCGGCGACGGGAGAGCCGGTGGAATGGCAGGTGGCGAACGAGCCGGCGGCGATTCGGCGGCTGGCGAAGAAGCTGGCGCGCGAGGCACCGGGGGAAGTGCGGTGCTGCTACGAGGCGGGGCGCTGGGCGGAGCAGTACGCGGCGGAGAAGCAGAAGGTGCTGCGGATGGAGTTCCGCACGTTCCAACGGGCGTTCATCGCGATGCCGTGTCAGATCGTTCGCGCGGGTCGACGGATCGTCTATCGGCTGCTGGCGTGGAACCCGTGGCAGCGGGTCTTCCTGCGCGGCGTCGAGGCACTACGGTCGCCGCTGCGATGTTAGCTCGGCGGGCGCTGGACAGTGCCGGGTACCGACGACCCACCGAGACATCACGAGGAAAGGGAATCGAAGCAGCGGTCAACCCAACTTGAGTACCGACCACCGACCGCAGCCACGGTCGGAAGGCGGAAGCATGCGTCCGAGAAAACGCTGGCCGACGCTCACTTCAAGTATGGAACCGCGCTTGTTTTGGGACTAGTCACTCGCAGGACATCCCACATTGCGCTTGAGTTCCGCAAGTGCAATATTCGAGTATGTGCGAGCGCCCGGTTGAGAGCCCTCGGTAGACCGCGAGGCGAGCCCCGGCGCGCGCAGCGGATTCTCGATTTGCAGTCCCGTTCACCACGCAGTTCACCTGTCACCCATGATCCGCGCGACGCGCGGACCGCGGCAGGGAAGCCGATTCGGAGGCACGCATGCATCGTTCCATGACCGCATCGCCCGTTCTCCAGACCAACGTTCTTCGTAGGGCGCACACCCGGGTACTGGCGGCGCTATGCCTGCTCACGCTGGCGAGCGCTCCCGCCCGGGCGCTCTCGTTCACATCGTCCTGTTTCGCCAGCCACACGTCGATTGGCGAGGTGGCGGCAGATTTCAATGAGGACGGCAAGCTAGACGTCGCGCTGAGCAGCGCAGCAGATGATCTGGTGGGAGGCGGGGTCTTCATTGGAGTCAACCTTGAAGTCTATCTCGGCCACGGGGATGGAACATTTGGACCCGCGATAATTCTCAATGGCGCGAATGCGATTGGCTTCATCGGCCTGATTGCGACCGATGCGAACAACGACGGGCACCTCGACCTCGTCGCCGCAAACGGGCAGGGGTTTCTTTCAGTGTTCGAGGGTCGTGGCAACGGCACGTTTGGCGCCAGGAGGAACTTTGGAGCTGGCAAGGCGTCTGAGGGCGTTGCCGCTGGGGACTTGAATGGCGATGGTCGAATGGACCTGGTTTCGGCCGACAATGCGAACCAGTCGGTGGCGGTGCTGCTCGGCGTGGGCCAGGGCGGGGGGTTCAAATCGCGCGTGCTCTACCCCTCTGGATTTCCGAGCCGAGCGATCACGACGGCCGACCTGAATGGCGATGGCAAGCTCGACGTCGTTACGGTGAACGCAAGGGCCGATGGCGGCCCCGGGGGGACGACGCTCTCCGTGCTGCTCGGGAATGGTGACGGCACCTTCCAGCCCTTTTCTGTGGTGACGTTGCCCAAATTCACGGGTCGACTGATTCGCGCGGCGGACTTCGACCATGACGGGCGCGTGGACCTGGTGTTGGGAACCCAAGCCTTTGGCACGAGCGGTGTGCAGACGCTCCACGGGAATGGCGACGGCACGTTTGCACCGGCGATCTACTACCAGGCGAGCGACAATGGTACGAACCTCAGCGCAACACTCTACATCGACGTCGGCGACATCAACGGCGACGGGAACCCCGATATCGCCACCGGCAACCGACGCTTCAGTTCGAGCTTCCTTCTGACCGGGGCCGACGTGACCGTGCTTCTCGGCGTTGGAGACGGGTTGTTTCTGAACACCAGCACCACCCCCGCGACGTTCGGGGAAAGCGTTGCGATCGGCGACTTCAATGCCGACGGCCTGGGCGATGTGGCGGTGGACGGCTGCGTGCAGCTGCAGAACGCGCCGCCGCTAGCGCACCAGCTGGCACTTGCACCAGCGGCGCAGGAGGCGGGCTCGGCGCGCCTCGCCGTCACGTTCGCGCCCAATCCGCTCCGCGACCGCGGACGCGTGGACCTCGTGCTGCCTCAGGCCGGGCGCGTCTCCTTGGGGCTCTACGACTTGCGCGGCCGGCGCGTGAGCACCGTAGTAGAGGAGACCTGGCTCGCCGCGGGTACGCATTCGTTCGCCATCGCGCGATCAACTGCTGGGCTTTCGCCGGGCGTGTACTTCTACCGCGTCCTCACCCCCGGCGCCGCCGTATCGGGACGCCTGCTCGTAACGGAACGCTAGCGCGGTCCGCCTCTCGCTCCGGGGCCCGACGTCCGAGAGACGTCGGGCCCCGGCTCTTGTCCGCGCGCCCCTGTTAACTTGCTTTCGCCAAAGCAATACCAAGGTGCGAGGTCAGCGGGCATTCAGCTTTTTAGCCAATGTGCGCGTGGCGACACGTCGTGGCTGATTATTTCATGGGGAATCGATTGAACTCCACGCTCAATCGTCCACCCGCTGTCGGATAGAGTGACGAGGCCCGGACCGAGAGCGCAGGCGGGTTCTCGGCGGCAGAAGTCTCGTGGCTGATGTCCACCGCGATCGGTCCCGTGCCGCGCAGCACACGGATGACATCAGTGCCGCGGAACGAACGGGCGCCGATCGTTCCGGTGACCACGACGGGAACGGCTTCGCCATGCGTGAGCGTACGCGACACCGCGTCCCGGTCGAATCTCGCCGTGAGTATTCGATGGGCGCTGCCAGGCAAATCGCGACATCGGAGGACCCGCCAGCTCGGGCATCGACCTGCGCAGCCGCGCGGCCCACGTGGCCGACGCGGACACCGGCAGGGTGCTGGCGCGGTCTCACGGGCTCTCGTTCACGGCCGGTCGCGTGTTGCAGGTCTACCGCGACATGTCGCCGCTCTCCCGGCGGCGCATCGAGACCCCCGCGGCACTAATCGACCTGTTGCAACGCCTGGTGCTCGAGCCCGACATCGTGGACCTCGCGCGCGCGGAGGGACTCGAACGTGATCCGGGCGTCGTGGCGCAGCTCGAGCGATGGCGCGAGACGCGGTTGGTGCAGCGCCTTCACGAAGACTCCGTCCAGGCCCGGATCCGTGTCACGGAGGAGATGAGGCGACGGTACTACCGCGACCACGAGCGCGAGTTCGTGACCCGCGAGCGCGTCCGCTACGCCGTCATCCCGCGCATGACGGAGGCTGGCGCCGACTCGGTGACGGAGCGTCTCGCACACCGAGAATCGCCCGCCGCCATCCTCGCCGCCGATTCGCTCTCCGGTATGCCCGGAGGATTCGTCAGAGACCTGCTCGAGGGCCAGCCGCACTCGTACTACAACGTCCTGTTCGAGGAGCTTCGCCCCGGCCAGTCCACCAAGTTCTATCTGGGGAAGGACGCCGTATGGGCGGTGTTCCACGTGCTGTCGCACGATGCATCGCGCCCGATGAGCTACGACGAGGCGCGCGGCATCGTGGATCAGTCGGTCGAGAACATCGAGTCGCAACGACTGCTGAGTCAGATGACGAGCCGACGCACGGCGCGCTGCGTTCGGTGGTGACGGAGGTGGTGGGGAAGTTCCTCGATTGCGGGCTCCTGGAACACGGGTTCGCACGCGTGCGCTGCGCCGCGTGCCGGGCCGAGTTCCTGGTGGCGTTCCGCTGCAAGGGGCGCGGGTTCTGCCCGTCGTGCCAGGCGCGCCGTCTGGCCGAGTGGAGCCTGTGGCTGGACGAGCAACTGCTCGCCCCGGTCGCGCACCGGCACGTGGTGCTGACGATCCCCAAGCGACTGCGTGCGTACTTCCTGCATGAC
>CAYQNV010000128.1:0-2331 GCA_964418975.1 uncultured bacterium | reverse complement strand
GGCGGATTTTCCCGAACCAACCGTGTCGGGGAAATGCGCCCGGCGTCGGGGGCTTACGCGGAGGCGCGTGGACTGTTGCCGCTCATGCTGGTGCTGATGCTGCTGCGGTGCTCCCGCAGGATGGATTCCATGCGGTCCTTGATGTGGAGTTTGCGTTTCTTGAGACTGACTTCTTCGATTTGCTCGGCGTCTGACAGGTGTGGCTTGGTTTCGAGCTCGTGCAGGCGATCGTCGAGTGAGTGGTGCTTGGAGACCAACTCGCGAAATTCCTCGTTGGTCTCGAGGAGCCGATCTTTCAAGTCCTCAGCCATCTCTCCGCCTCCCCTCCAGGGTCGGTGCGGGAATGCCTACCGCCCTATACCGGGGACTGTACCACCACGCAATAGTGAATGAAAGCGCCAAGGTTACGGCGGGCGCACGTCAGGGAAGTGAGAGAAGGAAGTTACGGCTGGGAATGTGGTGTTGATATTACAGTGTTGTGAGCTGTAATATCTGACTCATGAAACATTCCTCTGCGTCCGCCGCCGCGATTCGTTCCCGTCTGACCGCGCAGCTGGCCGAGCCGGTCCCGATGCGTCGGGGCTCGCTGACGGAACGCACGGTCAAGTGCAGCCGTCCAGGGTGCCCGTGTAAGGACCGCCCTGATGCGCGGCACGGTCCCTACTTCAGCCTCACCCGCTCCGTCGCGGGCACCACCCAGACCCGACTCATCGCCGCGGCGCAGGCCGACACCGTACGCCGCCAGATTGAAACCGGCCGGCAGTTCCGGGATGCCACCGAGCTGTACTGGGGGGCCTGCGAGCGGTTAGCCGATGCGGAGATCGCCCCCCTCGCCGAGACCGCCGCGGACCGGCGGGAAAAAGGGGGCTCGGTGCGACGCTCCAGACGGCGGTTGCGCAAGAGATCGCCACGCTCGTAGGCGACGGGGCCGTCGACGGCTGGGATTTCGAGGCCCTGGAGACGGCCGCCCGGCGCCAGGCGCTGCACGTCGCGGCGTGCGCGGTCCAGGCGCGGCTCAACGCGGACACGTCGGACCAAGTGGGGCCGAGCCTGGCGTGCGCCTGCGGCCAACTTGCGCGCTATGCGGGGCGGCGCGCCAAGACGTTCGCGAGCGTCCTGGGCCCGCTGACGCTGGCGCGCGCGTACTATCACTGCGCGGCCTGCGATGCCGGGTTCTGTCCGCGCGATCGCGCGCTGGGCCTGGTCGACACGTCGCTCTCGCCTGGCGTCCTGCGCATGGTGGGGTTGGTGGGCGCGATGGTCAGCTTCGAGGAAGGCCACGAGTTGCTGCACGCGCTCGGCGGCGTCGACGTGTCGACCACACACGTCGAGCGCGCGGCCGAAGCGCTGGGGCGCGAGGTGGCCGAGGACGAACGGGGGGTGGTCGAACCGCCGACGGCCGACGAGCCGGTCGCGCCGACGCTCTACCTCGGGATGGATGGCACGGGGGTGCCGGTGCGCAAGGCGGAGGTGGTGGACCGCGCCGGCAAGCAGCCCGACGGATCGGCGAAGACGCGCGAGGTCAAGCTGGTCACGGTCTGGAGCGCCGAGGGGCGCGCCACGGACGGCACGCCTGAGCGGGACGCCGGGTCGATCAGCTACTCGGCCGCGATCGAAAGCGCCGCGCAGAAAGACACCGACGCGACGCCGAGCGCGTTTGCGGCGCGGGTCGCGCGCGAGGCCACGCGCCGCGGGTTCGATCGGGCGCGGCGCCGCGTCGTGTTGGGGGATGGGGCGCCGTGGATCTGGCACCTCGCAGACGAACATTTCCCCGAGGCGATCCAGATCGTGGACCGCTTCCACGCCAAGCAGCACCTCTCCGACGTGGCCAAGTCGATCTACGGGGCGACCAGCGACCTGGCGCACCCGTGGGCACGCGCCCGCCACGAGGAGTTGGATGCCGGCGATCTCGACGCCGTGCTGACCGCCCTCCGCCTGCACGCGCCGCACGACAACGAGGCGCGCAAGTGCGTCGACTATGTCGAACGCAACCGCGCGCGCATGGACTACCCGGCGTTTCGGGCGGCTGGGCTGTGCACCTCAACCGGGGTCGTGGAAGCCGGCTGCAAGGTGGCCATCGGCACGCGGTGCAAACGCGCCGGGATGCATTGGACCGTCGCCGGCGCGGACGCGATTATTGCCCTGCGCTGCTGCCAGCTGAGCGGCCGGTTCGAAGAATTCTGGGAGCGCCGGGCGCAACAGCAACAGCGGGTGGCTTGATGGCCGCGCCTCATCTCACAATCCTGACGTGCGCCCCCGCAGCGCCTTGAGTGGCGTGTCTAGTTGATTGACAGTCATAAATTGATTGTCGCCGATTAGGGACAAGTCTAA
>CAYQNV010000127.1:0-14309 GCA_964418975.1 uncultured bacterium | reverse complement strand
GCGTACCTGCGCAGCACGCAGAAGCAGCCGGCCCTCGTGCGTCGCTACTTCCAGGAGCGCCACGTTCGCTATGCGGCCGCATGACGGGTGTCAACTACAAACTGCTCCCGGTAATAAGCCGCTCGACCATGGGGGCTCCCCGCGCGGACCAGTGCGCCTTGTCGATAGACGGCGTACGTCGCCCCAGAGGCCGGGACCGGAGTCAGGTCGTTGGGAGGGTTCTTCGGCTTGATAAGCTCGAGGGGCACTCTGCGGAGGTTCGTGGACATCGGCCTTCTCCTGCGAAGCGAGGGCCCGGCCTGAAGCGGAGTGTCGCACACCCCCTCCGAACGCAAGGCGGATTTGCGCGCTTTCCGAACCGAAAGTGCGGCAAGTCCCTACCGCAGATCCGCGCTCTCGAAAGCCGTCCGCGCCACGTTGGAGATCCGCAACTCGTCCACGAGGCCGTTCAGCGCATAGAACGGCACCGGCAGGTTCGAGGGGTCCTGGCGCAGATCACCGCCGAAGTCGGTGAGACGGCGCGGGTCCAAGGCGTTGCCCACCACCAGCGGTGCGCTTGAGCGCTTGATGCCGTTGGCCACCGCCACCTGCGTGTCGAGCCGACCATCGACGTAGAGGCGCACCACCTCGCCATCCACGCTGGCGGCCACGTGCACCCAGCGCCGCAGCGGCAGCACGACGCTCGACATGAAGCTCTGCGTGCCCGCGGCCAGGTCGGGACGGAACGCGAACGCCAGATGCCCGGGCGAGAGCGCGGCCATCTCCGTGGTGAACCAGCCGGGGCTGGGCGTGGTGACACTTGCGATCTTGCGCCCGACCACGCCCAGCAGCCAGCTCTGCTCGTTGGGCACCGGCGACCAGCGCATGGCCACGGCCGAGAACTCGTAGCGCGTGACGTCGTTCAGGTAGAGCCAGGTCTCGACCGTGAAGCCGCGCGGCGACTCCATGACGGGGTTGTAGGGCACCTGCACGAACGACTGCGCCGTGGCGGTGAACGCGCGTGCGTTCCGATAGCGGCCGAACTCCACGCGCGTCTCGGGGCCGGCGGTGCCCGCGAGCCGGAACGGCGACGCGTCGCTCACCGCGGTGCCGCCGCGCTCATCAAAATGCCAGAGCCCGACGGTCACCGAATCCGCCGCCGGCGGCACCGGCTGAACGGGCGGTGGCGCGGGCGCACGCACTTCCTGCGGACCGCGCTTGACGCACGCGCCGAGCGCCAGCACGAGCAGCGCGCACGCCGCCGGAACGAATCGAGCGCGCACCGCGTGCGGTCGCGTCCGGCTCACAGAATCACCCCCAGCGCCTGCAACCGCTCGCGTACCTCGGCCAGTCTCGCCGTGTCGCCCGTGCGTGCGAATGCGATACCCATGCGACGCAGTGTATTCACATCGCTGGCGGATGCCACCACCGGGGCCCAGAGCCGTGCGGCGCCGGGCTCGTCGCCGTTCATGGCCGCCACCCAGCCGCGCCCGATCTGGGCTTCGGCGGTGCCGGGGCGCACGCGTTCGAAGCGTTCGTAGTAGCCGAGCGCGCCGGTCGGATCCTGCAACATCAAGCGATTCTCGGCGGCCATCATGAGCATGTCGGGGTCGTCGGGTGCCAAGCGAAGCATCTGGTCGATGTACCCTTGCGCCACGTCGTGGTTCCTGAGCGAGAACTCGTGCATCGCCAGGAACACGCGCGGTTCGCGAGCGCGCTCGTCGATCATGACGCGGGCGCGCGCCCGGTGCACCGCCGTCAACGTGTCGTTGCCGATCCACGCCGGCTCGTTGCCGAAGCCGGGGCCGATCTCGTACACCAACGCCGGCCAGTGCGCGGTGGCGGCGCGCACGGTCAGGCCGGGCGCGGCACTCGTGGAATCCAGCAGCCACTCGAAGCGCGGCCGCAGCTCGGCCTCGGGCCACGAGAAGTAGAGCCAGCGGGCACCCGAGGCGCGCGCGGCGTCGGCCCACTGCGAGAGCGTGTCGGCCAACGGCAGCGGCACGGGCGTCAACCCGGCGTACCACGCGAAGTGGGGCTTGCGCGCCATCGCCTTGTCTCCCGGCTTCACGTACGGCCGCACCTGCTCGGCCGCCTCGCGCACCTCGACCGGCAATTGCGAGAGCACGCGCGCGGTGAACGTGCGCGAGGCAGCGAGCGACGGCAGCACCACGGCGGGCAGCAGCAACAGTTTCCACCACACGTTTCCGGCCACGAACGCGAACCGCGGCGAAGCGAAGGTACTCGCCGCGAGCAACGCCCAGAGCGGCAGTACCGCGAGTGAGTAGCGCTCGGAATGGAACGCCGGCACGAGCGTCAAGAACAGCAGCAGCACGGCGAGGAGCAGTGGTCGCAGGCGCGCCATCAGGCCGTCGCGCCACGCGAACCACAGCCCCGCCACTGCGGCCGCGGCGAGCGGCAGGCCGGTGAGCAGCCGGGCGTCCAGGCGCAAGTGGTCGAACACGTTGAATGCCATGCGCGACACCACTGCCACGGGATCGCGCGCCAGCACCGACCACGGTGTGGGAAACAGCGGCTCCATGTCGCGTCCGTAGATGTCCCAGACGATGCCGTTGGGGCGGGCGAACACTTCGTAGGCGATGTTGTGATGCAGCTTGAACTGCATCGAGCCGCCGTGGGTCGCGGAGTAGAGCATCCACGGTGCCACTGGAGCGAGGAAGCCGACGGCGAAGAACAACGCGTGCCGTGCGCGCTCACCGACCGGCACGCCGCTCCAACCGAGAAGAATCGCCGCAAGACCGGCGGGCAGGAGCGCCACGCTGTTGTAGCGCGTGAGGAACGCGAGCCCCGCCAAAAGTCCGGCGACCAGCATGCGGCGCGTACCAGAGCCGCCGTCCTCGGAAGCGCGCGCGCCAAGCAATGCCCAGAGCGCCGAGGCCTGCAGCGCCAGCGCAGGCGCGTCCGTGGTCACGGACCAGCCGTAGCGGAAGAACTGCGCGTTGCTCACCAGGAACAGCACGGTGAGGAGCGCGGCCGCGGCCCCGATGCGGCGCGCCACCAGCGAGTGCCAGCAGACGAGCGCCACGGTCATCGACGCCACGGCGATCAGCTCCGCGGCTTGAAAAAGATCGCGGACCACAAGCCCGACCAGCGCCAGCAACGCCTCGAACACCGGCCCGACGACGCCGTAGCGCGCGGGATCCAGGTGCCCCTGTTGCAGCAACCTCGCTCCGGGACCGTACGAGCCATAGAAGTCGGTCTCGGTGAACACGTCGCCCACGATGTGCGGCCCGAACGCCATGGCCAGCGCGGCCACGGCATAGGCTGACATGAGCGCCCACGCCGCCCAGCGAAGTGCGGGCCAGCTCGGCGGTTCGCCTGCGTGCAGGCTCCGACCGGGGTGGCGGGCGGTGGGTATGGCGGAGCGGGGGCCGGGCGCCGTGCGGGCGGGTCGGGTCACGCGGTGGCGGGCGGGTGGGGGCGGGAGCAAGTCGAGCACGTGGAACGCATGGGCGACGATTCTACCCAAGCGGCGCGTGGGCTGCCGCGCGGCGGCCTCCGGGCCCGAAAATGGCGATGGCAGCGAGGCTTTGGAGCCTCGCCGCCGCAAGCCGGGGGGGGAATTGCGGCCCGGCTACCCTGTCCGACGGATAGCGCCCGTGGGGAGGTGGCGCCATCCGGTACTGCTGTCGGACGCATCCCATCGAGAGAGAGGGACGCCCCCCGGTTTGCCTGTTGCTCGCGACTCATCGACCAGTGCGGAGAACACTGATCATCGTGATAGCATTGCAAGCGACGGGCCAACGCCAATGGCAATGCCGAAACGTGCTGCGGGGCAGCCAGATACGAAACTAACTTCCGTGCTGCGTACCACTCTCACCAAGCCTCAGCGCGATCGAACCGTCGTCCGCACCGACAGTCCAGGGCAGGGAGCGCGGCATGCGAGGGGCAATGATATGAGCGGCGCCGACCCGATCGCCGTGGGCCTGTGCGCACGCTGCCGGCACGCACGCCTCGTCGAAACGCCTCGCAGCCGTTTCTGGCTCTGCGAAAGATCTCGCCACGACACGAGTTACGAGCGCTACCCGCGTCTACCCATGCTCGAGTGTCGGGGCTTCGAAGAGGGCGAGCCTGGCCGCGGCACTACGTCCGTAGCAGATGAATCGCCGCCCGATCAGAAGTGACGGCCTGCTTTACGGCAGCACCACGAGACGCGCGACCCGCGAGAGCCCCGGCGTGGTGAAGCGCGCGAAGTAGAGCCCCGCGCGCACTGCTTGGCCGGTGCGGCCCATGGCCTGCCAACGCACTTGATGCCGGCCGGCCGGGTACTCACCGCTCGCCAACGCCGACACGCGGCGGCCACTGGCGTCGTAGAGCTCGAGCGACACCGAAGCTGCCTCGGGCAGGTCGAACGCGAACAGCGCGCTGCCTCGAGACGGGTTCGGGGCGGGCGGTACAAAGCGCAGCACCGTCGGCGTTCCGGGCACAGCGCCGTTCGCCGCCACGTGCGCGCGCAGCGTCACGCGCAGCGTGTCGAATGCGAGCGCTCCGGGGAGAGGCTCGTCTGCCGGAGCGATGCGCAACTCGGCCAGATGGTCGCTGTCAGGATCCGCGCCGGTGGCGTTGAATGTGACGGCATACGTGGCGGCGTCGGTGACCAGCGCTGCCGGCGCCTGGAACGCGAAGCGCTCGCTGCCCGCCACGAACTCCGCTGTGCGCACGAGCCGTGCTTGGAGACTCGACCAGCCGCGATTGAACAGGCGTAGCGACAACTCGGTGTTGCTGCCCTGCGTCACGACGCCGAAGTCGAGCGTGTCGCTCGCGACGTCGGCCAGCGAATCCAGCGACGGCACCGCGTGCGCCAGCACACGGCCCGAGAGCAGCACGGCCTTGGCGGTGGTGTCGAGGTCATTGGAGGCGACCATGAGTGCGCCAGTCTTGATCCCGACGCTGCCCGTGAGCATGGCGATGGCATGCACGTCGGGCGAGCCGGCCGCGATGTTGTTGAACGTGCCGCCCGGAGCGCTGAACGCGGCCGGCGCCGCGAGCGAGTAGCTGAGCGTCGCTGCGGGTGGCGCGGGCAGGTTGTCCACGGTGAGCGACTGGGTCGGCGCGCTGCCAAGGAGCACGTCGCCGAACGCCAACTCGCTCACGCTGCCGAGCCTGGCGGGCAACTGCAGCGTGGCGATGACCGGCAGGTGGTCCGAGGCCTGACGTAGCGCCGCGGCCACGGCCAATCCCACCGCGGTGTTAAAGCCGCCGCCGTCGATCGAGTCGTTGTAGTGGAGGCCGTCGTTGCCGAATGGGCCGTAACCCAGTGGTAGCCCACCCACGACCATGTCGAGCCCCAACCCGTCGCTCAGCGAATAGGAATTGAGGAACAGGTCGAACCGGTCGTCCATACCGCCGTTGCTCCCGATGCAGGGCGAGCCGTTGCACGGCGACTGCGTGTGGTAGGGCGCGTAGCCGGGGTTGTTCCACAGGCCCACCAGCGAGAGCGGGTCTTTCAGCCGGCCGTCGTTGTCGGCCTGCGACTCGATCAGCCGCGTGTAGCCGGTCTCGAACGCGCCGTAGAAGTTAGTGTCGCCTCCCAACATCAGATTGGTCCCGGCCGGCGCGGCGTTCAGAGTGGTTCGCAGGCTGGTGCATTCGGCCGTGCGCGTGGAGGAATCGCTGGGCACCGTGGCCCCGTTGCCGGCCTTGAAGTGCACGCTGTACACGCGGAACGCCGCCGCGTTGGTCTTGTAGCCGTTGGGCCGGACGAGCGCCACCAACACCTGCCGCGGGCCGCCGGTCGCGACCGCGCTCAAGTTGCTAATGCTCACTTGGAGCGAGTCGTAGTAGAGGGCACTCTGCGTGCTGACGAGGTAGGTGCTGCCGCCGCCCTTCCACACCTTCGCGGGAAAGCTCGCCTTGAGGAGGTTGGCGAACGAGTCGGCCGCGGCGGGCGCGAACAACTCCTGCACGATCATCACATCCGGGGCGAGTCCCGGCACGATCTGCAGCATGTGCTGCCGGCGCGCGGCGACGGCCGCGTCGTCGTAGCCGAGCAGGTTCCACGTGACCACGCGGAGCGCGTGCGCGGGTGCGACGAACACGCCGAGCAGCAGCGCCGTAGTCACCAGGCCGCGGTGCAGTCGAGCGAGTGGGTGGTCCGAGCGGAGCATGCGGCGGAGCCCTTTCGGGGCGAAGGAGGCCGGGCGACCCGCGTGAGGGCCGCCCGGCCGGAGGGCGCTATCGCACGATGGCGAGTCGAGCCGCGTGCGGTCGGGCGCCGGGTGCGATCAGGCGAACGAAGTAGAGCCCGGCGCCGAGCGGTTCCTCGCTGTCGCCACGGCCGTCCCAACGAACGGTGTATCGCCCAGGCTCGAGCCCGGCGTGCAGCAATGCCGCGACGCGCCGTCCGGCCGCGTCGAACACCTCGAGGCGCGTCTCCCCGCGCTCTGCCAAGTCGAAGCGCAGCACGCTCTCGCCCTGGAGCGGGTTGGGCGCGGGTGCGAGCAACACGGTGGCGGAGGGGCGCTGGCTGCCCACGCTGACCGGTCCGCCGCCCTCAAGCCGCGCGGATAGCTCCACGGCAAGCACGCTCGCCGGTAAAGCCCCCGGCAGCGGCTCGTCGGCGCTTGCGAACGTGAGCGTGGCCGAGTAGGTGGAGTCGGCGGTGGCGCCCGCGTCGTCGAACGACACGGCGAACGTGGCGCCCGTTGCGGCCAGGAGTTGCGGCGTGTTGCCCGCGACCGCGAAGCGCCCGGCCCCGCCCGTGATGCTGGCGCTCGCCAGCGAGAGACGCGCCTGTAGCGCGTCGAACCCAAAGTCGTGCACGCGCACCTCGCCCGGCGTGAATGCTCCCGCCGAGTGGGTGCCCAGGTCGAGCGTGCCCGTGGTGAGCACGAGGCTCGAGTCGAGCGATGGCACCGCGTGCCGCAGCACCATGCCCGTGAGCGCGATGTCCGGCACCGCGCCCTCGACCGAGTTGCTGGTGATCGAGAGCGAACCTGACTTGGTACCGTGCGTACTGGTGTCGAGCGCGATGGCATCCAGATTCGTGACGCCCGCGGCGGCGCCCTGTGGACCGACCGGTGCACTGAAGCCGGCCGAGGCGGTGTAGCTGTACGCAAGTGGCTCGCCCGGCGCGAGCGCCGCGTTGCTCACCGCCAGCGTGGCCGAAGCGTTCGCCCCGAGGATCACGGTGCCGAAGGCGAGCGGGCCGCCCGGCAGCGACAGCCGCGCCGGGAGTCGCAGGTCCAGCCGCACGGGCAGGTGATCGGCGGCCGCGTGCAACGCCGCGGCATAGGCGGCGCCCTCGGGGATCGTGGGCGGGTCCATGATGCTGTTGTTGTGATGCAGGCCGTCGTTTCCCACGGAGACATACGAGCCCGGCACCAGTTCCAGGCCCGCGCCATCCTGCCAGGGGTAGGTGGGCAGGATCAGGTCGAAGCGATCGTCGATGCCGCCCGTGGCGGCACCGCTCGCGCAGCCGGTGTCGCCTGTCTTGCACGGCGACTGGGTCCACGCGTACTTCATGGACGTGTTGTCCTGCCAGGCGATGCCCTGCAGCCCCAGCGGGTCGTAGACGCGGCCGACGTTGCTGGCCTGCGATTCGAGCAGCTTCAGGTAGCCGGGTTCGGTGCCGGCGTAGAAGTTGAAATCGCCCAGGACCAGCGCGTGCGTGCCGGGCGGCATGGCGTTCAGGGAATCGCGCAGCCCCGTCGCTTCGGCCAATCGCTGTGCCTCGAATCCCGTGGACGCCTTCAAGTGCAGCGAGTACACGCGGATCTCGGCGGCGGCCGCCGTGTAGCCCACCGGCATCAGCCGGTGGACGTGCACGAAGCGCAACAGGTTCGCGGCATTGGGATAGAACGCCCACTGGCCGAGCAACTGAACTTTTGCGGGCTTGTAGAAGAGCCCCGAGTCGGTGTCGCCCCCGTCCATGAACGGCGCCACGGCCCACTGGCCGGGTTCGAGCGAGTTGAGGTTGTTGAGGAACTGGGCGCAGCCGGTGGCCGACTGCATCTCCTGCACCGCGACCACGTCCGCCGAAAGCGGCCCCAAGATGGTGCGGAACAGCGGATCACGCGCCGCGGCGGTGCTGCCCGGGTAGTTGAGGATGTTGTAGTTGACGAGGCGCAGCGCGTGCGCCGGCGAGGCCAGGCATAGCGAGAGGCACAGCAAGGACAGCAGGCGCAGGGCCGGCGTCCGGATCGGCTCGGGGGCCATCGGGACTCCTCAGCTAGGATGCGAACCGTCCGCTCGGCGGGGCTACCAGAGACTACCGGGAGCCGCCCGGGCGGGCGGCCCGGGTGCGCCGGGCTAGGGGTATGGGGTGGGCGATTCGCTGCGGGGATGGTATCGCGCCCGCCCGGCTGGCCTCAAGCGGAGTCGTGGTCGCACCGATACCGGAGGGGTGAACCCGTCCCTCGCACGCGTCGCGCCCCCGGCAGTCGTCCCGCTCACGGACGTGCTGGCAGCACTCTCGTTCGCGCTGGACCTCACCGAAGGCCAGCCCATGGGCCACTCGCTCCGCACCTGCCTCATCTCCATGGAGCTGGCCAAACGGCTGGACCTGCCGCTGCAAAGCCGCCGAGACCTCTATTACGGCGCGCTCTTGAAGGACGCCGGCTGCTCGAGCAACGCCGCGGCGCTGTGCGACATCTTCGGCGGCAACGACATCCAGGCGAAGCGCGCGCGCATGGTGACGGACTGGTCCAACGACCTACGCGCTGTGCTGCTCGCGATGGGACATGCCGCCCCGGGCGCGTCGTGGTTCGAGCGCGCCAAGCGCATGGCGTCGTTGGCGCGGCTGGGCCCGAGGGTGGCCGCGCAACTGGTGCAGGTGCGCTGCGATCGCGGTGCCGAGATCGTGCTGCAACTGGGCTTCGGCGCGGGGGCGGCCGAAGCGGTGCGCGCGCTCGACGAGCACTGGGACGGCCACGGGCATCCGCGCGGCTTGCGGGGCGATCAGATCCCCGTGGTCGCCCGCGTGCTGGGGCTGGCACAGATCCTCGAGGTGTTCGCCGCCGAGGGCGGTCCCGAGGCAGGGTTGGCGCTCGTGCGCCGGCGCTCCGGCAAGTGGTTCGACCCCACCGTGATCGAGGCCTGCCGCGGCCTGGAGCCGCAGCTCGCGAGCTGGGCCACGCGCTCAACGCACGAGCTGCGCGCGGATGTCTCGGCAGCCGAACCCGGGCACGCGGCGCTGCTCGCGGGCACGGCCACGCTGCAGCGTGTGGCGCACGTGTTCGCCGGCATCGTGGACGCCAAGTCGCCCTACACGGGGGCTCACTCGCACCGCGTCGCGGAGCTGTCGGTGGGCGTGGCGCGCACTCTCGGCTGGAGCCGCGAACTGGTGGAGGAGACGCGCTCGGCAGCGCTGCTGCACGACCTGGGCAAGCTGTCGGTGCCGAACAGCATCCTGGACAAGCCGCGCGCGCTGGACGCTGCCGAATGGGAGATCATGCGCATGCACGCGCTCTACACCGAGCGCATCCTCGAACACGTGCAGGGCTTCGAGTGGCTGGCGTTCGCAAGCGCCGCTCACCACGAACGCATGGACGGCAGCGGCTATTGCCGCGGCATCGGCGCCGAGCAGTTGCCCGAGCTCTCCCGCGTGCTGGCGGTGGCCGACGTCTACGACGCGCTGTCGGCGTCACGCCCCTACCGGCACGCGCTGGCGCCGACCGAGGCGTTCGCCATCATGGAGCGCGAGGGGAGCAGTGGCTTTTGCCCCGACTGTTTCGACGCGCTCAAGTGCACGGTGGCCGAGGACGGCTTGGACGAGCGCGACGCAGTGCAGGCGGCCTGAGTCGCTAGCGGATCAGCACGTACGCCAGGCCGTAGGAGAGCAGCGCCAGCAGCAGCCATTGCGCGGCACCCGCCGCGATCGGCGCCCAGCCGGCGCGACCCAAGTCGGCGAAACTCGTCTGGAGTCCCACGCCCGCCATGCCCACACACAGCAGCCACAGGTCGGCGCGCTGGATGTGCTTCACCAGGGGTGCCCCGAGCCAGCCCGTGCTGTTCAAGGTGGCGAACAGCACGAACAGCACGAGGAACCAGGGCATGAGGGAGATGTGGGGAGATTTCGAAGCTTCCGCGGCCTGCGACTCCACGCCAGTGCGGCCGGAGGCCGCAAAGGCTCCAACACCTACCTGTCGCACCCGCCACGCCAGGTAGAACACCACCGGCGCCAGCAGCGTGATGCGCGCCAGCTTCACCACCGTGGCCACGTCGGTCGCCTCGCGGCTGTAGCCCGCGCCCGCCGCGACCACCTGCGCCATCTCGTGCAGGCTCGCACCGTCCCACACGCCGTAGAGGAAATCGCTCATGCCCGCGGCGCGGCCGATCCACGGATAGGCCACGATACCCAACGTGCCGAGCAGCGTGATGATGCCCAGCGCCAGCGCCGACTCGCGCTTCTCCGCATGTAGCACGCTGTCGGCCGCCACCACCGCCGAGGCGCCGCAGATGCCGCCGCCCACGCTCAGGAGCGTGGCGAGCTTGTCCGAGAGGCCCAGTCGCCGCCCCACCCACACGCCGAATGCGAGAGCCGCGAACGTGCTGGTCACCACCACCGCGAGCGCCGGACCGCCGATGCGCACGATCTCGCCGAGCGATAGCCGAAACCCAAGTCCCGCCACCGCCCAGCGCAGCAACGGCCTTTGCGCCACGCGCACGCCTGGCGCCGCCCAGGCCGGTAACGACATGAACGTGCGCAGCGCCATGCCCAGCAGGATCACCAGCAGCAGCGCGGACAGGTGCAGCGTGTCCTTCACGAACGGCTGATCGGCCAGCAGGAACGCCGCGGTGGCCAGCAGCACGCTCACCACCAGCCCGGGGAGGGCCGCTCCGGCGCGGGTCACGCCGTGTAGCTGAGCTCGCGGTAGCGACGGAGCCAGCCGTTCTCGACCGGCTCGAAGATATGGCAGTGGTCCATCTCGCCGCCGTATACGTGCAGCGTCACGGCGGGGATGTCGCCCGCGTTCTCGAGCACGTGATACTCGAACGGCGGGATCAACGCGCCGGCCTCGCCCACGCCAGCGTGGATGACGGTCTCCTGCTTGAACTGCACGATGTCGCGCTCGGGGTCGCCACCGTGACAGGCATACGAGGTGACGCGGATGCGGCCTTGGTACACGCACTCGACGCACCACATGCCCGCATGATCGTGGAGTGGTGTGCCCTGCCCGATGTTCCACACCATGGCGAGCACGGTGTAACGGTTCGCGGGATCGCGGTGGACCAGGCGGCGCGCGTAGCGTTCGGGGTTGGGCGCCAGGTAGTGCGGCTCGAGGAACTCGGTGCCGGCCGCGAACGAGGCTTCGAGGATCTGTTTCACGGCACGACATCGGCCAGCGTCGTCGCGCGGCGTCATGGCTTGATCGAGCTGGCGGACGAGTTCGCGCACGCGAGGGTTGTTGTCGATCGGCAGGGTGGACATGGTGGACCTCCTGAGGTTCACACCAGTCTAGCGGGCGCGTGTGGCCGCTCGCCACTGCGAACTCGCTCGCTGCGAACTCGCTCGCCGCCGGGGAGCGCCGGAGCGCCGACGGCCGGAGGCCGTCATCAAGGCAGAAAGAAAAACGCGATCCCCAGCACCACGTACACCGCCAGCAGCATGGCGCCCTCGAGCCAGTTGGACTCTCCGTCCTGCGACACCAGGTTCACGACGGCAATGGCCGCGACAACGGCCAGCACCTCGAACGCGCTGAAGCGCAGGTCCATGGGGCCGTGCGGCATGAAGTACGAGGCGAACACCAGCACGGGTGCCACGAACAGCGCGATCTGGATGCTGGAGCCGATGGCGATGTTGAGCGCCAGGTCCATGTGGTTCTTCATGGCCACGATCACCGCAGTGGAGTGCTCAGCGGCGTTGCCGACGATGGCCACCACGATGACGCCCACGAACACCTCGGTGAGCCCGAGCACGTGCGAAGTCTCCTCGACCGCACCCACCAGCATCTCGCTCATCCACGCCACCAACGCCGTGGCCACCACCAGCGAGATCACGGCGCGGCTCACGTTGACGGGGTGATGCTCGTGCTCTTCGGCACCGCCGGTGTAGAGGTGGCGGTGCGTTTTCAGCGTGAACAGCAGCGACAAGAGGTAGGCCACGAACAGCACGATGGCGATCTCGAGCGACAGCGTGCGCTCGAGCGCCGCCTCGCGCGCCCGGGTGAGCGTGGCGCTCGCCACCGCGCCCTCGGCTACGAAGTGGAACGCCGCGGGCACGAGCAGCGCGAGCGCTGCCAAGGACAACAGCGTGGCCGAAGCGGCCGCCGCGACGCGGTCGAACTTCTGCCGCTCGCGCCGCACACCACCGGCCACCATGGCCACGCCCAGCACCAGCAGGATGTTGCCGATGATCGATCCCGTGAGCGAGGCCTTGACCACGTCGTAGAGCCCGTTCTGGAGTGCGACCAGCGCGATGATCAACTCGGCGGCGTTTCCGAACGTGGCGTTCAGGAGCCCGCCCACGCCGGCACCCAGGCGCGATGCCAGCCGCTCAGTGGCGTCGCCCATGAGCCCGGCAAGCGGGATGATGGCCAGCGCGCTGAACGCGAACACGGCCAGAGCGCCCCAGTGCAGGAACTCGGCGAGCGGCGCCAGCACCACGAAGATGAGCAGCGTCTGCATGGCGCGCTGCGGCGTGAACCAGGGCGACTTCACTTCGGCGTAGGCGGCCATGGCCGGGCAATCTGCCTGACGCGGGCCTGGCGTGCAATCGGGCGACGCCGCGACTACGCTGGCGCCGTCGCACGCCCGGAGACAGGGAGGTCGCCGTTGATCAAGTACATCGGCTCCAAGCGCCTACTCGTGCCGCAGATCGTGCGTGCGCTCACGCAGGGTAGCCCGCGCACGGCGCTGGACTTGTTCTCCGGCACCTCACGCGTGGGGCACGCATTGAAGCGCGAGGGCCTGCGCGTGCACGCCAACGACCACAACGCCTACGCGCACGCATTCGCGCGCTGCTACGTGGGGGCCGACGCGCGGCGCTGGCGCGAGTCGGCGGAGCGGCTGCTGGCGGAGTTGGAAGTCGTCCCGGGGCGCGCCGGCTGGTTCACCGAGACCTACGCCCTGCGATCGCGCTACCTGAGCCCCGAGAACGCCGCGCGTGCCGAGGCCATCCGCGCGCGCATCGCGGCGCTGGCGCTGCCGCCCGAGTTGGAGGCCATCGCGCTCACGAGCCTGGTGGAAGCGGCCGACCGCGTGGATTCCACCGTCGGGCTGCAGATGGCGTACCTGAAACAGTGGTCAGCGCGTTCGCGGCAACCTCTCCGGCTCCGGCTGCCCGAACTGCTACCGGGCGAGGGCTCGGCCTCGTGCCTGGATGCGGTCGAGGCGGCCGATCGCCACGAGGCCGACGTGGCCTACCTGGACCCGCCCTACAACCAGCACAGCTACCTCGGCAACTACCACGTGTGGGAAACACTCGTGCGCGGCGACGAGCCCGAGGTCTACGGCGTGGCGTGCAAGCGCATCGACGTGCGTGATCGCGGCAGCCTGTTCAACCGCAAGGGCACCATGGAAGACGCATTCGTCGCGGTGCTGGAGCGCGTGCGTGCACGCCGCATCGTGGTGTCGTTCAGCGACGAGGGGTTTGTGCCGTTGCCGAGGATGCGCGAACTGCTCGCCACGCGCGGCTCGGTGGACGAGGTGTCGGTGGAGCACCCGCGCTACATCGGGCATCGCCTGGGCGTCTACAACCCGCAGGGCGAGCGCGTGGGCCAGCCCGGCCCGGCCAGCAATCGCGAGCACCTGTTCGTGGTGGAGTGCATCGAGGGGGGAAGTGCTCGTGCCTACGAGCACCCCATCGAGTTTCCGCAGTTCAGGCACTTGTAGCAGGTGCCATTGCGGATGGTGATGTGACCGCAGTTGTCGCACGCCGGAGCGTCGCCCAGCAATCTCTTGTTCTGTACCGTCAGGCTGGCCGCGCCCACGTCCTCGGTCTCGGACAGTCGTGACAGGCTGGCGACTACCGGCTTGGCCGGCGTGATGCCCACGCCCTGCGCGGCCGCAATCGCCCGATGCTCCTTGCCGACCGGCATGTCGGTGGCGCGCGGGCGGCGCACCAACTGGCCCTGCGGCGCCTCGTCGATGACGTGCGCCAAGTCGGTGCGGTTCAGGTACTCGTAGCCAAGCACGCGGAACACGTAGTCGATCACGCTCGTGGACACCTTGATATTGTCGTGTCCCTCGACGCGGCCGTGCGGCTCGAACCGCGTGAAGCAGAACTGGTCCACCAGGTCCTCGAGCGGCACGCCGTACTGGAGCCCCATGCTCACGGAGATGGCGAAGCAATTCATCATGCTGCGGAACGCCGCGCCCTCCTTGTGCATGTCGATGAAGATCTCGCCCAGCCCGCCGTCCTCGTACTC
>CAYQNV010000126.1:0-16119 GCA_964418975.1 uncultured bacterium | reverse complement strand
GCGCGCTGGGTGGCGAAGAACCTGGTGGCCTCGGGCCTGTGCGACCGCTGCGAGGTGCAGGTGGCCTACGCGATCGGCGTGGCGGAACCCGTGAGCGTCATGGTGGACACGTTCGGATCCGGCAAGGTAAGCGACGATCGGCTCACGTCGCTCGTCCGCAAGCACTTCGACCTCACGCCACGCGGCATCATCGACACGCTCAAGCTACGCCGCCCGATCTACCAGAAGACAGCGGCCTACGGACACTTCGGGCGCAGCGAGTTCGCCTGGGAGAAAACGACCATGGCGAAGACCCTCGCGAGGAGCGTGTGAGCGATTTCAGCAAGGGCTTCGAGTTCGACCGGATGGCGCAGCGACCCATGTACGAGGCCTGCCCTCGCTGGCTCGCGGTGCGCTGTGGGATCTCGCAGCGCTCCACGGTGGTCGATCTCGGCTGCGGATCCGGCATCCTGACCCAGATGCTGCTCGAGCGCTTCGGATCGGCCCCTGACTTTCACATCTTCGCCATCGACCCGTCGGAGTGGGAACTCGACATTGCTCGCTCGAGGATCCGCGACGACCGGGTCACGTTCATCAGCGGCCGGGCGCAGGAGGCAATGCACCTCGTGACCCGGGCGGTCGACGCGGTCCTGCTGTGCGCTGTGCAACGTTCTCCATCAGGTGCCGCTCGCGGAGCGCCAATCGGTGCTGGAAGGCGCCTACGCGCTGGTTCGGCCGGGCGGGTGGGTGGGTGCGAACACGCTGTTCTACGACGGTGGCGTCGAGCCCGAGACCCGGCTGTTCTATACGCGCTGGCTGCTCGAAACACGCAAGCAGCTTGCTCGCGCTAGCGTACGTTGGGCGCCTCCGACGCGACAGACCCCGGTCGCGTTGCAGCGCATGAGCCCGGAGCAGCATCACGATCTATTCCTGAAATTGGGGTTCGAGGACATTCACGTCGAGGAGCTGCAGTTCGATTGGCTCGCGGAGGACTGGGAGGCCCTGAGCCGGTATTCGGTGTTCATCCACGGCGCGTTGTCGCCGGACATCGACCTCGAGCTGGGGAGTCGGGCGCTCATCGATGCACTGCACGCAACCTATCACTCGCTGGGCGTGCAGAGTGTGCGACGCGGGTGGCTCCACTGCGTGGCCCGGCGCCCGGCGTGATCGGTGCGCGGGCCATGACAAGCATCTCGAGAGCTTAGGCGTAGATGCGGCTGTTGATCCTCGGCGGCACGCGCTTCGTGGGACGGCACCTCGTCGAGGCGGCGCTGGCACGCGGGCACGAGCTGACGCTGTTCCATCGTGGGCTCACGAACCCGACGCTCCATGCCGGCGTCGAGCGCGTCCTCGGGGACCGGGATGGGGGACTCGGCGCGCTCGCGGGCCGTACCTGGGACGCCATCGTGGACGTGTCCGGGTACTTCCCGCGGCTGGTCGGCGACTCGGCACGCGCACTCGCGGGCGCGGCCAAGCGTTACCTGTTCGTCTCGACCTGCTCGGTCTACGCCGAGCCGCTCGCCAGGGCCGCGGACGAGACCGCGCCGCTCGCGCGCACGGACGAGCCCGCATCGGAGACGCTCGCGGGCGGGAACTACGGCGCACTCAAGGCGCTGTGCGAGGCGGTGGTGCGCGACGCGTTCGGCGAACGTGCGCTCGTCGTGCGGCCGGGCCTGGTGGTGGGGCCGCACGACCCGACCGGACGATTCCCGTACTGGACCCGGCGCCTCGAGCGCGGCGGCGAGGTCCTGGCGCCGGGCGAGCCAGGCGCCCCGATCCAGGTGATCGACGCACGCGACCTCACGGCGTGGATGCTGGATCTGCTGGAGCGCGGGGCCACGGGGACGTTCACCGCCACGGGTCCCGCCCGGCCGCTCGGGCTCGGCCCCTGCCTCGAGCGCATCGCACGCGCCGTGGGAGGTGACGCGCGGCTCACGTGGGTGTCGGAGGCGTTTCTCATGGAGCGGGGCGTCCAGCCGTGGACCGAACTGCCGCTGTGGCTGTACGAAGCGGACCAGGGATTCACCTCCCTCGGTATCTCGCGTGCGCTCGACGCGGGGCTTCGATTCCGGTCGATCGAGGACACCGCGCGCGACACGCTCGCTTGGGAGCGCTCACTTCGGGAAGACGAGCGGCCGCCCTCGCCGGCGATCTCACCGGAACGAGAGGCCGAATTGCTGGCGGCATGGCGCGCCCTCGAGGGCTAGCGGCGCGATCGACGGCCGCCCGGCAGGGGGGTGAGAGTCGTGGCGCTGCGACCGCGCCGCGGGCCGTTCGGCCGCCGACTCAGAGTCCCGCGCGTTCGCTCGTCGCCTTGGTGTAGGCGCGCTCCACGCGCGCCACGCGGGTCGTGAACTCGGTGTACCAGCGCGAGTGCCCAAGCCGCTGGGCCTCCGTGTGCGCGGCGACGCGCTTCCAGTCGTGGATGGCCTGCTCGCTCGCCCAGTAGGACAGCGTGATGCCCAGGCCCTCCACATCACGGGCGCTCTCGAGCCCCAGAAACCCTGGCTGCTTCTGGGCGAGCGTGGCCATGGCCTCGGCCATGCGCGCGTAGCCCTCGGCATCCTCGCCATTCCGGCGACTGGTGAAGATCACCACCCAGTAAGGCGGCTCGGGCGTGACGGCGATACCTGGGTCCATGCTCATGCGGGGCCTCCGGGAGAGGGCGGGTACACAGCGCGAAAGCTAGCCTACCCGCGTGGCTTGCGTCGTGTGAGCGTCCGGTAACGACGACCGGGCCGCTCCGATGCGGCCCACGGCTCGCCATGCAGGGGATCGCGCACCTCGAGGAAGCCCCAGCGCCGCATCTCGAGGTCGCTGGAGAGCAACTCGCGCACGCCGTGTTCGCGCAGCAGCACGGCCGTGGCGAACGAGGGATCCAACTCGGGGCCTGCCGAAGGATCGCGCAACGCGAGCACCTCGACGCAGGCGGCCGCATGGTGCGGCGTGGGGCCCAGGAACCGCACGGAGGGACTCGCGGCCAGCGCCTCGATGAACCCCCACGCGTCGGCCGGGCCGAGCGCCCGGGCCACCGCGTGGTGATGGGTCACGAGCCCAAGGAACTCGTGCACCACGGTCCATGGCAACGCCCACGGCCGGTCGTCGTTCGCGAGCGACTCCAGCAGGTCCGCCGCCCTCGCATGCTCGGGCGCGAACCGATTCACCGCTCGCGCGAGCACGCCGGTATCCACCGCGATCACGCGTCCTCCGCGGGTCGAGGCAGGCGGCCGGGCCGCGATGGGTCCACGAGGAATGGCCCGAGGTCGTAGGAGGGAAGGGTCACGCGCGGCCGGCGCGCGGCCGCGGCGCCCTCGAGGCCCGCTCGCAGCGCGCGTGCCACGACCTCGGTGAGCGTGCGCCCCTCGGACGCCGCACGCCGGCGGAGTTCGGCGTGCAGGCCGGCGTCCAGCTGCAACGTCGTTCGCTTCATATGCGAAAGCATAACATAACAACGTCGACCCGCAAAAGCCCCCTCACTGAAAGCTTGAGCGCGCGCCGCCAGTCGTGCATCATGTTCGGCGTTCCGCAACACGCATCCCCGAACCCGAGGAGTCTCCATGGCAGTGCGCAAGACCGCCGCAAGGAATGGCGCCGACACAAACGGCGCGGCCCCCGATGGCCACGTGAAAGATCTGGGCCTCGCCCGCGACGGCAAGGCGCGCATCGAGTGGTCCGATCGCCACATGCCCGTGCTGCGCGCCATCCGCGCCCGCTTCGCGAAGGAGCGGCCGCTCAAGAAGCTGCGCATCGGCGCGTGCCTGCACGTGACGACCGAGACGGCGAACCTCATGCGTACGCTGCAGGCCGGCGGCGCCGACGTGTTCCTGTGCGGCTCCAACCCGCTCAGCACGCAGGACGATGTCGCGGCATCACTGGTGGCGCACTACGGCATCCCGACGTTCGCGATCAAGGGCGAGGACCACAAGACCTATTACTCGCACATCGTCAGCTGCATCCAGGCCCGCCCGCACATCACCATGGATGACGGCTGCGACCTGGTGACAGTGCTGCACACCAAGATGAAGCCTTACCTGAAGGACGTGTTCGCGGGCACCGAGGAGACCAGCACCGGTGTCACCCGCCTGCGCGCCATGGCGGCGGACAATACGCTCCGCTACCCGGTCATCGCCATCAACGACGCCGACACCAAGCACCTGTTCGACAACCGCTATGGCACCGGCCAGAGCACCATGGACGGCGTGCTGCGCGCGACGAACATGCTGGTCGCAGGCTCCACCGTGGTCATCGCCGGCTACGGCTGGTGCGGCCGCGGACTCGCGTCGCGTGCCAAGGGCATGGGCGCCACGGTGCTCGTGACCGAGGTGAATCCGGTCCGCGCGCTGGAAGCGGCGATGGACGGCAACCAGGTGGTCTCCATGGCGGAGGCGGCCCTGCGCGGGGACCTGTTCATCACCGTGACGGGCAACAAATCGGTGCTGCGGCGAGAGCACTTCGCGGCCATGAAGGACGGCGCCATCATCGCGAATTCCGGGCACTTCAACGTCGAGATCGACATCCCGGCGCTCGAGCGCATGTCGCTGGGCAAGAAGACCGCCCGGCCCTACGTCGAGGAATACCGGCTCAAGAGCGGCAAGCGCCTGTTCCTGCTGGGCGAGGGCCGGCTCATCAACCTGGCCGCGGCGGAAGGGCACCCGGCCATGGTCATGGACATGTCGTTCGCCAATCAGGCGCTGTCCGTGGAGTACCTGGTGAAGCGGGCGAGCAAGCTGCAGAAGAGCGTGTACGTCGTGCCGGAGGCGATCGACAAGGAAGTGGCGCGACT
Organism: uncultured bacterium; assembly: GCA_964418975.1. Classification (GTDB taxonomy): domain Bacteria; phylum Eisenbacteria; class RBG-16-71-46; order RBG-16-71-46; family RBG-16-71-46; genus JAIOPA01. Next base: position 11,357 of record CAYQNV010000126.1, on the reverse strand, counting down.
CAAGCTCAAGAGCATGGGCACGACCATTGACACGTTGACGCCCGAGCAGAGCAAGTATCTGGCGACGTGGAGCGAGGGCACTTAGGCCTTCGCCGCGAACCGACGCATGCGCGACGCCCCGGCCCGGAAGCGGGTCGGGGCGTTCGCGTGGGACGCCTGACAAGCTGCTTGAAGCTACCGCCGGAAGCACTAGGGGAATAAGGGTTGGAGCACCGACCGGAGTGCCCGGATCTGGCCATTGTGCAGCGCGGCGTGCTCCACCATGTGGAACAGGATCCAACGGCGGTCGAACACCCGTTGAGAGCCGTCGGGTCGGACCGGACGCACGATGTCGGTAGCCAGATCCGCTTCGGCGATCGTGGCCCCCGCCGCTCGCGAGTGCGCGATGGCGCGCGCCAGCAGATCGAAGAAGAACTCGAGCGGGCGTCCGGCGAGCGCCGCGGGCGGAGTACCGCTCGCCGCCATCGGCAGGCCGTCGTCCTCCTCGCGTATGCCGAGCACGTCCTGCACGTGACCATTCGTCTCGCCGCGCAGCCCCACCTGGCCCAGGTGCGTCTCGGCGACCGCGATGTGAGCGAGCAGCATGCCGATCGTGTTGCGGCCCGGCGCCGGCTGGCGCTCGAGCTCTCCGGGCTCGAGTCCGCGGACGGCATCGCGCACGAGCTCGTGCACCGCTGCCAGTTCGGCCAGCTTCACCGCGACCTCGTGCGAGGCAAAGCCCTCGCCCGGCACGATGCGCGACTCGATCCGGCGCACGTCGCTCATCACTTCCTCCGATCCGCGTACTGGTGTCGGAGCAACAGCACCTGCCCGTAGTGCCCAGCCTGGTGCTCGAGGACGTGATAGAGGATCCAGCGGATGTTCTGCCGCACGCGCTGCCCATTCGCGCGCGTGCGCGTGATGACGCGCTCCAGGTCGGCGCGGCCGATGCGGGCGGCTTGCCTCCGGGAGTACGACCGCGCACGGCGCAGCAGCGCGACGTACCAGGCCAGCGACTTCCCGCGCAGCGCGGCCGGCGGCGTCCCCCCTGCCGGGAGCGGCAGTCCGTCATCGTATTCGCCGATCCCGAGCACGCGTTCCAGCGTCTCCTGTGTGTACCGTTCGACGGCGATGAGCGTCCAGTACACCTCCACGATCGCGATGTGGGCGAGCAGCATGCCGATGGTGTTGTGTCCGCGCTGGGTCTGCCAGGCGAGCTCGGCGGCGCCGGCGCCGCGCAGGTCTTCGACCATGCTGGCAGACAGGGCGTCGAGCTGGGCGAAGAACGAGGCGACCTCGGGCGAACGACGGCCGCGCGGCACGGAGATGCGGCGGGTGACGACTTTCATGGGCGGATTCCGTGGGGGATGGGGTGGAGGGAGCCGCGGGGCGGACGCCGCTCCCCTTGAGCGGGCCTGCGGCGTGGCCGATACTTCGTGGTGAGGGAATGGCGAGCGCGCAGGTTAAGCCGCCACGCCACACCCGAGTCAAGCCGAGTCCCCGGGTCCCGTACGCGCGACCGCACGGGGGAGCTTCCAGGGAGGGATCGCTTGAGCGTCCACGACCGTCGAGACGAGCGCGCCGCCGATCCACCGCCGCCGGACGGCACGGTCGCGCGTCCGGTCGGGCGCGGTCAACCGCTCGCTGGCGCCGCCAACTTCCGGTTCCCGGAAGGCTTCCTGTGGGGCGCCGCGACGTCGGCGCACCAGGTCGAGGGCAACAACATCCGTAACGATTGGTGGGCGTGGGAGCAGGCGGGACGCGTGGCCACGCGAAGCGGGCTGGCCTGTGACCACTGGAACCGCTATCGCTCGGACTTCGACCTGGCGCAGTCGCTCGGCCACAACGCGCACCGCTTCTCGATCGAGTGGAGCCGCGTCGAGCCCGAGGAAGGGCGCTGGGACGAGGCGGCGCTGGATCACTATCGGGACGTGCTCGTGTCGCTCCGCGAGCGTGGCATGGAACCGGTGGTGACACTGCTGCACTACACGCTGCCACAGTGGATGGCGGCCAAGGGCGGCTGGGAGAACCCGGCGATCGAACGCGCGATGGGGCGCTATGTCGAAAAAGTGGTGGACGTGCTGGGCCCGCACGCGCGCTGGTGGATCACGCTCAACGAGCCGGTGGTGCAGGTGTTCAAGGGTTGGCTGCTGGGGCAGTGGCCGCCGGGTCGCGTGCGTGCATGGACGCTGGCGCTCAGGGTGCTTCGTCACATGCTTCGCGCGCACGTGCGCGCCTACCACGCCATCCACACACGCCGCCCGGATGCCATGGTGAGTATCGCCAAGCACGCGCTCGCGCTGTCCCCCGACAACCCCAAGAGCCGCCTGGATCGTTGGTCCGTGCGCGTGCGCGGGCACCTGTTCAACCACCTGTTCCTGGACGCGCTCCACACCGGAGCGTTGCGTGTGCCCGGCCTGTTCTGGGAGCGGCTTCCGGTGGGGCGCACGCTGGACTTCATCGGCGTGAACTACTACACGCGGGACTTTGTGCGGAACTCCGGATACAACCTGCCCGGCTGGGTGGGTGAGTTCGCGCGTCGTGACCATCGCCAACAGCGTGGCAAGCTCAACGACCTCGGCTGGGAGGTGTATCCCGAGGGGCTGGCGCAGTTCCTGCGCGAGTACTCGCGCTACCGGTTGCCCATCCTCATCACCGAGAACGGCATCCCCACGAGCCACGACGACGACCGCTGGGTGTTTCTGTTCATGCACCTGTGGCAGGTGGCTCGTTCCATCGCCGACGGCGTGAACTGCGTGGGCTACCTGCACTGGTCGCTGCTCGACAACTTCGAGTGGGCCGACGGTTACGGCGGGCGGTTCGGACTGATCGAGGTGGACTTCGCGTCCCAGGAGCGCCGCATCCGCCCGAGCGCATGGCGTTACTCGCACATCATCCGCCGCAACGAACTCTAGGCCGGGGCGACGAAAGCGAGGAGGCCCGGCACCGCGAGGGTTCCGGGCCTCCTCGGACGACACTGCTCGAACGTCACTGGAGCACGGTGACTCGTCGGGTGGTCTTGGCCGCACCCTGGCGAGCACTCACCAGGTAAAGCCCCGGGGCCAGTCCGTCGGTGCGAAACGTGCGCTCGAGCTGGCCTTCGGCGTGGCCCTGGAACTCGGTCCGCACACGGCGACCCTGCATGTCGAACAGCTCGACGACGCCGTCACCCGCGCCTGGCCAGACGATGGTGAGCGAGGCCTTGCCCTGCACCGGATTCCGCGACAGCGCCACGTGCGGCTGGCGGCGTGCCGAGAGGTCGGGGGTCACGCCGGCCGTGGCGTTCGGGTACACGGTCAGCCGGACACCGCCGCTGGTCACTGTGATCTGGGGAAGCGTAAGGACGGCGTCCTGATCGGGCGTCGCCATGCCGTTCTGGATGAGCTGGCCGTCTGAATCACGCCGAACCTCGTAACGGTAGTTCACGTTCTGGGCCACGATCAGGCGCTGGAGCCGGCGCGGCGTCACGTCCACCGCGACCGAAGCCGGCGCACCGATGACCCCGTCCCGCGTGGTGACGCTGCGGGTCTTAAGCGTGATGTCCCAGCGGAGCCAATCGTCGTTCACCGAGGTCTCGTCCCAGTCGAGCGAGCCGTTGATGGTGCCGATCGGGTCGGCCGTGGCAGGGTCGCCGCTGCCGTAGTTGTCGTTGTTGGAGGCATTGCTGAAGGCCGGGTAGCTCCGGTCCGTGCGATACTTGTAGAGTTGCTGCCACGCCATCATCGGCGCCCACGCGGTCAGGTCGCTGGGCGTGTAGTGGTCGCGCTCGTCCCAGAACCACATGCCACCGGCGTCATGAGCCTCCATGGCCTGGAAGTACGCCACCTTCTCCTCCCAGCCGACGCTCGTGTCGTTCAAACCGACGAAGCCGATGATGGGTGCCGCGCCACGGTGCCTGAAGATGCGGGCCTGCTCGCGGCCGTCCATCCACTGGAACACGCGCAAGCCGGCGGTGGAGGGCAGGTCCAGCTCGGGGGAGCCCCACAGGCGGTCGAGGGACTCTCGCAGCCAGAGGTTGACGTCCGGGCGATGGCCGAGGCAGATCTTTGGCAGAATGGCCAGAGCGGCGGCGATGCGGTCGGGATGATGCCAGCCGAGGAAGAACGCGAACGTCCCACCCATCGAAACGCCCATGGCGTACACCCGCTTCGGGTCGTACGACATCTCGCGACTGGCCCAGTCGAGCAGGAACATCACCCGTTCCTCTGTATAGTCGCGCACCAGCCCGCCCGGGGTACGTGGGACGTTGAACGGCTGCTCGAGGTCGTAGTTCGACTCATAACCGAAGTAGAAAGACGAGACATCCGCAGTCGGGATATGGTCGTCAATAGAAAGCACCCATTCGCCCGGCATGCCGGTGCCGTAGAGCGAGTGAAAGAAGCTGCCGCCGCGGCCGTGCCCGTGCAGCAGGAGCGCACCGCCCGGCGCGCCGCGGATCACCCCGACGTGGTATGCGCGCCCGGTGGCATTGCACATGGCGGGGAAGAGCGGCGTGCTCGTGTTGGACGTCCACAACACGTAGTCCTCGCCGTAGGGGTGCTGGAGGCTGCGTTGCCACACAGGCTTGGGGCGTTGGACACGTTCCCAGACGGGTTCCGGCGTGACGTTCTGCCGGACCCGCAAGGTGCGATCCTCACCGAGCCCCACTTGCTCGGCGATGACCGCGTAGTAATTGAGCGCCCCAACGGTCGGCGTGGTCACGAACAGGCCACGGGTCGCGGCGAGTGGCGGCTGGTCCTCGGCGATCCGGTAGGTCACCTGCTGGCCGAGCAACGACGTGAGGCGCTGGTCGATACCGCTGCCATCACCCACTTGGGCGATCTCGAGCGCGTTCTCCAGTGCACCACCGTCGGTCAACGGCGACGAGGAGGAGTACACGTGGTAGATCCAGTCGGAAGCCGGCAGGTTGTCCCAGGTGAGGAATGTCTGGCCGTCGTGGAAGTCGGCCCGGATGTTCGTGACGGTTGCGGCTTGGGCGGCGGAAGCGAAAAGCACTGTGGCGACGAGGCTGGCGAGACGGAAGGGGGTCGTCAGTCGGGATCGCGTCATAGTCAGGTTGCCCTCATGGCCGAAGTTCGGTGAGGAGGGCACAGTCTAGTCAGGCCCTTACAGAAAGCAAACAAATTCCGCGCGCCCAGCGCGGTCGAGCGGGCCACGGGCTGGGCGCAAGCCTCCGAGCCTGATAGGGCCGCCTGAGGGGCAGCCGAAAGCCCCGGCGGGTAGCGCCCGCCGGGGCAACGGATCGCTCGAGCTGTGGGTCCTACTTCGCGATGCGCATGCCGTAGAACGAGCGGTACACGAAGAACAGCGCGATCAACATGAACACGATCGCCACCGGCACGGCGATGCCGGGGTTCGCCACGCCCATCTCCACGGCCAGCAGGCCGAACAGCGTCGTGAACTTGATGATCGGATTCAGCGCCACCGAGGACGTGTCCTTGTAGGGGTCGCCCACCGTGTCGCCCACGATGACCGCGGCGTGCAGATCCGTACCCTTCGCGTGCATCTCGACTTCGACCACCTTCTTGGCGTTGTCCCATGCGCCGCCCGCGTTCGCCATGTACACCGCCTGGAACAGGCCGACCACGGCGATGCTGACGAGATAGGCGATGAAGAACACGGGATTGAAGAACGCGTAGGCGATGGTGAGGCAGAAGATCACGATGAAGATGTTGAACATGCCGGCCTGTGCGTACTCGGTGCAGATCCGCACCACCGTGCGCGAGGTCTCGACGCTGGCCGCCTCGGCGGAGTCGAGCTTGATGTTCTTCTTGATGTACTCCACGGCGCGATACGCGCCCGTGGTGACCGCCTGCATGGACGCGCCCGTGAACCAGTACACGGTGCCGCCACCCATGAGCAGGCCGAGCAGCACGTAGGGGTCGAGCAGGTCCAGCTTGAACACCTGCCCGCCCATCGCATCCAGGCCGAAGTGTTTCTGGAGCGTGAGGATGATCGAGAACAGCATGGTCGTGGCGCCGGCGACAGCCGTGGCGATGAGCACCGGCTTGGCGGTCGCCTTGAACGTGTTGCCCGCGCCGTCGTTGTCTTCGAGGTAGTGCTTGCCCTTCTCGAAGTCGGGCTTGAACCCGAACTGCTTCTCGATCTCCTGCGCCACGCCCGGCGTGGACTCGACCTGCGACAGCTCGAAGATGGATTGCGCGTTGTCGGTGACCGGGCCGTAGGAGTCCACGGCGATCGTCACCGGTCCCATCCCCAGCAGGCCGAACGCGACCAGGCCGAACGCGAACACGGCCGGGTACTGCATGAACTGGTCCAGGCCCTGCTGCGAGAAGATGAACGACAGGTACAGCAACACGGCCAGCGTGAGCGCCTTCCAGAACACCGAGAAATTGCCGGCGACCAGGCCCGACAGGATGTTCAGCGAGGCGCCGCCCTCTTTGCTGGCGGCGACGATCTCGGCCACGTGGCGCGAGTGCGAGCTGGTGAACACCTTCGTGAACTCGGGGATCACCGCGGCGGCCAGCGTGCCGCAGGAGATGATCACGGACAGCGTGAACCATACGTTGCCGCCGAGCGGGGCGAGCAGCCACTTGGAAGCGGCGAAGGTCACGACGATGGAGAGGATCGAGCACGCCCACACGAGGCTGGTGAGCGGCGCCTCGAAGTTGATCTTGTCCTTACCGGCGTTCTGGGCGCGCGCCACCGCGGCGTTGCCCAAGTACGACAGGATGGACGTGCCGATCATGAGCACGCGCATCACGAAGATCCACACGAGGAACAGGGCCTTGTGCTCGTCCGTCGTCACCGCGAGCGCGATGAACGAGATGAGCGCCACGCCCGTGACGCCGTAGGTCTCGAAGCCGTCCGCGGTGGGGCCCACGGAGTCGCCGGCGTTGTCGCCGGTGCAGTCCGCGATCACGCCCGGGTTACGCGGATCGTCTTCCTTGATCTTGAACACGACCTTCATGAGGTCGGAGCCGATGTCCGCGATCTTGGTGAAGATTCCGCCCGCGATGCGCAGCGCCGAGGCGCCGAGCGACTCGCCGATGGCGAAGCCCAGGAAGCACGCGCCGGCCTGATCGGCGGGCACCCACAGCAGGATGGCGAGCATCATCAGCAGCTCGACGCAGATCAGCAGCACGCCGATACTCATGCCGGCCTTGAGCGGGATCTCGTACACCGGGAGAGGCTTGCCCTTGAGCGAGGCAAACGCCGTGCGGCTATTCGCGAACGTGTTCATGCGGATGCCGAACCACGCCACGCCATACGAGCCGAGGATGCCGAGGATGGAGAACAGGATGATGGTGATCACCCGCATGGCATCCAGCTTCTGCAGGAAGCCGAAGTAGTAGACGATGCACGCGCCGATGAACAGCTCGAGCACCACGAGCAGCTGGCCCTGCTTCAAGAGGTAGGCCTTGCAGGTCTCGTAGATGGTGTGCGAGACGTCGAGCATGGACTTGTGCGCCGGCATGGCCCTGACCTGGTTGAACATCACCAGGCCGAACAGCATGCCGAGCGCGCACACGCCGAGGCCCGCGAACAGCAGCTGACGCTGTTCCGGATGCAAGTTGGGGAGCGCCAGCTCCAGCTCGCTCGCGGCTGCCATGGCGGGCAGGGCCACGGCGGCCAGTGCCGCGAGCAGGGCGGGCAGGGTCAGTCTCCGCAGGGCTTCGCCCGCGGCACGGAACAAGGTCATCGTCGGCTCCTGATTCAAAAGTGAGGCCCCGGCGGGAGGCCGGGACGCCCGACGAACCGCGGCCACGCGGGATGTGCAGGTGACGGAGGCGGCCGGGTCGGAGGGGGAGTGAGTATTCCCGCGGGGCAGGGGGTCCCTGCCCCGGAGGGCGCGGCAGGATACCCGAAGCGGCGACGACCGGACAAGCTCTTGTCCGGTCGTCGTCTTGGCCACCCACTTGCCGCGTGCCCGGCCCCTCGCGCGGCACGACGACGGGAGAGAACCCGTCGGTCCGGGGTAGTAGAGGGCGGGGCCGAGACCCCCATGCCCAACTCCGCGCGCTCCCGCTGGCCTGCGAGAATTCCCTCCCCGGAGGTCCCCTGGAACCCCGTCGTGTCGTCGCTTTGCTCGCCTCGGGAACCGAGATCGTGTGCGCCCTCGACTGCGGGGACCGGCTGGTCGGCCGCTCGCACGAGTGTGACCAGCCCGCCTGGGTCAAGCGCCTTCCCGCCGTGACGTCGCCACGACTCGATGCCTCGGCGCCGTCCGTGGAGATCGACCACGATGTGCGTGCGCTTCTGTCGCAGGCGCTGTCCGTCTACATCGTCGACCACACGCGTCTCGCAGTACTCGCACCCGACTTGCTGATCACTCAGGTGCAGTGCGAGGTGTGCGCCGTGAGCCTCACCGACCTCGAGGCGGCGGTGCGCGCCGGCCTACCTTCGAACCCGGCCATCGTGTCCATGCGACCCGACGCGCTCGCCGACGTGTGGACCGACATGCGCGCCATCGCCGGCGCGCTGGGCGTGCCGGAGCGCGGCGTGCAGTTGGTGACCCGCCTGCGCGCGCGCATGCGCGGCATCGCCGAACGCACGCGGGGCCGCGAGCGTCCGCGCGTCGCCTGCATCGAGTGGATCGAGCCGCTCATGGCGGCGGGCAACTGGACGCCGGAGCTGCTGGAACTAGCCGGCGCCGTGGATGTGCTGGGCGAAGCGGGTCAACACGCCGGACCCATCGCGTTCGGGCAACTCGCGGCGGCGGACCCCGACGTGATCTGGGTGACACCGTGCGGCATGGACCTCGGCCGCACGCGAGCGGAGTTGGGGCCGCTTGTGAACCATCCGGACTGGTCGCGACTGCGCGCGGTGCGCGACGGACGCGTGTTCCTCGGCGACGGCAACGCGCTGTTCAATCGCCCCGGACCGCGCGTGGTCGAGACGGTGGAGTGCCTCGCCGAGGCCATGCATCCGGGCGCGTTCCGCTTCGGTCACGAGGGCACGGGCTGGGAGCGGCTGGTGGCGGTACAAGCGTAGCCACCGCTGGCGAACCGGGCTTCAGTCGCGCGTGGATCGGGCCGAAAACGCAGGTGGAGACTTGGCCCGGTCCGACCCCGTGCCCCAGTGGCGCGGCCGCTCGGCGAGGGACTACATTCGCACGTGCCGGCTGGCGCCATGACGGTGCCGCCACCCGAGGAGCCCATGAGCGAGACGACCAAGCCGCACGTGAGTGAGCACGAGGCTCGCGCCGTCGCCGAGAGCGCGCGCGAGACCACCTGGGAAGCGCCGTCGTTCGTGCGCGAGCTGTTCCTGGGCAAGCTGGACCTGAGCCTGATCCATCCGTGGCCCGAGCCCGAAGCCGAGGAGCAGGAGCGTGCGGAGAAGTTCCTGGCCACGCTCGAGCGCTTCGTGCGCGAGAAGGTGGACGCCGAACGCATCGAGCGCGACGCGCGCATCCCCGAGGAGACCATCCAGGGGCTGCGCGACATCGGCGCGTTCGGCATCAAGATCCCGCGCGAGTACGGCGGCCTCGAGCTGTCGCAGTACACGTACTGCCGCGCCATGTCATTGCTGTCCACGGTGAGCAGCCCGCTCGTGGCGCTGCTCTCGGCTCACCAGTCCATCGGCGTGCCCGGGCCGGTCAAGATGTTCGGTACGCCCGAGCAGAAGCACCGCTTCCTGCCGCGGCTCGCGAAAGGCGCCATCTCGGCGTTCGCGCTCACCGAGATGGAGGTGGGCTCGGATCCAGCGCGCATGACCACGATCGCCATGCCCACCGCCGATGGACTCGGCTGGATCCTGAATGGCGAAAAGCTGTGGATCACGAACGGGACGATCGCCGAGCTCATGGTGGTGATGGCGCGTACGCCGGGCAAGGACGGCAAGCCCGGCCCGATCACGGCGTTCATCGTGGAGACCAGCTGGCCCGGCGTCGAAGTGCCGCACCGCCTCGAGTTCATGGGCATCCGAGGCATCGAGAACGGCGTCATCCGCTTCACCAACGTGCGCGTGCCGCGCGAGAACCTGCTGTGGGGCGAGGGCAAGGGCTTGAAGTTGGCACTCATCACACTCAATACCGGACGGCTCACGCTGCCCGCCACCATGGCCGCGCTCGGCAAGTGGTGCCTGGGCATCTGCCGTCACTGGGCGAACGAGCGCGCGCAATGGGGCAAGCCCGTGGGCCGGCACGAAGCGGTGGCGCACATGCTGGCGAAGATGGCCGCCGACACCTACGCCATGGAGGCGGTGGCGGACCTGGGCTGCCTTCTCGCTGACCGAGGCAAGAGCGACATCCGGCTCGAGGCGGCAGTCGGCAAGCTGTGGAACACCGACATCGGTTGGGCGTTGTGCGACGACGCCATGCAGATCCGCGGCGGACGCGGCTACGAGACCGCGCCGAGCCTGGCCTCGCGCGGCGAAGCGCCCATCCCGCTCGAACGCGCGATGCGCGACCTGCGCATCAACCGCATCTTCGAGGGCTCGAACCAGGTGATGCGCCTGTTCATCGCGCGCGAGGCGCTCGATGTGCACTTGAAGGTCGCCGGCGACGTGGTCATGCCGGGCGTGCCGCTCGGACGCCGACTCTCGGGTGCAGTGCGCTCCGGGCTGTTCTACGCCGGCTGGTACCCGAGCCGCTGGCTGGGCTGGGGCCACTGGCCGCAGTACGGTGAGTTCGGGCCGCTCGCCGGCCACATGCAGTGGATCGAACGCACGTCGCGGCGGCTCGCGCGACAACTGCTGCACCTCATGGTGCTGAACGGTCCCGCGCTCGAGCGAAAGCAAGGACTGCTGTTCCGGGCGGTGGACGTGGGTGCCGAACTGTTCGCCATGGCGGCGACCATCGTGCGCGCGCAGCGCGACGTGAAGCGCGGCGTGGGCGGCCGCACGGCGTACGAACTCGCCGACACGTTCTGCAAGGCCTCGCGGCGGCGAGCCGAGGCGCTATTCGCCGGGATCGGCTCGAACGACGACGTGTTCAACTACGGCACGGCGCGCGCCATGCTCGACGGCCGCTACACGTGGCTCGAGCAGGGCGTCGTGCACGCGCCCGTGGTGGGGCCCGATCAGGCCGAGACGACGCGCGAGGCGGTCGGGGCGAGCTGACGCTTGGCCCTGGAGCCTTCTACAAGAGCGACCGACGGCGGGGCCCCGGCCCCGCCGTCAGCGTTTCACCGCGAACACCGCCACGCCGTCGCCGGGCGCCGGCCGCGTCGCGAACACCAGGCGCACGCGTGGATCGCTCGCGAATGCGTTCGCATCGAGCAGCGGCGCGAGCTGGGGGCGGAGCGAGCGCACGACGTACTCCTCGACCACGAGATGCGTGGCCCCGCTCGTGCGCGCCCATTCGAGCAGCGTGTCGAGCGGCTCGTCGGGCAGCTGCACGTGGCGGCGTTGGGCGAAGAACGCCACGTAGCTCTTGCGGTCCATGACCACGGCGTCCGCCGGCGCGTGACGCGCGA
>CAYQNV010000125.1:0-38242 GCA_964418975.1 uncultured bacterium | reverse complement strand
TCGACCGCTTCGGGCTTCTCGATCTTGGCGATCACCGGCAGTCGCGCGCCGGTCTCGTCCATCACGGCGTGTACGTCGGCCACGTCATTGGGATCGCGCACGAACGACAGCGCGATCATGTCCACGCGAAGCGAGAGCGCGAAGCGCAGGTCCTCGCGGTCCTTCTCGCTCATGCTCGGCGCGCTCACGCTCACACCCGGCAGGTTGATGCCCTTGTGGTCCGAGATGCGGCCGCCTTCGAGCACCGTGGTCACGACGCGGATGCCGTCGGTCGATTCCACGCGCAGCCGCACGCGGCCATCGTCGATCAACACGTTGGCACCCGGGGTCACGTCGCGCGCGAGCGCGGCGTACGTGGTGCCGGCGATCTCGGCGTCGCCTTCCACGTCGGGTTCGGTGGTGATCACGAACCGGGCGCCGGCGACCAGCGTGACACCGCCGTCCTCGAACTCGCCCAGCCGGATCTTGGGGCCCTGCAGGTCCACCAGCAGCGCCACGGCGCGTCCGGCTTCGTCGCTGGCGGCGCGCACCTCGCGGTACATCGCGGCGTGTTCCTCGCGCGTGCCGTGCGAGAAGTTCAAGCGGGCCACGTCCATGCCGGCGGCGACCAGCGCGCGCACCATCTCGGGCGAGGACGTCGCGGGGCCCAGCGTGCACACGATCTTGGCGCGACGTTTGGTCGTCATGGCAGGAGCCGCGGCCTCCGGCCGCGCGTGGCATGGCGGTGCATGTGCCGCGGCCTCCGGCCGCGCGGCGCGGGCGGAGCCGCGCGGTGAAGAATGGGGTGGATGACGGGGCTCGAACCCGCGACCCTCGGGACCACAACCCGATGCTCTGCCAGCTGAGCTACATCCACCGCCAACGATGTTCGGAGTGACTATTGCGTGGCACTTGGCGCGCCTGGAGGGAATCGAACCCCCGACCTACGGATTAGAAATCCGTTGCTCTATCCAACTGAGCTACAGGCGCTACGCGGCTGCCGGCCCCGCCCGAGGAACCGGTCGCGCGGCCGGGAACGACCTGCCGCGGAGCCGCCAGGCACGGCGAGAAAGCCCGTGCTGCCGTCCGCAGCCGGCCGGAAGCTGGTCGGGGCGAGAGGATTTGAACCTCCGACTCCCTGCTCCCAAAGCAGGTGCGCTACCGGGCTGCGCCACGCCCCGATGAAACTCGGTGGCGAATCGGCCGCGGACAATAGGGGAGTGCTCCGGGGCGCGTCAAACGCAGGCGCGAACGCACATCGCCAGGCGCACTCGCGCCTCGCCAATGCGGTCTTTCCGCCTGCTCGGCGAACCACTATGCTGTGCCCGTCAACAACCCCTCGCCCCCGTCCACGGGGCCCCCATCAAGGAGTCTGTCATGAGCCTCAACCGGGTCATCCTCCTCGGCCGCCTCGGCCGGGATCCCGAGGTGCGCTACGCCCAGAGCGGCACCACGGTCGCCACGCTCAACATGGCCACCGACGAGCGCCGCCCCGACGGCAGCGGCGGCTGGAAGAACGAAACCGAGTGGCATCGCGTGGTGCTGTTCGGCAAGCAGGCCGACTTGGCCAAGCAGTACCTCACCAAGGGTCGCGAGGTCTTGATCGAGGGCTCGCTGCGCACCCGGCAGTGGCAGGACAAGGAAGGCCAGAAGCGCTACACCACCGAGGTGGTCGCACAGAACATGCGCTTCGTGGGGGGTCGCCCGGGCGGCGGCGGCGGCGCTCCCGGCCAGGGCCTCGAGCCGCGTACCGACGAACAGGCCGCACCGGTCGGGGCGGACGACTTCGCCGAGTTCGGCGGGGGCGGAAGCAACGACGACAGCGACATCCCGTTCTGAGCCGTCGCGGCCGAAACTGCATCCAAAGCAGCACGCGCGGGGCAACCGACCACGCAACCCATCGGGGGCGCACTGGTCTCGACGGGAGAACTGAACCAGCGAGTGCAGGCCGGGGGCCCGTCGCCTCGTTAAAAAAGCGGGAACATCACATCTGCCAATGAGCAGATGGCTCTCGCAGCCTAAAAGGCTGTGACGCCTTCCCGGACCCCGCCTGTGGGGGCCGGAGCGGGCGCCATACAATCGCAGGCTGGTCCAACGCCCCGCCCGCGGGCCGCGGACGAGATGCTGTAGGGCTGGTGCGCAGAGATCCCGCCGACCGGAGCGAAGCGCGCGAGACAGCAGTAGCGTAGGTCGGATACGCCTGTAGGACTCTCTGGGAATGATCTTTCGGACGCGGGTTCGATTCCCGCCGCCTCCACCACGTACTCACCGGCCCGGCCGGGCGCCCCGCGGCGTCCGGCCGACGCCGTTCGCCGCTACGCTCCCACCGGCCCCGGCGCGTTCGACCCGCCCGAATCCGCTTGCCGCAAGCCCTCTTGCGCACTAGTCTGCCGCGTCCCGTGAACGCCACCCCGGCCGTCCTGGCCTCGAATCTCGCCTCCGTGCGCGCGAACCTCGCCGCTGCCGAGCGCCGTTCGGGCCGACCGGCCGGGAGTGTCACGTTGATCGGGGTGGTCAAAACGCTGCCCGCCGAGACGATCGCGGCGGCGGTGGCGCTGGGACTGGCGGACCTGGGCGAGAACAAGGTCCAGGAGGCCGAGGGCCACCAGCGCTCGGTCGCGCGCGACGCGGCTTGCTGGCACATGATCGGACACCTGCAGCGCAACAAGGCGGCGCGCGCGCTGGAGCTGTTCGACCGGGTGCACGGCGTGGACGACCTGGAGCTGGCCGAGGCGCTCGACCGGCGGGCCCAGTCGGCCGGCCGGCGGCTCCGGATCTTGATCGAAGTGAATGTGAGTGGCGAGGCCAGCAAGTTCGGCGCGGCCCCGGGCGTCCTGCCGGAACTGACCGAACGCGTCGAGGCACTCGCAGGATTGGAGTTGCAGGGATTGATGACCGTGGGCGCGCCGGTGGCGCGACCCGAGCAGGCGCGGCCGAGTTTCGTCCGATTGCGCGAGTTGCGCGATCAACTCGCGCAGCGACTCGGGCGGCCGCTCCCGGAGCTGTCCATGGGCATGAGCGGCGACTACGAGGTCGCCGTGGAGGAAGGCGCGACGATGGTGCGCGTGGGTACGGCACTGTTCGGCGCGCGACCATCGCAGGGAGGCGCGTGATGTTCGTGTTCGGAAACCTGCTCGGCGCACTGGCCACGGTGCTCGACGTGCTGCTCAACGCGCTCGGGATCATCTTGATCGTGAACGCGCTCCTGTCGTGGGTGCGGCCCGATCCGTCGAACCCGATCGTGCGATTCCTGGACCGGGTCTCGGACGCGGTCTGCGACCCGATTCGGCGGCTGTTCCCCACCGTGGTGGGCGGGTTCGACCTGGCGCCGATGATCGCGATCCTGTTGGTCATGTTCCTGCGCCAGTTCGTGGTGGGCTCGCTACACGAGTTGGCGTTCCGGGTGGGCTGATGCGTTTGGCGCTGCGCGTGCAGCCCAACGCCAAGCGCACGGCGTTGCTCATGAGATTGGCGAGCGGCGAGTGGAAAGTGGCTGTGTCGGCGCCGCCCGTGGAGGGCCAGGCGAACGAGGCGGTGGTGGAGTTCTTGAGTGAGCTGCTCGGCGTCAAGCGCCGGCAGGTCAGGGTGGCGCGGGGAGCGTCCTCGCGCAGCAAGTGGGTCGAGGTCCACGGCGTGAGCGCAGCCCAGGCGGAAGCCCGGCTCGCGGCGGCGCTGGCGGCCTCGCGCGGAGAGGATCGAGGCGAAGCTCGTGGCGAGTGACCTGAAGGCACGGATCGACGAAGCCGCCAATGCGGTGCGCGCTCGCATGCGCGCCGGTGGCGCGCAGACGCCCGAGCTCGGCATCATCCTCGGCACCGGGCTCGGCGACTTCGCGCAGGCGCTCGAGACGCGCGCGGTAGTTTCCTTCGCCGACATCCCGCACTTCCCGCAGTCCACGGTCGAGAGCCACGCCGGCGAACTGCACCTGGGTGGACTGGCCGGCCGGCCCGTCGCTGTGATGAAGGGCCGCGTGCACTTCTACGAGGGCTACTCCATGCAGCAGGTGGGGTTCCCCGTGCGCGTGCTGCAAGCGCTCGGCTGCCAGACGCTCATCGTCACCAACGCCTGCGGCGGTATGAACCCCGACATGCCCGCGGGCACGATCGTGGTGACCACCGACCACATCAACTTGATGGGCGACAATCCTCTCATCGGCCCCAACGACGATTCGCTCGGGCCGCGCTTTCCCGACATGAGCGAGCCCTATTCGCGCGCACTGGTGGCACTCGCCGAGCGCGTGGCGCTCGAGCAGAAGCAGCCACTCCAGCGCGGCGTGTTCGTGGCGGTGCCGGGGCCCAACCTCGAGACCGCGGCCGAGTACCGCTTCCTGCGCGCCGTGGGTGCCGACGTGGTGGGCATGTCGCTCGTGCCCGAAACAATCGTGGCCGTACACGGCGGCATGCGCGTGCTGGCCTTCAACGTGGTCACCGACGCGTGCCTGCCCGATGCGCTGCATCCGGTGGACATCGCGGCCGTGCTGGCCGTGGCGGGCCGCACCGCGCCCGCACTCACGCGCCTCGTCTCCGAGGTCGTGCGACGACTCGACGAAGTGAACGACAGTTCATCACCGGCGGCGCGCCCCACGCAGGCGCCGGCCGTGCAGTGACACGGGAGGACCTCACGATGGCCATCATCCGCAAGAAGCTCACGGCGAAGCCCGCTCCCCGCACGAAGGCCCTCTCGCTCAAGTCGTCGGGCAAGGGGAAGCCCCCCGCCAAACCCGCCAAGCCCTCCAAGCCCGGAGCCAAGTCCATCGTGAAGCCCGTGATCAAGTCGTCCGCCAAACCCACGGCCAAACCCGCGGCCAAGCCCATCGCCAAGCCTGTAGCCAAGCCTGTAGCCAAGCCTGTCGCCAAGTCGGCGCCGAAGCCATCGGCGAAGGCGACCGCAAAACACGCTCCGGTGCTCAACAAGGGCGCCGCCGCCGCCAAGGCGCTGGCGGAAGCACGCGCCGCCGCGGCGGCCAAGGCCGCGGCCGACGCCAAGCGTCCGCCCAAGCTGGTGCCGGCCACCGCGAACGCCATCCGACCCGGGGCCGCGAAGGCCGCGCCCGCCAAGGGCAAGTCCGCCCCCAAGCCGCCGGCCGAGGTGCGCCCGCTGGGCGTGCTGCCGCCCGAGGCCATGGCGCGCTCCAAGCCGGCACCCGTCACGTCGCGCGTCGTGTTCCAGCCCCGTCCACAGCCCGCGCAGGCGCGACCCGGCCTGCCGAGCCGGGCGCCGGCAAAGGGAGACGAACGCCTGAACGAGGAAGACTACAAGCACTTCGAGACCCGCCTGCTCGAGGAGCGCGCACGGATCATGCGCGAGATGGGCCATCTCGAGAGCACGCTGCTCAAGGTGAACCCGCGCGATTCGGCGGGCGAGGTGGGCGGCTATTCGTTCCACATGGCCGACGCCGGCACCGACTCCATGGAGCGCGAGATCTCGTTTGACATCGCCTCCAAGGAAGGCCGCCTGCTGCGCGAGATCGACGACGCCCTCCGCCGCATCTACAACGGCGTGTACGGCATCTGCGAGGCGAGCGGGGTGCCCATCGCGCGCGCGCGGCTCGAGGCGCTGCCGTGGGCGCGCTATACGATCCAGGAGCAGGCGAACATCGAGAAGCAGCAGCGGGCCGGCCGGCTGGCGAAGGAAGACGAGTGAATCGATCGCCGGCCCTGTTGTTCGGGGTCGCAGCCACCAGTGTGGCGCTGGATCAGTGGACCAAGTACTGGGCCACCACGAATCTGGCGTTCCACGAACCCATCCGGGTGGTGGGCGACCTCGTGCAACTCACTTACACGCGCAACTCCGGCATCGCATTCGGCATGTTCGCGGGGCAGAGCTTCCCGTTCTACATCTTCTCCATCGTCGCGGCCTTAGCGGTGGTGTGGCTGTGGGCGCGGCATCCCCAGTTGCCGCGGGTGCGACAGTGGTCGCTCGCGCTCATTCTGGGCGGCGCCATCGGCAATCTCATCGATCGGCTGCGCTGGGGCGAGGTCACGGACTTCATCCTGCTGGCGTGGCGGGGTCACGAGTTCCCCGTGTTCAATGTCGCCGACATGTGCGTGACGTGCGGTGTGATCCTGTTCGCGCTGATCTGGACGCACGAGCCGAAGCCGTCGCACGCCGCGTCCGCCTCGCAGGCCACGACCGTCACGCCGGACGCGCCGCACACGGGTTCCTCGGAGGAAGTCCATGGATCGCACGCTGGAGCTGGAAGTGCCGGACACGGGGGCGGGAGCCCGCTTGGATCGGTGGCTGGCGACGGCCCGGATCGCAGGCCTGTCGCGTAACCGGCTCCAGAAGTTGATCGACGATGGACGGGTGCTGGTGAACGGACGCGCGGCCAAGCCGTCCTTGAGGCTCAAGGCGGGCGACCAGCTGGTGTTGAACGTGCCGGCCCGGCGCGCCACGCGCATCGCCGCAGAGGACCAGCCGCTCGTGGTGGTGCACGAGGACGAATCGCTGCTCGTGCTCGACAAGCCCGCCGGCCAGGTGGTTCACCCGGGCGCGGGGGTCCAGAGCGGCACGCTGGTGAACGCGCTGCTCCACCACGCCCCGGGCATCGCCAGCGTCGGGGGCGAGGGCCGGCCGGGAATCGTGCACCGGCTGGACCGCGACACCAGCGGCCTGCTGGTGGTGGCCAAGACCGAGGCCGCCTACCTGGCACTGGTCGAGGCACTCCGCCAGCGCACGGTCCGGCGCATCTACCTGGCGATCGTGTGGGGGGATCCGGGCCCCTCGGAAGGCATTATCGACCTGCCCATCGGGCGCGATTCCAAGGACCGTAAGCGCATGGCGGTGGTCCGGGGTCCGGGAGGGAAGCTGGCCCGTACCCGCTGGCGCGTCCTCGAGCGATACGGGCTCGCCAGTCTGGTCGAGGCGAGGCTCGAGACCGGCCGAACGCACCAGATCCGGGTGCACATGGCGGCGGCCCGCCATGCCGTGGTGGGTGACCCGGTCTATGGGGGACGCGTCAAAAAGGTGTTGAGCCTCCGGCAATCCGAGCGTAGCCTCGCGGATACTCTGCTGCGCCTGCTCCGGCGGCAGGCATTGCATGCCGCCGAGCTGGAGTTCGTCCACCCCGTCACGGGCGACGTCCTCCGGTTCCGATCCGAACCGCCGTCGGACTTCCGCGAGGCGTTGGACCGCCTGCGTGCGTTCGCGGCTCCGCACCCATCCTGAGCCCGCCCGCGCATGTCGGAAGCCCCCGTTCCAGAGATCATCACGTTGCGGCTCCCCAGCCGGCTCGAGCTCCTGGCCGTGCTCGACCGCGTGGCGCTTACCGTGTGTGAGCGCATGGAGTTCGACGAGGACACCAGCTCGCAGGTGAGCATGTCGGTCATCGAGGCCGGAACCAATGCCGTCCAGCATGGCCACAAGCGCGACGCGACCAAGTTCTTCGAAGTCGAGTTCCGGCTGTTCCCGGACCGGCTCGAAGTGGACATCCGCGATCAGGGCGCGGGGTTCGACCCCGGCCATCTGGTGCCCGACGTGACCACCCCCGAGCACCTGCTCGACATGCGCGGGCGCGGCATCTTCATCATGAAGTCGTGCTGCGACGAGGTGGACTTCGAGTTCGGCAAGAACGGTACAGTCTGCCGGCTCGTGAAACACCGCGCGGCCGCGCGGCGTGCCGCGGACGCCTGACGGAGCCTTTTGCCGCGTATCCTCGCCGTCGACTGGGGTGAACGCCGCATCGGCCTGGCGGTGAGCGACCCGCTGGGGATACTGGCTACCGGCCTGCCCACGCTGGAGATACGCGGACAGGCGGAGGCCGTGGCCCGAGTGGCCGATACCCTTCGGGAGCTCGAGGCCGACGCCGTCGTGGTGGGCCTGCCGCTCACGCTGGCCGGGACCCGCGGCGAGTCCGCGCTCGCCGCGGAACGCTTTGCCGAACTCCTGCGGAAGGCCTGTGAAGTGGAGGTAAGTCTTTACGACGAAAGGCTCACGTCGGCGCTCGCGTTGCGAAGGATGCATGAGCGGGGCGAGAAGTCTCGCGGCCGGAAGGGTAAGCTGGACCAAGGTGCCGCCGTGGCCCTGCTGGAGGGCTGGTTGGCCAAGCTCAAGTACGAACGCCGGGAGGACGCGTCGGAGTGACCGGGGGACGCAAGGACAAGGACATACGTGGGCCGGTCCGTCGAGCGGCCGACGCGCGCGGCATCAGGCAGACGCGCCGGGCCTTCCGCCCGCTGCGCTGGGCCTGGTTGCTGCTGTTCGTCGCGCTGCTCGCACCTGCCTACGACCTGTTCTTCCCCGCGGGCTACCGGCCCCCCAAGGGCGCGCGCCGCACCGTCGTCATCGAGCGGGGCCAGACGTTGCACGAGATCGGCCGCGAGCTGCAGCGCGTCGGCGTGATCCGGAGCCAGGTGGGCTTCCTCGTGCTGGCGCGCGCCATGCGACTGGACCGGAGCGTCAAGGCCGGCCAGTACTCGTTCCGCATGGGTATCACCGTGCCGGCATTGCTGCGCGCGCTGGACCGCGGCATGTACGGATTGAATCTGGTCACGATCCCCGAGGGCCTGATGGTGCTCGAGACGGCCATGCTGATCCAGCGACATGTGGGGATTCCCGCGACCGCGCTCGACTCGCTCGCACGCGACCCCATGCTGCTCGACTCGCTGGAGATCGGCGCGCCGTCGCTCGAGGGCTGGCTCGCACCCGACTCCTACGAGTGGCTGCCCGGCACGAGCCCTGAAGTCGTGCTGCGCACGATGGTGGCGCGCACGCGCGAGCGCGTGCAACGCGCTACCGCGGGCTACGACTCGCTGCCGCTCGGCATGAACGCGCACGAGGTGCTGACGCTGGCGAGCATCGTGGAATCCGAGTCACGCGCTCGCGAGGAGCGCCCGCGCATCGCGCGCGTGTACCTGAACCGGTTGGACCGCGGCATGCTGCTGCAGGCCGATCCCACGGTGGGCTACGCGCTCGGCCGCGGACCGCGCTCGCGGCTCACGTTCAAGGATCTGCGTGTGGTGTCGCCCTACAACACCTATCGCCACGAGGGCCTGCCGCCGGGACCCATCTGCAGCCCGGGTGCGGCCGCGATCGAGGCGGTCATGAATGCCACGCCGGGGATCGATGATCTCTATTTCGTGGCGCGCGGCCAGGGCCGGCACATCTTCGCGCCCACTTACGAACAGCACCTGGCGAACATCGCTTACGTGCGAGGCAAGGCTGCCGCCGCGGCGCGCGCGGACGACGACGATGTGATCGGTGCCGACGCCGACTCAGGCATGTCGCGCCAGCGCAGCGCACGCGCGGCCGGCTCGGCCAAGCCGGACGCGCTCTCGCCGGCGCCCGAGCCGGGCAAGGGCGCGGCTCCCGCAGCTTCTGTGGCGGGCTCGAGCGCTCCGTCCACCGCCGCACCGCTCAAGGGCACGCTGCTGGTCCCTCGCTCGAGCATCAAGGCCGCGGGCAGCACGTCGCTCACGCCCACGCTGGTCAAGCCCGCACCCACGCCCAAACGGGTGACGCGCGCCGCAGCCGACACGGGCAAGGCCCGCGCGAAGCGGCCGGCCGCGAAGCCCGCGGCCTCGGACACGGCCAAGCGCGTCCGGTAGACAAAAAAAGCCCCCGAGCGCTGCTCTCGGAGGTCCGGACGGCCCGCCCTGCCTTCGGACGCGTGAACCCAGTATGTGCCGGTTCCGCCAGACTGCCTAGCCCTCCCTGGCGATTATTTTCTGGGGGCTTGGGAGCGGCGCGCGGGATCCACCTCAGTCGTGGCGGGGAAGCCCACAACTCGCTACGATGACCGCACTCATGAGCGATCCCAGCGCCTCCCCGCCCTCGCTGCTCGACATCCGCGACCCGGACAGCCGCCCGCACGCCGCCCTGGGCTGGCGCGAACGCCTGGAGCTGCTGCGCGCCGAGCTGGCGAGCCACGCGAGCGTGGTGGTGGCCTATTCGGGCGGTGTGGACTCGAGCGTGCTGCTCGCCGTGGCGCACGAACAGCTGGGGGAGCGTTCGCTCGGCGTCATCGGCGTGTCCGACAGCTATGCCTCGCGCGAGCTGCAACTGGCGCTGGAACAGGCCGCGCGGCTCGGCGCCAGGGTCGAGACCGTGACCACCGGCGAGCTGGCCGATCCCGAGTTCGCCTCGAATCCCACTGACCGCTGCTATCACTGCAAAGCCGAGCTTTATCGGCAGCTTGCGAACGTGGCCGCTCGCGAGGGCGGCAGCGTCATGCTGGACGGGACGATCGCCGACGACCTCGTCGACTGGCGCCCCGGGCGTCGAGCGGCGACCGAGCGGGACGTGCGCTCGCCCCTGGCCGAGCTGGGCTTTCGCAAGGACGACGTGCGCGCCGCGGCGGGGGCGCTCGGGCTCGCCAGCGCCGGCAAGCCAGCCTCGCCCTGCCTGGCGTCGCGCATCCCCTATGGCACCGGGATCACGCGCGAGAACCTGTCGCAGGTGGAACGCGCCGAAGCGCTGCTCCGCGACCTGGGATTCACCGAACTGCGCGTGCGACACCACGGCGAGACCGCGCGCATCGAGGTGCCGCTTTCAGAGCTGTCGCGCCTGACCGCGCCGGGCGTACGAGAGGCCGCGGTCGCCGGGCTCAAAGTGGTGGGATTCAGATGGATAGTCATCGACCTCGAGGGCCTGCGCTCGGGCAGTCTGAACCCCCTTGTCGCCCCCCCCGCCGCCGCCCCGGGCGGCTCGTCGGGGTAGAACACACACAATTCCGGAACCGATGCCTCACGAATGGGTACCAATCAGTGCGCCCCATCGGAGGCGGCGGCACCACCTGCGATCTTCGCTGAGATCGCCAGTGCCCCGGGCCTCGAACGGCCCGGCCCAGCGCCGGCGATCTCGAACGGGAGAAGCTCCCGGCCGAGGTCGTCGGCGTTGTCACTGACCGCTTCCGCTGGGAAGCAGCAAGACCAAGGGGTCGGGAACATGAGCCAGAAGCCTAACGTCACTCGTCCCAAGAGCTTGAAGGCCAAGATGGCGGCTCCCGAGGTGGATCTCGGGTTCCGTTGGGGGGTGCTCAACAACGCGCTCCTGGGCCTCGGGGTGGCGGTCCTGGCGGGCGGTTACATGAGCCTTTCAGTAGGCTCCCTGACGCTGGCTCCGGTGCTGCTCGTGACCGGCTACTGCGTCTTGATCCCGGCCGCCCTGCTGGTGCGCGGAACCGGTTCGAACAGGGGCGAATAGCTCAGCTGGTAGAGCACTTGCCTTACAAGCAAGGGGTCACAGGTTCGAACCCTGTTTCGCCCACCAGCAGTAGGTCTTGACGGTAACGGGAGGCACGTCGCGGGTCGCCGGAATGCCGGGCCGGGTGGTCCGACCGGGGAACGCCCAACTGGCTCCCAACTTGGAGCGAGAACACGAGTTCCATGGCGAGAGGGCAGCAAAAACTTTCTTGACACCGCGCGAACATGGACCCTAGACTTCTGGTGTCTTGGAAGGCCTTGTTGGCGCGGAAGATAAGCTCGCCAAGGCACTCGAACTCAAAGCTCATATTGAAGATATGAAGAGTTCGAAAGGAGGTGGCTCGAAGCCAGACCTGATTGCGCGCAACTGAGCCTTGCCTGGATCATTGCAACAGGTTTTCACCCTTTAGGGAGGTGCAACAATGACTGGTTTGGTTCGCAAGGCCACGCTCCTCACGGCGGCCGGACTGCTCGTCGCATCGGCCGCGATGGCGGGTGTGCCCAGCGAGGGTAACTCCACGAAGCCCGGCAGGATTTTTCTTGTCGGCGAGGTTTCCGGTGTGCCGGATGCGGGCACGGGGCAGTTCACGGTGATCGTCCGCGATCTCGCGAACAATCCATTGAACGGTGCTTCAGTGGTGTTGGACTTCTCGGGCTCCACCGATCTGGCCATCTGTCAGAATCAGCTGGACGGGGCTGCCACGGTGAACTGCGCCGCCAAGACCACGCGCAAGTTCACGGACATCACGGGCAGCGTGACGTTCACGATTCTCGGCGGCTCCAACGGCGCCGGCAATGGGACGTCGCCCCTGAACAACGGAAGGATCTACGCCAATGGCACGTTGATCGGCTCGCCCTCGGTCGCTACTTACGACCTCGACGGTCTCTCGGGCGTCGGCTCGAACGACTTGTCCGCGTGGCTGACCGACTTCGGCACAGCCCCCACGTTGTCACGTTCGGACTACGATGGCGGTGGCGTCGGCTCCAACGACCTGTCGCTCTGGCTCACCCAGTTCGGCAATCCGAACGCGGGTGCTTCGTGCGCAGTGTCCTGCTTCTGATCACCGCTACAACAGTGTGACGGGTCATGTCGTGTGGCAGCACGACATGACCCGATCCCACGCCCTCTGCAAGCGTATTGCCTCACCCTCATACCCCCTTCCGCAGCTTCGGAGGCAAGAAACAATGAAGAAGGTAATCCTGTTGTGCGGCATGCTCCTCGCGCTAGCGGCTAGTGTGGCTTCCGCCGCGCCGGGAGTGAATCTTCGCTGGACAAACTGTTTCGGTGACGCCGGCCTGATCAATCGCAACTTCGCGTGCAACGTGAACACCGGCAACAACACGCTTGTCGGATCGTTCGAAATGGGTGCCGATATTCTCGCGGCATCGGGCAATGAAGTCGTGATCGACATCGCCGCGGCTGACGCCGTGCTGCCCGCGTGGTGGGGCTTCAAGAATGCCGGCACCTGCCGGACCTTGTCGCAGTCGATGAACTTCGTGCTTCCGGGCACCGCCGCGGTGTGTGCGGACTGGTCGGCCGGTCAGGCGGCGGGCGGTATCGGCGCTTACAACATCGGCGCGCGTGGCCCCAACACGGCGCGTATCGTCGCGGCCATCGCCGTGCCGGCTTCGGCGCTCGCGGACCTGTTCCCGGCCCAGGAGTACTTCTCCTACAACCTGGTGATGAACAACGCCAAGACCGTGGGCACGGGTGCGTGCACCGGCTGTCTGGTGCCGGTGTGCATCGTGTACAACTCGGTCAAGGTGACGACGCAGGTTCCGGCCAACGACCGTATCCTCGCGGGCCCGACGAATGGCACCGACAGCAACTTTGCTACGTGGCAGGGCGGTGGCAATCCGCAGACCCCGGGCGGGTCCGGCTGCCCGGCGGCCACGCCGACCCGCAGCAGCACGTGGGGCGCGGTGAAGTCGCTTTACCGCTAATTCTCGAGCAGGCAGACACTCGAGGCGGGCACCCACCGGTGCCCGCCTCTTGCACATGTGGCTGCCACTCGACAGGTCCACGTTCAACGCCGCGTTCGGTACCAGTTAACATGAGTTGCTGACCGACAGGAGCGCGCGCACGAGTCCCCGGGTGCGAAAAACGTGGTCCCCCCTCAAATTTCCCTGTCTTTCGAGGTAGGCCGCAGGCTAGAGTAGTTGTGGGACGAGTCGTCCCCCCTGTAGTGGTGACGGCCTCGTCGATGGCACGCTCAGGCCGAAAAGGCGCAGTATCCCCCCCCCTCTCTTTGAAGAGGTTCCGGAGGCAGACGATGAAAAAGGTTACTCTGCTGTGCGGCATGCTCCTCGCTCTGACGGCTACTGTGGCTTCCGCCGCGCCGGGAGTGAATATTCGCTGGCAAGGCTGTTTCGGCGACGACGGCCTGATCAATCGCAACTTCGCGTGCAACTCGAACACCGCCCCCAGCCACACGCTTGTCGGATCGTTCGTAATGGGTGCCGATATTCTCGCGGCATCGGGCAACGAAGTCGTGATCGACATCGCCGCCGCTGACGCGCTGCTGCCCGCGTGGTGGAGCTTCAAGAATGCCGGCACCTGCCGCACCCTGTCGCAGTCGATGAACTTCGTGCCTCCGGGCAGCGCCGCGGTGTGTGCGGACTGGTCGGGCGGTCAGGCGGCGGGCGGTATCGGCGCTTACAGCATCGGCGCGCGTGGCCCCAACACGGCGCGTATCGTCGCGGCCATCGCCGTGCCGGCTGCAGCACTCGCGGACCTGTTCGCGGGCCAGGAGTACTTCTCGTACAACGTCGTGATGAACAACGCCAAGACCGTGGGCACGGGTGCGTGCGACGGCTGCCTGGTGCCGGTGTGCATCGTGTACAACTCGGTCAAGGTGACGACGCAGCTTCCGGCCAACGACCGCAATTTCACGGGGCCGACGAACGGCACCGACAGCAACTATGCCACGTGGCAGGGCGGTGGCATTCCGCAGACCCCGGGCGGATCCGGCTGTGGCGCGGCCACGCCGACCCGCAACAGCACGTGGGGTGCGGTGAAGTCGCTGTACCGCTAGTTCACGCCTCAAGGCAACATTTCATCGGGCGGACGCCAACAGCGTCCGCCCGAAGTTTTTTTCCGCTGAGCGCGAACGCGCCGCTCGAGCGGTATGGGCTGCGGCGCCGCCCCGCGCGGGCCCCTATGGCCGCTGCCCGCGATCGATCTTCTCCCATCGGAGCAAGGTCGCGCCTTGTATTGCATTGCCACGGAAGGAGCGGGTGTCCCCTTCAGGGAGCACGAAAGCCGAGGTCAAGCATCGGGTAAGTGGATAGCGCTCGCCCGCGCAACGGCCCGTGCCGAAGACAGCAGCAGGCGAGGCGCCGCGGCGGCGCTTACTTTTCACTTGCGCGAAAGTGCGTCCTCGATACTCTCTCGCCTGTCACCATGCGACCGGGAGATCTCGCCCCGGGCGCTGGAGTCCACGGAAGGGCTGGAATGCTCGACTGAGCCGTGTCCCCCGTAGCGGGCTCGTAGTCTGCTCTGAACGGAGGTTCCTGCTCATGAAGCGATTGCTTCTCGGTCTGAGTTTGGTCGCGGCCATGCTCCTCGCTGCTACGTCCGCCTTCGCCGGCGGAGTCAATCTGTCCTGGCAGAACTGCTTCGGTGAAGGCTTGGGCACGAGCAATCGCACCTTTGCCTGTACCGCCAACTCCGGCACCAATACGCTGGTGAGCTCGTTCATGCTTAACACCAATGTCGTCGAAGTCTCGGGCAACGAGCTGGTGATCGACTTCCTGTCGCAGGCGAACCCGCTGCCCGCGTGGTGGGACATGAAGGACGCGGGCACGTGCCGTCAGTTATCGCTGGGCTTCAACGTGACGGCGAATGGAAACGACGTGGTGTGTCTGGACTGGGCCCAGGGGCAGTCCTCGGGCGGCATCGGCTCGTACAACACCGAGCTCGGTGGCACGATCGATCCGAATCTCTCGCCGCAACATCGCCGCATGAAGATCGCCGTTGCCGTGCCACTCGCCGCCCTGCAGGATCTGGTGGCCAACACCGAGTACTTCTCGTGCAACGTCACCGTCAATAACCTCAAGACGGTCGGCACCGGTGCCTGCACCGGCTGCAGCGAGCCGGTGTGCATCGTCTTGAACTCGATCAAGATCTCGACGAGAACAACCGCTGGGGACGTCACGCTGGGCAACCCGGGAAGCGGCAGCAGCAACATCGTCACGTGGCAGGGTGTGGGTCCCAACTGCCAGTTGGTGCCCACCCGCAACACTACGTGGGGCGCGGTCAAGTCGCTCTACCGATAGTCCCGCATCAGTCATCGTCCGGGCGGCGCCCGTCACACACTGACGGGCGCCGTCACCATTTTGGGGTGCCTGGAGCTCCGGTCCGTGCGAAGCTTGAGCGCATGTCCGCCCGCACCGTCTTGCAGAGCCTCGTTCGAGCCTTGCTGCGGGGCGCTTCGCTCGCCCTTGTCCTCGGCGCCACCCCCTCCCGGGCCCAAGGGCTGAGCATCGCCTGGCAGGACTGTCGCCCCCCCGCCGGCTCCGGCTTCGACACCCAGAACTACGGCTGCCAGTCGAGCATCGCGACGCTGCCGCTGTTCCCGGCGTTCACGCTGGCGGTCCCCGTGGACAGCGTGTACGCCATGGAGCTGGTGATCGACGTGGACGTGGCCGCCGACCCGCTGCCGGCGTGGTGGCGCATGGACCCGGGGCAGTGCCGTGCCAACGGCTGGGCCGCGGACGCCTCGCTGTCGGGCAGCTGCTCGGACCCTTGGGGCGGAGTCGGCACGGCCTCGGCACAGGGCTGGCTCCCGAGCCAGCCGGGTAACAATTCCCGGCACGGCCGGCTACTCGTGGCCGCCTCCGTGCTGCCGGAGGAGGCGGTGTCGCTGGAGGCACTTGTGCCCTACACGGCCTGCCGCGTGATCCTGCGAACCAACGAGACCTTGAACTGCGAAGGCTGCGCCACGCCCGCGTGCTTCGTGTTCAACTCACTGCTCCTGCGCCGGCTGCCCGGCTCGAGTGTGGAAGAGGTGTTGATCGTCGTGGCAGAATCCCCCGGTGGCAACATGGTCACGTGGCAGGGCGGCAGCGGTGCGGACTGCCAGGCGGTTCCCGCCCGGCGGACCACGTGGGGCGCCGTGAAGGCGCTCTACCGATGAGGTCACCCGATGCCGCTCCGCAATGCCGCACGCCGGCAGTCCACCGTTCACCGCATCTCGCTCGAGGTCTGCACGTGATTCCCGCCTTACTTGGTCCGCGCGCCTGTCTCGCACTCGTGGGGGTGCTGGTCGTGGCCTCGCTCGTGACCCCGGGCGAGTCCGCTGCGCAGGCCCGCACGAATGCCGCGCCGTCCCCGGCGCCGGCCGCGATGGGCGCAGCTGCGGCATCGGCGCCCGACAGCCTCACTCGGCTGCTGCGTGAGCCCGGCGGCCTTCAACGCGTCCTGTCGCATGGCGACAGCGTCGTCAAGAGCCGCGGCGGCGCGCGTGCCGATGATGCGCAGCTCTTCTTGTCGTGGAACGCGCCGTGGGG
Organism: uncultured bacterium; assembly: GCA_964418975.1. Taxonomy (GTDB): domain Bacteria; phylum Eisenbacteria; class RBG-16-71-46; order RBG-16-71-46; family RBG-16-71-46; genus JAIOPA01. The sequence goes on along the minus strand of CAYQNV010000125.1, from coordinate 21,611 downwards.
CAGCGAGCGCGCCAGCCAGAGCCGCACCCCGGCCTGCGCCGACCCCACTCGAGAAGACACGCTCTATCTCTCGGTCCTGATCGGGCGCTCCGCCGAGCGCTTGGCAGGCTTCACCGGTCAACTGCTGTTTCGCGCCACGGGCGCCGACACGCTCGGCGAGTGGTGGCACATGGAGGGGAAGGGCGGCGCCAATGCGGGTAGCCTTCGCGTGGAGTGGACCACCCCGGAGGATTTCGGCTGGCGGCAGCCGTTCCGGGTGCCGGGGCAGGGCTTGCTGCTCTTCGACCGGACGCCGACCGCGGCGCGCCTGCGCATGGTGTTCGCCGTGCCGTACGAAGGCGCGGGGCCTGTCGCCGCCGACTCGATCTATTCGCTCTGTCGCGTGATCCTGCGCCACAAGCCCGAGCCCGTGCTCGCCGGCTGCGTCAAGCCGGTGTGCGTGGAGTGGGGTGAGGCCACACTGGGCCTCGCGCATGAAGGTGAGCCCCGTGTGCGCCGGGGCGAGCGGTTCGTGGCGTTCGGCGGACCCTACGCGCTGTGCGAACCCTTCCGGGGCCCGCGCGTGCAAGCGTGGAAGCCGAAGGCGTCGCCCATGTCGCCGCCCAAGACGCCTCCCGGACGATAGCGCCGTCGCGACCGGCGCGCGGCGGCTAGTCCAGCGTGGGATCCAGCAGCCGGATGAGCATGACCAGTTCCGGTCGCCACGCGATGTCGTAGCGCTTCTTCTGGCGCTCGATCATCCCCTGCAGCGCCTGTTCGGCCTTGATGTTCTGGAGCGACGCGTCGATCATCGACTCGCTCTCCTCGTAGGAGAGCTGGCGGCCCTGATTGTAGGAAATGAGCTGGAGGATGGCGTAGTCGCCCTGCGAGTCAGGCCCGCGCACCTGGACGTCGTTCGGGCGCATCTCCTCGAACAGCGCCTTGTGGTACGGCCCCTGCTCGTGCTGATTGCGCACCTGGAGCGTGCCCGAGATCCGACCGGCCGCGGAATCGGCCGCGAGCAGCTCGAATAGCGACCTTCCCGAGCTCAGCGCGCGCTCCACGGAATCTGCGCCCGCCTTGCTGTCCCGCACGAGCGCGGCGAATTGCACCCACGGATAGGTGAAGAACTGCGACAGGTTCTTCTGGTAGTAGGCGCGTCGCTCGTCCTTGCTCACCCACACGCGCGAACCCACCGAGTCCTGGTACATGTGCTCCACCACGAGTTCCTCGCGCTTGAGCCGCAGCGGCTCCGCCACGAGCGGATCCTGTTCCAGCCCTCTTTGCGCGCCGTGCTCGGCGATGCTCGGCTCGAGGACCGTGGTCTCGACGAAGCTGAATACGGCGTCGGGGAAGTTCAACGCCGGGCGCATCACCGCAGGGAGATGGGAGAACGCGTGGAGCAGGCTGCCGAGCGAGAAGCGCCCACCGTTCCAGCGCGCCAGCACGCGCGAGGTGTCCTCGCCGCCGAACTCGGGCACTGAACCGTCGATCTCGAACGTCGCCGCCATGGCTTCCTGCTTGACCTTCATCGTCTGCCCGAACCGGCTCGACGCGAACACGACGTTGGCGGTGTCGTACACCATGCCGTTCTGGACTCGAAGCCGCGCCAGCAAGCGCTCCGAACGCTCGGCCGCCCGCTCGCCGAAGATCTGGTCGCGTAGCGCGCGTGCGACTGCGCGAAAGTCGGGCGGCGAGATCGACTTGCGCTCGATGGATTGGACGATGTGCCACCCCTCGCGATCCTGCACGGGATGGGAGGTCTCGCCGGGCTTGAGGCCGTAGACGCGATAGGCGATGCCCGGGTCCATCTTGTCGCGCCGTGCCCAGCCCAGATCGCCATCGGGGCCCTTGTCGTTGGTGGCGATCGAGTACTTCTTCACGGCCGCCACCCAGGCGATACGGCCGGAGATCAACTCGCGGCGCACGCGCTCGGCCAGGCTTCGGTCCGTCACCAGGATGTGCCGGTAATGCTGCAGCCAATGGTAGGTCTCCCACAGCGCACGCACTTCGGGTTCACTCACCTGCACCGAGTCCTGCACGAACCGTCGGTAGACGGCGTTCGCCAGCGATCGCTGCCGGGTTTCACGCAGCGCGAGCCGGTCCTCGAACCCGAGCGCACGCTCCTGCGCCGTGGCGGTGAGCCCCATGACGTCTCGGTTGAGGAGCGTATTCAGGAACTGCACGCGGCCGATGCTGTCCTGCGACGGGCGAAACTCGGGGTAGGACGTGAACCAGCTTTCGAGATAGCTGCGAACCGTGGTCACGCGCGGCCCCACGCGCAGCAGCCACACCGAGTCCGGCAGGAATTGCCCGGTGTCCGGAACGTCATTGATCCAGCCCTTGAGCTTCGGGTGCGTGAACTTTCCGGGGACGGGCTTATTGGGATCGACCGGCTGGGGGACGCCCGGCGCGGGGCGCGACGCGGGCCGCGGGCGCGGCGCTTCGGCGGCCTGGGCCGCCGCCGGCAGTGCGGCCGCGAGGCTCAGGAGCAGCAGCAGCGAGACCGGGAGGGACAGGGGTGCGAAGCGCTTCATGGGGGTCCTCGGGGGCCGTGCAGGGGGCTGGGGGAGGTGCGGCAACGAGCGTAGGAGGCGCGCGCGAGGGGCGTCAAGAGTTGGCGCGCGCGAGGGCCGCGGGAAGGGTGCAAGTTGACCGGGCGTTGACCGCCCGCGCCCGATTCCGGGCGAGGTCCCGGTGGTCAGGGCCTCCGAAGCCGCCGGGCCAGGAAGTCGAGCGCAACCCGCACGGCCTCGTTCCGCCGGAACGGTCGCTGCTCCCGCGCACCGATCCGAGTCTCGACCGCCAGCTGCTTCCCGGCGCGCACGGCCGCGAACGCCTCGGCCGCCGCCACGTCGGGCGCGCTCGAATCGGAAGTTTGTAGGACCAGCACGGGCGCCGTGATGCGCGCGGCCACAGCGAGCGGCGAGCGCGCCTTCCAGCCGGCGCTATCGCGACCCGCCTCGCGCACGTACGCCTCGCGCCCGGGGGCGGCGAGCGCGCGATAGCTGGCCCACGGGTCGTGGCTTGCGTCCTGCGCCACGACCGCCTGAAGCTCGGGGTGCCTGGCGGCCACGAGCAGCGCCGTGCTGGCACCATCGCCCAGGCCCCAGACCGCGAGCCGCTTGGCGTCCACGCCGGGTTCGTGGGCGAGTCGCGCCAGGGCCGCCTCCACCGCGGCGACGCTCGCGGGCCCGGCCCGGTCCGCGCCACCACTCGAACGGCCCGAACCCGGCAGGCTCAAGATGCTCACCGCGTAGCCACGGTTCACCAGGAGCTGCGCCCAGCGCAGCGTGCCGCGCGCGCTCACGCCCGAGGGCGGCACGTAGAGCACGCCGCCGGCAGGGCGCTTGTCCTCGTGGGCCGCCAGGTGCACCACCTCGACCTTCTGGCCGCCCACGTCGAGCGACTCGGCGGGGTGTCGATCGTAGAGCGCGTTGCCCGCCACCACGGCGGTCGCGCTCAGCGCGTGCACCTGTTGCTTCGCGTCGTGCAGGTAGAGCCGGAACGTGAGCGTGCCGCGCTCGAAGTCCGCCGGCGCGTTCCAGTCGAGCCCCGTCGACTCGCGGGCCCCCGCCGGCGCGATCACGCTCACCAACGCCTGAAGCGACGTGGTGCCGCTCCTGGGCGCCGCACTCGCGTCAGCGTCGCTCGAGCGCCAGTCGAGGAACAGGCTGTCGGCATAGAGTCCCCACTCCGCCGGGTTCTCCACCACCAACCCCGCCCGCCACACGCCCCCGGAATCCGCCCACACGGTATCCGGCATCACCTTGAACACCGGCCCCGCCGCCTGCGAAACACATGGCAGGGAGAGCGCGAGCCAGCACGACAGGAGACGACGGTGCATTCGGGGGACCGCCTTCAGAGGGGTGTGAGCGCTGAAATGGGAGCGGACCGCGGTCATCAGCGCACCACGAGCTTCCGCAACGCGACCTCGTTCCGCTCGATCCGCGCCGCGCGTTTGAGCCCGTCGAGCATGCTCCGTATCCGTCGCTCGCTCTCGAGTTCGTACCAGGCTCGTTCCACTTGCCCGCGCACGTCGGCGAACGCTTGCCGGCTGCGCTCGTCCAGCGACAGCACCTTGAACACGCGCCAACCCGTCTCCACCCGGTCGGGTCCTGCCACGCCGTGGACACCCGCGCGCACCGCCAGCCGGTAGAGCGCGCTGTCGCTGGCCAGGGTGGCGACGTGCGTGTAGCGCACGCCGCCTCGTTGCGCGCGGAACGCCAGGCTCTCGGCCTCGCCCGGCACGGCGAGGCGCCGCGCCATGCTGTCGGCGCTGCGCGAGTCATCGAGCGTGAGCAGCACCAGCACCGCGCGCGCCGGACGGTCGAAGTCGGCCAGGTGCGCCCGGTAGTGACGCTCGAGCGTGAGTGAGTCGGTGGGGATGCGCCCGATCACCTCGCGCTGAAGGAAGCTCGAGACCCCGTGATACTCGCGCCGATCGGCGATCACCGCCGCGACCTCGCCACGCTTCTCCAGCGCCGGGTCGGCCGCGGCTTCGCGCACCACGCGTTCGTACAGGCTGTTCTGCACCAGCGCCTTCACCCCTTCGTCGTCGGTGACGCGCGGGCGGTAGACGCTCGAGAGCCGGCGCCAGTCGGCCAGCAGCTCGGCCACCCTGAACTCGCCCAGCTTGGAACGCGCCAGCACCTTGAGCGTCTCGGCTGCCGGCACGCTGGGCACCGTGGCCGCGATCGCCAGCTGCTCGCGCGGGCTCATCGCGGACGTGGGCTGCGGCAGCTCGGCGAAGTAGCTGCCCAAGAGCCTGAGTAGCTCCCCGTCCCACACCGGCCGGATCTCGGCCATGAGGCTCTCGCGTGCGGCCACGCCCATGCCCTGCTCGTCCAGGTCCGGTTGGCCCAGCGCGCGCCGGCGCCGCTCGATGTCCGTGAATCGGTCGGACAGGGCGGCCCGCAACAGGATGTTGTCGCGCTCACGCAGGAACTGCAGCGAGTCCGCGCGGGCCCAGGGCTGGGGGGCGCTCAGGGCCCGTGCCGCCAGGACGCGCTGTTCGATGACCAGGTCCAGAAACTGATCACGGGTGGTCGGTGTAAGAGAGTCGGGGTTCCCGCCCAACAGCCGCACGGCCCGCTCGAAGCGCCGCCGGGTCACGTCCTCCCGGCCCTGGATGCGCAGCAGCACCGAATCCGGGAGCGGCCGACCGGGCGCGCGCGCCGCGGCGGGGCGAGTAGCGCCGGGTGCGGCCGCCGCGTGAGCCGTTGGCGCGGCCGGAAGGGTCATGAGCGCAAGGTAGCCGAGCAGCGAAACGGTCAGGAGAGGGAGGGGGAGAGCACGCATGGGTCAGAGGCCGTCCGGGTGGGGTGAAGGGGTCGGGGAGTGGGCAAGTCTAGCGCGTCCGACTCGCCGGCGCAGCAGGGCGCGGGTGCCCTTGCCCTTGCCCCGAGCGCTCCCTAGACTCTGTGATGTCATGTCCACTCCCCGCCGGCCCCAGTCGTCCGCCGCTCTCCGCCACATCTTCCCCCTATTTGTCCTCATCCCCATGCTCGCTCTCGCCAGTCCACGCCCGGCCGCCGCGGCGGTGCGCGTGGTGGCCAGCGACCCGCGTGGCGTCACGGTCCAGGTCACGGTGGGCGCATGGACGCTCTCGGCCCCCGATGCCGACGGACGCGTGCGCGTGACCGGCCTCGCGGACGCGCACGCCATGGCCATCCCCGGGCGCGCCATGCTCCCGGCATGGAGCGCCACACTTGCCCTGCCGCCGGACGCCCGGCCCACGGTGCGCGTGCTCGCCTCCAGCGGCGAGCAGGCTCGGAGCAACACCCGGCTGATCATCGCGGGGCGCCCGGTCTTCCGCGATGATCCCGCGGGCCGCCTGGGGCCCCAGCCGGCGATGGAAGCGGTGGCGGCCATCGCCGACGGGCCGTGGCCGGCGGCTTCGGTGGAGATGACGACTCCGTTCGGATTCCGCGGCCGGCGCATGGTGTCTTTGGAGCTGCGCCCGTTCCGCTACGACGAGGCCAGTGCGCGCGTCTCCTCGCCACTCACGCTCACGGTGCGCGTGGACTTCAATCGCCCGGCCAGCTCGTCCGCGCTGCCCGCGGGGCCCGGTGCGCCCGATCGGCACGTGGACGCAGCACTCGAGACGAGTGTGCTCAACTGGGAGCAGGCGCGCGGCTGGCGCGAGCCGCCCTCGGCTCTTCCGGACGCGGGCTCGCTGTTCTCCCGTCAGCCCGCCGGGCGTGCCCAGGCGCTGGCGTTCGAGGACGACCAGCCCGAGGTGCGCGTGAAGCTCGACGAGACCGGGCTCTACCGGTTGAGCTACGACGACCTCGCGGCAAAGGGCTACCCCGGCGCCGTCGCGGTCTCGGAAGTGAGTGTGCACCGCCACGAGTTCCTCGAAGGCGCGGTGCCGCCCTACGGCACCATCGACCTGCCGTGCGAGGTGCAGGACGCCAACCAGAACAACGTGTTCGACAGCGGCGACGGCATCTGGCTGTGGGTGCGGAACTGGGCCGAGAGATCGAACGCCACCAACATCCGCCGCTTCTGGGGCGATGCCGAAGTGGTGTTCGTGACGCGCAAGGCCTCCGGCGGCCTGCGCGTGGCGCAGCGGGCGGGCTGGAACAACGTGGCAGGGCTCACGCCGCTCGCCAGCTACCCGTTCAAGCGCCACTTCGAGCGTGATGCCGCGTCCATGATGCCGTTCGTGCAATCGGCCGCGGACACGAACATCGGCGTGTGGCAGTGGACCGCGTTTGCGCTCTATTACCGCCGGGACGACTCCATCCGCGTCGAGACCAACGACCTGGACGACACGCGGGACGTGAGCGTGACGTTACGCTGGGTGGGGCGCCGATTCGACTGGCATATCATGTGGGCGGCATTCCGGAACGGGAACAACCAGGTCAGCACCTTCCTCGACTCGGTGTCGTGGTTCGGGAAGTCGGCGATCACGCGCTCGGCCACGCTGCCCGGCACGGCGCTCACCGAGGGCAACACAAACGTCTTCAGTCAATGGGGCAAGAACCAGTTCGCCGCGCCCGACCCGGCCAATAACGCCATCAGCTTCGCCGGGCTCGACTGGTTCGATGTGACCTACTGGCGGCGCTACCGCGCCGTGCGCGACCTGGTGCGATTCAACAGCGCCGACGGCACCGGCGATGTGCAGATGACGGTGGGCGGCTTCACCAGCGACTCGCTGCGCGTGTACGACGTCACGAACCCCGAACTCCCCATTCGCCTCACGCTTGACCCAGCGCACGTCACGGTGGGGCCCACCGAGGTGTCGTTCGAGATCCAGGACGTCACGGGTGCCGGGCCGCGCCGCGAGTACGTGGCCGCGTCCATCCAGAACCCGCCCGACCCCACGCGCGGACCGCGCGTGCCACCGGCGAGCGCCTACACTTCCGTGACGCGCCGGAACCTGTGGGCGAGCGGCGCGGGCGACTATCTGCTTGTGGTGCCCGAGGCGTTCGTGCCCGCCGTGACCCCGCTGGCCAACCTGCGCGGCGCGCAGGGCCTGGCGGTGCTCCAGGCGCCCATCGAGAGCATCTACGACGAGTTCGACGGCGGACGGCACTCGGCTGCGGCGCTGCAGCGCTTCACCAAATACGCCTACCAGCGCTGGGACGCGCGCTTCCTCATGCTCGTCGGCGACGGCACGCTCGACCCCAACGGCAATCGGGCCAACTCCGGCAAGGACTGGATCCCCGTGCTGCCCTCGCCCGGCCCGGTGGGCGCGGGCGAAGGCTTCGAGATCATTCCCAGCGACAACCGCTACGCCTTCATCAGTGGCAACGACGACCCCATCTTCAACCCGGACACGAACCGGGTCGTGCCGGAGCTCATGGTGGGCCGCCTCACGGTGAACTCGCTCGCCGAGGCCACAACGGTCGTCAACAAGATCGTGAACTACGAGAACGTGCAGCAGCCGGACGATTGGCGGCGGAACGTGCTGCTCAATACCGACGACGCCTTCTCGGGCGAGACCACGTTCGGCGGCGGCAGCCCCACCAGCGACTACTGCCATCGCTTTTACGAAGAGTTGTTCGTGGGGCTCAACAACACCATGCACGGATTCATCCAGAGCGACTCCGGCGTGGCGGGCCTGAACGTGGAGCAGTTCAACCTGCGCTCCTACCTCACCAACGAGCGAACGTTCTTCAATCCCGTGAACGGCGACACGTGCCGCGTGAGCCGCGACGAGACGCGCCAAAACGGACACTCCCGCGCCACGCCCGCGCTGCTCGGCAAACTGAATGCGGGCCAACTGCTGTGGAACTACCAGGGCCACGCGAACGAGTTCGTGCTCACGCACGAGGACCTGTACGTGAACTCGGGCACCGGCCTGGCCGACGATTCACAACGCCTGGCCAATGACGACAAGCCATTCGTGTTCACGGCATTCTCGTGCCACGCCAATATGTTCGCGCGCCCCGAACACCAGTTCGATACCGCCATCGGCCCGTGCCTGGGCGAGGACATGCTCGCGCTCCCGAATGGCCGCGGAGCGGTGGCGAGCTGGGCGTCGGTGTGCTTCGAGGTGGTGCCGCGCAACGACAACACGCACGTGAATGTGGAGCTGATCCGCAGCCTGTTCGTGAACCCGCCGCGTGACGAATTCCTCGGCCCCGACGACCGTGGCGCACGCGTCGTGTTGGGCGAGGCCATCCTGTCCACGTTGTTCCGTTACCTCGGCACCACGCAGAGCTTCGCCGCCGAACGCGGCCTGTCCATCACCTACGCGTTGCTGGGCGACCCGGCCACGCGCCTGTCCATCGGCCGGCCGCTCTCCCAGGTGCTCGCGAACGGTACGCCGGTCACGAGCGGCATACCGGTGCGGCTGCACACGCTGGGCGACACGCTGCGCATCGACGCGAACGTGGTGTCGAACGTACGCGTGGACAGCCTGGCGCTGTTCCACAACACCGGCGCCGGCGACGTGGCGGTGCCGAGCGGGGACTACAGCATCACCCCGGCGCTTCCCGACACCGTGGGCGGTGGCGTGTTCGGCGGACGGCGCTACCACTTGGTCTATCGCACGCAGCCGCCGGCGCGCTCAGCCGACTACGTGGTGGTGACCAAGGACCGCAACGGCCTGTCGCAGCGCACGAACGTGACGCTGCGCCTGGAGGGCGTGCTGCGCGTGAACAACACGCCCATCGCCGACAACGACGAGGTGCCGCCGAACGCGGCGCTGTCGCTGTTGCTGCTGTCGCCGGCCCCGATCGCGAACCCGGTCACGGACTTGACGCTCACGGTCGGCGGACTGGTGCAGTCGTTCGCCGCGGTGCAGGCGCCGGGCGATGCTTCGGGTCGCGAGTGGATCCTGACCTGGTCGCACGCGGACTACCCGATCGACGGCTACCCGGTGCTGCTCTCGGTGCAGGGCGGTGGCACGGTGACGCTGCGCTTCCGCGTGTCGGCCTCGGCGAGCCGACTGGCGATGCGCGACCTGTTTCCGTTCCCGAACCCGTTCGACAACGACGGCACGCGCTTCTCGTTCCTGCTGCTGGGGGGCGAGGTGACCGACGTCAAGCTGCACGTGTTCTCGCAAAGCGGGCGCTCGATCTACACGCAGGCGTTCGAAGGATTGAACCCGGGCTATCACCAGTTGGCCTGGAACGGACGCGACTCGGACGGCGACCAGTTGGCGAACGGCGTGTACTTCTTCCGGGTGAGTGCGACGACGGTGAGCGGGGCGACGACGCAACAACTTGGACGGCTCGTCAAGCTCCGGCGGCCGCGACGTGTGGAAGAGCCTGTCGTTCAGTAGTCAGGCGGTGTTCCGGTAAGAGCGTTCGCAGGGCGGCTACGGCCGGGGATCGATTTGTTCGCGGGGACCCCACTTCGTGGCCACGCTCTCAAATCGACGCCCCGGCCTTCGCCCCCTGGCGGGCAGAGACCTGAAACCAACGACCTCGGCCGCTGGCTTTCCCTGGGCGGACGGTCCTCGGAGGTGACTCGATGGGGCGGTGGCCGTGGTGGTTCGGGCTTTGCTTGCTTCTGCTGAAGGCGGGTTTGTCTTCTTCGTTGGCTTCGGCGGCTTCACCCGAAGTGCCGCACGCGGGGTTGTTGCGTGAGATCGCTTTGGCGGAGGATCGGCGGGATTGGGTGGGCGGTAGGCTCGCGTCCGCTCTCATGCATGCGGATGCGGCGGTGCGGGGGCGGGCGGTGTTGGCCACCGGGAGACTGCAGGACTCGGCGTCTGTTCCGGCGCTGACGGAGCGACTCGCGGATCGCGTACCGGCGGTGCGGCGCGAGGCGGTGTTCGCGCTGGGGCAGGTGGGGCATCGCTCGGCACGGCCGGCGCTGGAGCGGGTACTCGCGGAGCGCGATCCGGAGCTGGTGGCGCTGGCGATCGAAGCACTCGGCAAGCTGGGCGACGCGGGCGCCACCGCGAGGCTCACACCGTTCCTGCGCAGGGGCACACCGGCCCAACGCATGCGCACTTGCGAGTCGCTGTGGCGATTGGCCGACACTTCGGGCACCGACGCGTTGATCGCGGCACTGGGCGACCGCGACCCGAGCGTGCGCTGGCGCGTGGTGTACGCGCTGGAGAAGCTGGTGGTGCCGGCGCGGGTGGTGCCGGCGGTGACGCCGCTGCTGCGCGACCCCGACCCGCTCGTGCGCGCCCATGCGGCCCGCACGCTCGGGCGCGAGAAGTCGCCGCTCGCCACGAGCGCGTTGCTGGCCTCGCTCGACGACGCCGATCCAGCCGTGGTGGTGAACGCCGTGCGTGCGCTCCAGCAAGTCGCCGACGGCGCGGGTGCGGGCACGGGAACACGACTCACGCGGCTCCTCACCCATCGCGACCCCTACGTGCGTGTCACCGCGGCCACCGCGCTCGCCGATAGCTTCGTGTGGGCAGCGAGTGACGCCGATTCGGCGGCGCTCCGCGAGGCCCTGCGCCTCGGCATGCAGGATTCCGACTTCGCCACGCGCGGCGCCTGCGGTCGCGCGCTTATCGTGCGGCTGCGGCTGCGCGGATTGGGCCTGGCGCGCCCACTGTTCGCCGACTCGGTGGCCTACACGCGGGTCGCCGTGCTGGAAGGCTTGCGCTCGCTCAAGCCCGAGGACCTGGCCGGCACGCCGCCGCGCGTCGTCAATGCGCTCTCGGGCGCGTTCCACAACGGCGGCCACCTGCTCGTGCGCATGACCGCCGCCGACGTCGCGGGCGCGCTGATCGGCCGCACGCACCATCCGGCGTTCGAGCCGCTGCTGGGAGCGTTACGCGCCGGCGTGGACGCGCGCGACCTGCTGCTCTCGGCTGCCTGCTCGGGGGCACTTGGGGACGCGGGCGACACGGTGAGCGTGCCGCGCCTGGCCGCCGCCTACGCCACGCGCGGCCACGACGCCGACGCCGACGCGCGCAACGCCATTCGGGACGCGCTGCGCGCGCTCGCCGGGCGCGCGTTCGCCGACAGTGTCGAGCGCACGCATCCCGCGCCGGCCGCACCCGACCGCCGGGACTCGGCGTTCTTTGCAGCACCTAGAGTGCGGCGCGCCGTGCTGCACACCTCGGCGGGCACCATGGAGTGGGAGTTCTTCACGCGCGAGGCGCCGCAGACGGTCAAGAACTTCGCCACGCTGGCGAAGCGCGGCTACTTCGACAGCCTGAAAGTTCACCGCGTGGTGCCGGACTTTGTCATTCAGGACGGCGATCCGACCGGGACGGGCTCGGGTGGCCCCGGCCACACGATCCGCTGCGAGTACAACTCGCTTCGCTACGAGTCCGGCATGGTGGGCATGGCGCTCTCGGGCAAGGACACGGGCGGCAGCCAGTGGTTCGTGACGCAGTCGCCGCAGCCGCACCTGAACGGGCGCTATACGATCTTCGCGCGCGTCACGCGCGGCCTTGACGTGGCCCGACGCATCACGCAGGGCACCACCGTGTACCGCGTGGAGGTGCATCCTTGACGCCACCGCGCGGCAAGCCCGCGCGAGCGGCGGGCGAGGCGCGCGGCGGCAGGCGAAAGGGCGCGTCGACGCCGGTCGTAGGATTGCCGCCGCTCTCGCGCGGCGCGCGCCTTGCGACGAGGGTGGTGGCGGCGCTGTGCGTGCTGGCCGCGTGCACGTACGCCATCCACGACCCCGACCTCTGGCAGCACCTGGTGGTGGGGAAGAGCATCTGGCAGACGCACGTCATCCCCACGACTCAAGTGTGGACGTGGCCCACGCATGGCGCGCCCGACGTGCTGCCGTCGTGGCTGTTCCGCGTGGCGCTGTGGCCGTTCTGGGAACTGGGCGGTGTGCACGGGCTTTATGCCTGGCGCTGGCTCACAACGCTCGCGGCGTTCGCACTGGCGTACGCCGCGGCGCGGCGCATGGGTGCCACAGGCGTGGCGCCGCTGGTGATGCTGGTGTGGTGTGCGCTGTTCTGGCGGCAGCGTGCGCAGATGCGCCCCGAGACGTTCGCCGGCATCCTGCTCATGGCGCAGATCCTCCTGCTCGAATCCCGTCGCGCCCTCGCCAGCCGGCCGGAGGCCGGCGAGAGTGCTAAACCAGATCGCGCGTGGGCCGTGGTCCCCATCGCGCTGCTGTGGGCGAACGCGCACATCTCGTATTACCTGGGCTTCATCGTTTCCGGCGCCTACCTGCTCGACGACCTGCTGCACCGCAAGCAGGGCCGGAAGCCGCTCGTGCTGGCGCTGGCCATGGGGGCGGCCGCGCTCGCGAGCCTCGCCAATCCGTTCGGCTGGCGCACGCTGGTGCAGCCGCTCGAATACTTCACGGTGTGGCGGCACGAGCCCGTCTACCAGTCCATCGGCGAGCTGGCCCCCATTTATTGGGATGTGCACGTCCGCGATGCCCTTCCCCTGTGGCTCGTCGCGGTGGTGTTGGGCGCGCTGGCGCGCTGGCGTGCGCGCGGGTTCGACGCCGCGCAGGCCGTGCTGCTCGTGGTGTGCCTGCCGCAGGCGTTGAGCACGCAGCGCTTTCTCGGCTATGCCGCGCTCACGCTGGCGCCGTTCGCGGCGCGTGATGCGGCCGATTGGCTGTCGCGGCGCCGCTGGCCGCAAGCGCTGCACGCGCCCGCGCGCCGCGCGGTACTGGCGGCGATGGCGTGCGTGCTGCTGGTGGTGCCGACGCTCACCCAGCCCTTGACCGGGTTCGGCTACGGCTGGGTGCACACGCTCTACCCCGAGCGCGCCAGCGACTGGATCGAGCAACATGGCGTGCGCGGCAAGTCCTTCAACGTGTTCTCGTTCGGGGGCTACCTGTTGCATCGCTTCTACCCGGACCCGGGCCGGCTGCCGTTCATGGACATCCACCAGGCCGGCACGAAAGACATCCGCTACCTTTACGCGTGGTCGTTGCAAGATTCCACCGCGTGGCGCGAACTGGACCGGCGCTTCCGATTCGACTGGGTGCTGCTGCCGCGCGTGCTCGCCGGCAACCCCGACCTCGCCGACTTCCTCGATGCGGACAGCACCTGGGCGCTGGTGTTCGCCGACGATGCCGCGGCGCTGTGGCTCCGCCAGAACGGTTCGTGCGCGGCACTCGCGCGCGAGCAGCGCTACCGGTTCATGCCGGGCGGCGCGCAGGCGCTCGGACCGCTGGGGCTGCGCGCGTTCCGCGACAGCACGGTGCGACGACCGGTGAGCGAGGAGTTCGCGCGCGCCATCGCCTCGTCGCCCTGGAACGCTCGCGCTCACACGTTCGCGGCCAACCTCGCCATGCTCGAGGGTCGCTACGTCGAGGCGCGCGACCACTACGAGCAGGCCGTGCGCCAGCAGCCGCTCGAGGTGGACCTGCGCGAGCGGCTCGGGCTGGCCCGGCTCTACTCGGGCGATGCCGAGGGCGCGCTGGCGGCGTTTCGCGCCGAGCGCCGCGTGCGCAAGGACTGGCCGGAGGCCGACCTGCGCGAGGGCCAGGCGCTGGCCGTGCTGGGCCGCCGCGACGAGGCGCGCCGCGCGTGGCAGCGCTCGCTGGACCGCCACCCCGAACTGGGCGAAGCGCGGGATTCGCTGGCGAGCGGCGCTGGCCCCGCGCGGTAGCGGTGCCGACGCGTCAGCCCGGCTGCCGCGCCACGACGAATCGGGCGAACTTCTCGTAGGTCGAGCGCGAGACGACTTTCTTCACCACCAGGTCGTACTTCGATCTCCACGGCCGGCCCGCGAGGATCCTGTCGGCGATGGCCGCGCCCACGCCGGGCAGGCGCACCAGTTCGGCCTTGCTGGCCGAGTTCAAGTCCACGAGCGGTTGCCGCTCGGCGGCGAGTCCCTGGTGGGCGTCGCTCCGGTGCGGCACCGGCAGCGGAGTCGCGGCGAACGCAGGCGCACAGCAGGCGAGACCGAGGCAGAGCAGGATGAGGCGCTTCATGATGGATTCCCCAGGTTCGGCGTGCGCGGCCCGCCGCTGCAGGGTGAGCATCGCGTGGTCCGCAAGCACCACGCCGCGCCACCCGAAGGTGACGCGGCGTGCGGTACGAGCCGCAAAAACAAGTGCTGCACGGGCCGCGCTAAAGGATCCAGCTGGCCCCGGTGTTGTCCACATTGCGTCCCGGAAGCCACGACACGTCGCCGCCGCTCCCGCTCGAGAGCTTGAGCAGCATGCCCATGCCGGGTGTGGGCGGCGTGCTGCGGGGCGCGACACGCGCGGGCTTGGCAACGGGCTTGCGCACCGACGCCAGCTTGCGTGCGGTCGGAGCGGTCGCCGGTTGGATCGTCGCCGTCGGTGCGGCGGTCACGACTCGCGTGCTCGGCCGTGACACCGACGCGCCGCGTTCGACGCAGCGCTCGGGATCGTCGGCGCAGCGTGACGCTGCGCTGGCCGCAGGCGCGAGCAGCGCGGTGGCAGCCAGGACGACCAACAACTGCAATGGACGAGACAGATTCACGAGTGGCCTCCGCTGGGGAGATCCCGGTCCTCGAATACAAACGACTATACATGCTGGGCCGCCGGTCCAGCGTGTTTTTTCTGACGGACGCCGCGCTCGGAGGGTCCGCGAAGCCCCTTGGGGCACAACCTGTTACGTGAATGTCAAGAAGCGGGCCCGTCGAGAGCGCGGTGTGGGCATGGACGATGGTATGACCCGGGCCCGACCGTCCGTCTAGCCCCTGCCCGCCTCGGCGACCAGGAACTGCTCGAGCACGGCGCGGAGTTTTCCCGCGACCTGGTCGGCCACCTCGGTGACCTCGGCGTGCGTGAGTGGAGTGGCCGAGAGCCCCGTGGCGCGATTGGTCACGCACGAGAGACTCGCCGCCTCGCAGTCGAGCTGTGCGGCGAGCGTGACCTCGTGCACCGTGCTCATGCACGCCACATCCGCGCCGAGTGCCCCCGCCATGCGCACCTCGGCGGCGGTCTCGTACGTCGGGCCGTGCCCGCCCATGAGCACGCCCTGGTGCACTTTTACATTCGCTTCGGCAGCCGCGAGGAGAAGCGCTGTGCGCAAGCGCGGCGAGTAAGGATCCGCCACGCGTCGGCCGGCGCGGCGCTCGCGCAGCTCATCGCGTGTGAACAACCCGCGCTTGCCGATGAAGTTCAAGTGCCCGGTCGCCAGCACGACGTCGGCCGGCCGCAACTCGGGGTGGATGGCGCCCACCGCATTGGTGAAGATCATCGTGCGTGCGCCCAATGCATGCATGACGCGCACGGCGAACGTGACGCGGTCGAGCGTGTAACCCTCGTAGCGATGGCTGCGCCCCGAGAGCGCGACCACGGGCACACCGCACCACGTGCCGAGCGCCAAGCGGCCGGCGTGGCCCGGCACCGTGGACGGCGGCCAGTTCGGCAGCTCGCGCGTGGCGAACATCTGCGCGCCGGGGATGGCGTCCACCACGCCGCCCAGGCCGGAGCCGAGCGTGAGGCCGACTCTCGGCACGAGCAGTGTGTGGCTGCGGATCTCGGCCACCGTCTCGGCGACGCGCCCCTCGAGGTCATCGGTGGGAAGGGTGGGGCGTGTCGGCGTGACGCTCATGCTTCCTCGGGGTCGTAGGGGGTGCCGAGCGCGCGCGGCGGCGTGGCGCGCCCGATGAAGCCGGCAAGGGCGAGCATGGTGACCGCGTAGGGCAGGGCCTGCAAGAGCGCGGTCGGGAACCCGCTGCCCTGGAGCGCGATCTGCGCGGCTTCGGTGGCGCCGAACAACAGGCACGCCGCGGCCGCTCCCGCCGGGTGCCACTTGCCCACGATCATCGCGGCAAGCGCGATGTAGCCGCGGCCGCCGGTCATGCCGTCGGTGAACGAGTGCTGCTCGCTCGCGAGCCACGCGCCGGCCAGGCCCGAGAACGCGCCACACAGCAGCACGCCCGACACGCGCAGGCGCGCCACCGACAGTCCGAGCGCGGCACTCGCGGCCGGCTGCTCGCCGGTGGCGCGCAGCCTCAGCCCGAACCGCGAGCGGTAGAGCACCCACACCGACGCGGGCACCAGCAGCAGCGTCAACGTGACGAGCGGCGTAGCGAGCAGCGGTCCCAGCGCCGGCAGGAGTACCAGCGGTCCGATGGGCAGGTCGGGCAGCCCCGGGACGCGCGGCGAGTTCGACGACGAGTGGAACACCGTCACCAACACGAAGCGCGTGAGTCCCGCGGCCAGCAGGTTCAGGCCGATGCCGCTGGTGATCTGGTCGGCGCGGAATGCCACCGTGACCAGTGCGTGCAGCGCGGCGGTGGCCACGCCCGCGAGCACCGCACACAGCAGTGCCAGCCACGGGTCGTGCAGGTACCAGGCGCCCAACACGTAGGCGAGCGCGCCGTGCAGCATGATGCCCTCGAGCGCCAGGCACACCACGCCGCCGCGCTCGCTGAATGCGCCGCCCATGGCGGCCAGCGCGTAGGGCACGGTGATGCGCAGGCTGGCGGCGGCGAACAACAGCGCGGGCATGTCGCTCATGCGGGCCTCCGCCTCGCCCAACGATCGAACAGCGCATAGGCGCTGATGGCGAACAGGATCACCAGCGCGCGCAGCACGTTCACCAGGTCGCTCGGCACGCGTTGGTTCACCACCAGCCCGCCGTAGGCGAGCGCGCCGAAGAACACTGCCGCCACGAGCACGCCCAGCGGATGGTTGCGGCCGATCAACGCCACGGCGATGCCCATGAACCCGGCGCCCGCGGTGAAGTCCATCTCGAACCAGTGCTTGTAACCCAGCACGAAGCTGGTGCCCCCGAGCCCGGCGAGCGCGCCGGAGAGCGCGAACGCCAGCACCTGCGCGCGACCCGTGCGCACGCCGGCGTACTCCGCGGCGCCCGGGTTCAGGCCCAGCACGCGCCATTCGTAGCCGGGCCTGGTGCGGAACAGGAACACCCCGAGGCCTGCCGCGAGCGCCAGTCCCAGCGCGAGCGTGAAGTTGACGGGCGAACCCTTGAGCCACGGCAACAGCACATCCAGCCGCGGCACCCACGCCGCCTCGGCCACCTCGCGCGTGCGCACCGTGGCGGGCACGAACAGCGTGCGGCCCCACCACGACACCAGCGCGAACGAGATGAAGTTGAGCATGATCGTGTTGATGACCTCGTGCGACCCGAAGCGCGCCTTGAGCGCCCCGGGCACCGCACCCCACGCCGCACCCGCGAGTGCCGCTGCGAGCATCGCTGCGAGCAGCAGCAAAGGGCCGGGCAGTGGCGCGTAGGCACCCACCAGCGCCGCGGCGAATCCACCCAGGTACATCTGGCCTTCGACGCCCACGTTGAAGAGCCCGGCGCGGAACGCCAGCGCCACGGCGAGACCGGCGAACACCAGCGGCGTGGCCTTGAACAGCGTCTGTCCCACGCCGTAGCCCGTGCCCAGCGCTTGCTGGACGAGCATGCCGTACACCTCGAACGGCGATTGCCCAACCGCCGCGATCAACACGCCCCCCGCCACGAGCGCGAGCACCACCGCCGCGAAAGGCGCGAACGCGGTGAGGGAGACGCGCGGGCGCGGAGGCATCATCAGGCGCGGGTCTCGGGCGGCGCGTTGGAGCCTCGGCGGGCCTCCGGCCCGCCCGCGGCCGGAGGCCGCGAAAGCTCGAACGGCGAATCAATCAGCGTCGCCCGCCCCGTCATCCACAACCCCAGCGTGCGTTCGTCCGTGGCGGCCGGCGTGGTCTCGTGCACGATGCGTCCGCCCGTCAACACCACGATGCGATCGGCGAGCGCCAGGATCTCGGATAGTTCGCTCGAAACGAGCAGTACTCCGAGGCCCGCGTCGCGCGCCGCGAGCAGCCGGCGGTGCAAAGCGTCAACCGCGCCCAGGTCCACGCCGCGCGTCGGATGCGCGGCGATCAGCGCGCGCGCCGTGCGCGTGAGTTCGCGCGCCGCCACCAGCTTCTGCTGGTTGCCGCCCGAGAGCCGACCCGCGCGCATGCCGGGCTCGGCCGGCCGCACGTCGAATTCGGCGAGCGGCGCGCGCGCGCGCTCCGCGAGCGTGGGGCCGCCGAGCCAGGCGCCGTGGGCGGCCTCTCGCTGCCGGCCGAGCACGAGGTTCTCGGCCGAGGTCATCTCGCCCACGAGCCCGCGGCGCAGCCGGTCGGCTGGAATATGCGCCAAGCCCGCCTCGGCGTGCGCCTTGGCGCCGCGTCCGGTCACATCGAGGCCGGCGATGCGCACGCTTCCGGTGCGTGCCGCGCGCAGCCCGGCGAGGCATTCGACCAGCTCGTGCTGGCCGTTCCCTTCCACGCCCGCCACGCCCACGATCTCGCCCGCGCCCACGTCCAGCGACACGCCGCGCACCGCCGGCAGGCCGCGCGCGTCGTGCACCACCAGGTCGCGTGCTTCCAACACAGCCGCTCCCGGCGCGCGCACCAGGCGCTGGTCGAGCGGGGGTGGCACGTGGCCCACCATCAACTCGGCCATGCGCTCTATCGTGAACGTGCCAGCCGCACCGCCACCCACCACGCGACCCGCGCGCATCACCGTGACACGGTCGGCAAGCGAGCGCACCTCGGCCAGCTTGTGCGTGATGAGCACGATGGCGGTGCCGGCGTCGCGCAACTCGCGCAGCACGCCGAACAACTCGTCCACCTCCTGCGGCGTGAGCACGGCGGTGGGCTCGTCCAGGATCAGCACGCGCGCTCGGCGGTAGAGCACTTTCAGGATCTCCACGCGCTGCTGCTCGCCCACCGACAGGTCCGCCACGCGCGCGTGCGGATCGATGGGCAGGTGATAGCGCGCGGCCAGTTCCGCGACCTGTCGCTCGGCCGTGGCCGGCGCGAACGAACGCAGTGCGCGGGGAAGCCATCCCGAGGATGCGCCGGGTTCGCGCCCCAGCACCACGTTCTCCGCCACGGTGAGCGTATCCACGAGCAGGAAGTGCTGGTGCACCATGCCGAGTCCCAGCCGCATGGCATCGGCTGGCGAGGCGATGCGCACCGGGCGGCCCTCGACCGCGATCTCACCCGACTGCGGCGGGTACATGCCGTAGAGCACCTTCATGAGCGTGCTCTTGCCCGCGCCGTTCTCGCCCACGAGCGCGTGCACCTCGCCCGGGTGGAGCTCGAGCGACACGCGATCGTTGGCGAGCACCGGGCCGAAGCGGCGCGTGATGTCGCGCAGGGAGACGATGGGTGCGGACATGAGCGCGGGAGCGTACACGCGCATGGGCGGGCGGTGAAGCACCTACGGGCTTGCCCGCCGTGTGCCGCACTTCATCGCGCCCGCTATATTCCGCCGCAATGGCCAAGCCATCGTCCCCCGCCGCGCGACGTCCGCGCTTGCCGATCCCCTGGCTCCTGCTAGCGGCGGTGTTCGCGTTCTGGTGGTTCGGCTCGGGCACGCTGTGGCGCTCGTCCCATTGGGCGCACTACACCTACCTCGCGGACGCGTGGCTGCAGGGCCAACTGCACCTGGCCCGCGTTCCGAACGACGCGGGCGACATGGCGGTGGTGGGCGAGAGGCTCTACGTGGTGTTCGGCCCGTTCCCGGCGCTGTTGTTGCTGCCACTGGTGCCGCTGTTCGCGCGCGAGACGCCGGACGTGCTGGTGCTGGCGCTCACGGCGCTGGCGGGCGTGTGGGCGTTTCATTCGCTCGTGGCACGCCTGCACGGCACGAGGGACCGGGTGCGGATGGCGTGCGTAACGCTCACATTCGCTCTGGGCACGGCACTCCACTACGGCGCCGCGATGGGCAACGTGTGGCTACACGCCCAGATCACCGCCACCGTGCTTCAGGTGTTCGCACTGCTCGCCGCGGCCTCGGGCCGCCCGCTCGCCACCGGTATCTTCCTCGGGCTCACCGTGCTCACGCGGTCCACCACCACGCTCGCCGCGCCGTTCGCGGCGTGGCTCTTGTGGTCGCGACGCCAGCGCGAGCCCGAGGCCGCGGCCATGGGCCGGGCGCACTGGCTGGCGCTCGTGCTGCCCATCGTGGTCGCGGCGGCGCTGCACGCGGTCTACAACCAGGCGCGCTTCGGCAGTCCCACCGACGCCGGCTATCACTACATCCTGATGGGCGGCGAGTTCGAAGCGCTGGTCCAGCAGTACGGCCGCTTCTCGCTGCATTTCCTGCCGCAGAACCTCTACGGCTGGCTGCTCCGCCCGCCGTCCTGGAACGGCCACTCGTTGGTGCCCGACGCGCATGGCATGAGCCTGCTGCTCACCACGCCCTACCTGCTGTTCGCGCTCTGGCCGCGCAACGTCGGGCGACTGGAGTGGTTCGCACTCGCCAGCTTCGCGCTCATCTCCGCGCCGTCGCTGCTCTACTACAACGACGGCTGGGTGCAGTTCGGCCAGCGCTTCGCCCTGGACGGCATCGCGCTGGCGTTGCTCGCCGCTTCGTTCGGCGCGGCGCGCGCGCCGCTGCCAGTGGTGGCATTGCTCACAACGTGGGGTGTGCTGGTGGGCGCGTGGGGGCTGCAGTGGTTCAAGGGCAACTTCCGGCACTGAGCCAGGCGGGGCCGCGAGGTCAGCGCAGCTTGTAGAGCAGCATGCACCCCGCCGGCATGGCCTCGGGTCGGCGTCGCCACAGCGGTCGGAAGTCCAGCTGCAACGACTCCGCCGTGCGCCCCTCGCGCAGCATCATCCGCTGGGACAGCCCCACGTAGTAGAAGCTGCTCACGGCGAGCCAGTCGCTCTCGGGCCCCGGCGTGCCGCCACGAAACGCCACGTAGTCGATGCCGTAGACCGACGGCTCCGCGGTGCCGTGGTAGGCGAGGTGCACCCGCTGGATGCCGCGGCGGGCGAGTTCCTCGCGCAATGCGATCAGGCCCTGGCCCCAGTCCAGGTTGGAGTCGTTCACGATCCACTGGCCCTTCGCCGGGCCACCGGCGATCGCGTTGTAGAACGACAGGTGCCACGGCGCCTGTGCGCACGCCTCGAGCGCCTGCACGGCGGCCAGCGCCACGACCGCATGTCGCCACCAGGCGGAGTCGCCGCGGCGGCCGGCGGCGAGTGCGCCGAGGCAGACGGCGAGCGCGGGCACCGCGGGGAACACGTAACGGATGCCGATGCCCAGCCGGCCCACGAACATGCCGATCCACAGGAACAGGAACGCCGTGGCCAGCGGCCACAGCATGCGCCGTGTGCGCGGGCGCCGGAGCGCGGCGTAAAGCGCGAGCAACGCGAGAGCCCCGAGAAACCCGAGCGGCCACTTGGCCGCGAGCGCCACGGGGAAGTACTAACCAGAGCATAAAATACTTGACTTAGCGGCGGGCGCGGGGTAGGTTCGCGCCCATGACGACGACGACGCGTGATGCTCGCTCGCTTCCTGCCGTCGCGCAGGAGGATCTGCGCAAGAAGGTGGTCAATGCCGTGAC